>CAZQII010000055.1:0-12035 GCA_964593825.1 uncultured Ruminococcus sp.
ATCGCCTTCAGCGTCTGGTTCATGTCAGCGCCCATAGCGATCTGTGCAACGTAAACATAGCCGTAAGACATTGCGATCTCTGCGAGATTCTTCTTGCCGATTGCCTTACCTGCAGCCGCAAACTGTGCAACCTGACCGATGTTGGATGCCTTGGATGCCTGTCCGCCCGTGTTGGAGTAAACCTCGGTGTCGAATACCATGATGTTTACATCCTCGCCGGAAGCAAGAACGTGGTCAAGACCGCCGAATCCGATATCGTATGCCCAGCCGTCGCCGCCGAACATCCATACTGCCTTCTTGGAAAGGAACTGCTTCTCCGCGAGAATTGCCGCAGCCGTGGGGCAGCCCTCCTTTGCCGCGATCTCAAGCTCTGCTACGAGGGCCTTTGTCGCAGACTCGTTTGCCGCGCCGTTCTCCTTCGTGTCAAGGAACGTCTTTGCGGCAGCCTTGAAGGAGTCGGACGCCTTCTCGGACGCAGCCATCTCCTCTACCATGGCGATAAGCTTGTTTCTGATAGCCTTCTGACCGATATACATACCGAGACCGTGCTCTGCGTTGTCCTCAAAGAGGGAGTTCGCCCATGCGGGTCCTCTGCCGGATTTGTTGTTAACGGTGTAAGGCGTTGCAGGCGCGGATCCACCCCAGATCGAGGAGCATCCGGTTGCGTTGGATATATACATTCTCTCGCCGAAGAGCTGAGTGATAAGACGAGCGTACGATGTCTCCGCACAGCCTGCGCAGGAGCCGGAGTACTCAAGCAGGGGCTGCTTGAACTGGCTGCCCTTAACGGTAACGTTGATAAGCTCGGATTTCTCCGCAACGTTTGCAACGGCGTAATCGTAAGCGGGCTGCTGATCGAGCTGAGTTGCGATCGGCTTCATCTCAAGCGCAGGAGCCTTGCCTGTCTTCGCCGCATTTGCGGTAACAGGGCACGCCTTTACGCAAAGAGTACAGCCCATGCAGTCCATGGGGCTTACTGCCATCGTGAACTTGTATGTCGTCTTTGCTACGGGGCTCTTCGTGAATTTCGTATTTGCAGGTGCTGCGGCAGCCTCCTCCTCGGTCATTGCAAAGGGACGGATGCATGCATGCGGGCATACAAATGCGCAGTTGTTACACTGGATACATGTCTCGGGATTCCACTGAGGAACGGTAACGGCAACGCCGCGCTTCTCATAAGCGGATGCTCCCTGAGGAAGGTGACCGTCAACATAAGGCATGAACGATGATACCTTAAGCGAATCGCCCTTCATCGCCGTAACGGGATTAACTATCTCGTTTACGAAATCGACAAGGTCTGCTCTCTTGCCCGTAACCCTTGCGGCAGCGGGTGTCTCGCCTGCATTCTTCCAATCCTCGGGAACAGCAACAGCGTGAAGGGCGTCCTTACCTGCGTCGATAGCGGCATAGTTGAGGTCAACGATCGCCTGGCCCTTCTTGATATACGACTTGTAAGCGGCCTTCTTCATGTACTCGATGGCCTCGTCGATGGGAAGGATGTTTGCAAGAGTGAAGAATGCGGACTGAAGGACCGTGTTCTTTACCTTTGCGTTTCCGAGATTAATAGCGATCTGTGTTGCATTGATCGTGTAGAACTTGATACCGTTGTTTGCGATATAGCTCTTAACGGATGCGGGAAGATGAGCGTTGAGCTCCTCGTCCGTCCACTGGCAGTCGAGAAGGAATGTTCCGCCCGGCTTTACATCCGAGATCATGTCATACTTTGCAAGATATGCGGAATTGTGGCAAGCAACGAAATCCGCCTTATTAATATAATATGAGGACTTGATGGGGCTGTCACCGAATCTCAAGTGAGAGATGGTGATACCGCCGGTCTTCTTCGAGTCATACTGGAAGTATGCCTGGATATACTTGTCCGTGTGGTCGCCTATGATCTTTATGGAGTTCTTGTTCGCACCGACGGTTCCGTCTCCGCCAAGACCCCAGAACTTGCACTGAATCATATCAACGGGAGCGGTGTTGGGCGCTGCCTTCTCGGGGAGAGAAAGACCCGTAACGTCGTCAACGATTCCGACGGTGAAGTGATTCTTGGGCTCCGCCTTTGCAAGGTTTTCGTAGATTGCGAATACGGATGCGGGCGTCGTGTCCTTAGAACCGAGACCGTATCTTCCGCCGACAACCTTGATGTCCTGTCTGCCGACCTCGGCAAGTGCCGCAACGACATCGAGGTAAAGAGGCTCGCCGAGCGAACCGGGCTCCTTCGTTCTGTCAAGAACGCCGACAACCTTTGCGCTTGCGGGGATAGCCTCAGCCAGCTTTGCGGCAACGAAGGGTCTGTAAAGTCTTACCTTAACGAGACCGACCTTCTCGCCTGCTGCAAGCATGTGGTCGATGACCTCCTCTGCCGTGTCGCATATAGAGCCCATAGCAACGATGACGCGATCTGCATCGGGTGCACCGTAGTAGTTGAAGAGCTTGTAGTTTGTGCCGAGCTTGGCATTGACCTTGTCCATATATTCCTCAACAACAGCGGGAAGCGCGTTGTAGTAAGAGTTGCACGCCTCTCTGTGCTGGAAGAATATATCGCCGTTCTCCGCCGATCCGCGGAGGATGGGGGACTCGGGGTTTACGCAATTGTCGCGGAATGCCTTAACGGCGTCCATGTCGACCATTTCCTTAAGATCCTCGTAATCCCATGCGGAAACCTTCTGGATCTCGTGCGAGGTTCTGAATCCGTCAAAGAAGTTGAGGAACGGGACTCTGCCCTTTATCGTGGAAAGGTGTGCGACAGCGCCGAGGTCCATGATCTCCTGCGGGTTCGTCTCCGCGAGCATGGCAAATCCGGTCTGACGGCATGCATATACGTCCGAATGGTCGCCGAAAATGTTAAGCGCGTGCGATGCAACGCATCTTGCGGAAACATGGATAACACAGGGGAGAAGCTCGCCCGCGATCTTGTACATGTTCGGGATCATAAGAAGAAGTCCCTGCGATGCGGTGTAGGTTGTTGTAAGCGCGCCGGCTGCAAGAGAACCGTGGACAGCACCTGCGGCACCTGCCTCGGACTGCATCTCGACAACATTGACGTTCTGGCCGAAGATGTTCTTCGCAGGCTCACCGAAAATGTTCTTGTTGGATGCGCTCCATGTGTCGGTCACCTCAGCCATAGGGCTGGAAGGTGTGATGGGATAGATGGCGGCAACTTCCGTGAACGCATACGAAACGTGTGCGGCGGCGGTGTTACCGTCCATAGAAATTTTCTTTCTTTCTATCATTTGTGTTTCCTCCATATATAATTTAAAAAATAAAATCAGATTAAAATTAAATAAGCATACCGCGCTCCTCAGACAGGAATCCGAAGCCGCAAAGGCAATGCATCAAAGAGCGTGTCATCCTGAGCAAGAGGTGGAACACCTCGCATCGAACCCGTAAGGGCGATGCACTAAAGACATGTCATCCTGAGCGGAGGGAGAAGCCTGTAGCCGAACCCGTGAGGGCGGCATGCGCTACGCGTCTTGCCGGGATCTCGTGACCCCTTCGGTACGTCCGTCAAACGCACTTTCACTGCAACGGGGCTCTGCCCCGTGAAGAATTGCGTCAGCAATCCTTCCTCTGTACATTATACCACGAAGCAAAAATGTGTGCTTGCACGGACATTTTTGCGAGGCCGTAAATAACGAAGACGTATGCGCCTCGCGCATACGTGACGGGCGGTAACGCCCGCGAATACTTGCATGCGCAAGTATTCACTGATGTTATTATACCACAAACATTCCCAAAAGTAAAGAGGTATTTAAAAAATATCTATATTATTATAATATAACTAAGTTAAAGGATAAAATACCCTCCGCCTCGGGGGGCCTCAATCCTGCGCGTGCAGCGCCGCGACCTTCTCCTTATACTCCTCGTAGGTGTACAAAAGATTCACCGCCTCGAGCAGTGCGTTTGCCGTCATGTCGTGCGGGAGCTCCATCATAAAGCAGAGCCGCTCGCGCAGTCCCGCCGAGCACGGCCCGCCCGAGAGCCCGTCTGTGTAAAAATCGAGCTTTGTCACCTGTCGGCACGTACCCGTGTCGACTTTTTCGCCGATAACGAAGGGAGCAAACACCCGCTCCAGCACCTCGCGCGGCATCCCCTCAACGCCTAAAACGCCCGCGCGCCCGGGCCGCGCCTTGCGCCGCTCCTTTCCCTCTATCCTCGGAATATAAAGATTGTGCACCTTGTCGGGCGGAATTATCGAGGAGAGGAACGAGCGTATCTGCCTCCCCCCGCCGTCGGAATCGACGAGAACTATCACCCCGTCCGCCGCCATGCGGCGCAGGAGCACCTGCTTTTCCTTTGAATTGAATATGCCGAAGCCGCCCGTGGTTATGACCGTGCAGTCGAAGATTGCATTCAGGGCGATCTTGTCGTACTTACCCTCGGTGATGACGGGCATGGAAAGCTTTTTCTTCATTTCCCGCTCCTCTCATTATGCACGCACAGATCGGCGAGCGGACAGTCACCGCACCTCGGACTGCGCGCGGTGCACGTCTCCCTGCCGAAGATCACCAGCCTGTGGCAAAGGTCGCTCCCCTCCTGCGGCTCGATGAGCTCGCGCAGTATTTTCTCAACACGGGTGGGATCCTTTTCCCCCTCGGGATACATTCCGAGCCTGCCACAGATCCTTATGCAGTGCGTGTCGCAGACGACCGCCGGCTTGCCGAATATATCGCCGAGCAAAAGATTTGCGATCTTCCGCCCCACACCCGGGAGCGTGAGCAGCTCGTCCATCGTGTCGGGCACCTCACCGTCGAAGCGCTCGATGATCATGCGCGACATATCCCTTATATTCGCCGCCTTCATCCTGTAAAGGCCGCAGGGGCGCACAGCATGCTCTATCTCCTCTATATCCCCGTCCGCCATCGCCCGAGGCGTCGGAAACCTCTCAAACAGCTCGCGTGATACTATGTTCACTCGCGCGTCCGTGCACTGTGCGGACAGGCGCGCCATCACCGCGAGGCGCCACGGATCTCCTCCGTACTCAAGCGCGCACGGCGCATACGGATAAACACCGCGCAGGCGCTCGGTTATCGCCGCCATCCGCTCCTTCTTTTCTCTCTTATTCATCCTCCGTCGCCGCCTTTATCAGCTTTTTCGTCAGCTCGAGCGAGAGTCCGACGACCGTGTCAAAGCTCCCGTCATACCCCTCGACGAATTTTCCGCCCTCGCCCTGTATGCCGTATGCGCCCGCCTTGTCCATCGGCTCACCGCTCCTTATATAATCCTCGATCTCCTCATCCGATATTGTACGAAAGCGCACGCATGTCGTGTCCGTGCCGGAATAGACCCTGCCCCTGTAATGCACCGCAACTCCGGTGTGCACAAGGTGTCCGCGCCCGCTGAGCGATGCGAGCATCCGCGCCGCCTCTGCCTCGTCGCGCGGCTTTCCGAGTATGGCTCCGTCCAGCGCAACGAGTGTGTCCGAAGATATGATCAGGGCGTCCGCCTCCCGCGCCGCCACGGCCGCCCCCTTCCTTATCGCGAGCAGCTCCGCCGCACGGGGCGGCTCCACCCCGCCGTCGAGCGCCTCGTCCGCATCCGACGGAATTATTTCAAAATCCGAATAAAGCTCGCCGAGCAGCTCGCGGCGGCGCGGCGATTGAGATGCGAGAATTATCCTCATTCCGCTCTCCTCTCCTTCTTTCCTTTATATTATATAAATACAATACCACAAATTCACCGCAAAGTCAAGATGCAAGCCCCCTCCGCCGAAAAAAACACCGCCCCGCCGCGGCTCGGCATCCCCGAGCTCTCCCCTGCGCTCTGCGCCGCACACGCAAAAAACGTCCCGCACTCTTATTCCGAGTGCGGGACGCCCGTTATTCGTTTAAATTCAATTCGAACCTACGAATCATTCCGGAAGCTGATCGTAAGCCTTGATTATATCCTCAAGGTAAGTAGCTCTCGTATTCTTGTTGGAGAGGTAAAGGTCACGCATCGTCGTTACCTTATATCCGTTCGTCTGAAGGATACCTGCCCAAGATGTTGCGGATGCCTGAGAATCTAAGCCTTTGAAGTAGTAACCGATCGCATCCTCGTATGTCTTATCGAATGCGGAACGTACATTCTCACGGATGTAGTTAAGGATCGTAATATTTCCCTTCGAACCGCCGGCCATTTCGTACTGGAGCTTGGACTCGTAGTACTCGTTAAGTATGTCGGAGGAGTGCGTAGACTGGTAGTCTATAAACGCGGAGCACTGTGCAAACTCTGTCGTGTTTGCCGCGATACCTGCGATACGTCCCATGTTGTGGATAAGAGTAAGGTAGCTGTCGCCCTCTCTGTAAACAGGCACGGGAAGGATACCGAAGCCGCCTCTGGAGGAGCTCTTCATATCCTGGTACTCTCCATACTCGAGAGAACCGAGAAGGATGATACCGCCGAAGAGCACGTTGTCGCTCGTGAACTGCTCACGGACTGCCATGTGGTCAACTGCCTCAACGTGTACACCTACGGAGCCTGCAAGCTCTGCGAGCTTAGCGCAGTAGTTTACAAGATCGTCGTTGGTGTCGGGGTATGAACACTTGTAGAAGCCCGTCGTCTCGTCAAGCTGTCTTGTGAAGATCTTAACGGAAGTCGTGTAAAGAAGTGCCGAAGCAACCATTCCGTTGGAGGATGTAAGTATGATTCCGTTTCTGTCGTTTATGCTTCCGCCTGCCACACCGGAGGTAGGATCGTATATGGCATCTGCATATTTGATGAGAGTATCGTATGTCCACTCTTTGGCCATTACCATTGTATAGAAATCGTCAACGGTGAAATAGCCGTCATCGTCACCGAGTCCGACCTCGGTTCCGTCAATCTCGCCGAGCAGCGAAATGTTAAGCGGAACTACGAAGAACGCACGTACAAGGTCGATGAAGTAATCGGATGCGATGAGGTACTGCTTCTTAACGGAGAAGCCGAGCTCAGTCATGTACTCCATCATGTATCCGTATTCCTCGCCGTACGCGTCTGCGTAGTCAACGAACTCCTGCTCCGTGAAGGAGAAGTTGTTGTCGCCGCCGCTGAGCTTCGTTGTACGAATGTTTGCGAAGCACTTCTGGAGAGAAGCGGAAACCATGTCGTATATCTGGTTGCAGTAGATGTCGGGGCTCGCAGGAGCGTTGGCCATTACGGTCTCGACCATCTTTGTGATAGATTGACCCCAGCTGGAGCTGTCGGTGTTGGTGTCATTCTCACCCCAATAAGTATAAATTACGTTGACGTTGGTGGTACTGTAAGCACCTGCGTTACGCTGTGCGACCAATGTGTCGACATAGTCGCTCTGATCCGTATCGCCTGCAAGATATCTTCTGAGCTGCGAAGAAAGCTCCTGGTTGTTGGAGTTCTCATTCAGGCAGACATAGATAGTTGTCTTATCCCAGTTGTAAGTGTTGTACTTAGCCGTGGGGTCGTATGCGTCAACGAGTCTCGCGCCGCAGACATCGCAGACATCGTCACCGTCATCATCAACGTGCTCGCCAACATTGGTGACCTCATCATCGTGTCCGCAGATAGCGCTGTGCCAGTGCTCATCGCTGTCATATGACCATTCGTCGCTGAACTGATGCTCGTGGTTCTCTGTCGTGCAGTTGTATCCGCAGATCGTGCAGACCTCGTCACCGTCATCATTGTAATCGAATGTATGCTTCTGCTCGTAGCCCTTGCCCGTGCATCCGCAGGTATAATTCTTCCAGTGAGAGTTGTTGTCCGTACTCCACGTGTCGGCATATGTATGGCCCTTAGCGCCGCCCTCTGTCTCACCGCACTTGGAGCACGTCTTGGGAGTCGTGCAGGTTGCGGGGACCCAAACGTGATCGCATGCTTTAGGCTCTTCCTTTCCGCATCCGGTGCATATGCCATCCTCGTAAATGTGGTTGCCCGTTGCGGGATCGACCTCTGTCTCTTCCACATTGCATCCCGGGCGCTGGCACTTATGCTTGTGCGAGCCGGCCTGGCCGCATGTCGGTGCCTCAATCGTTTCCCATTCGCCCCAAGAGTGACCGAGCGGGTCTATGGAAGCGATTTCCTCGTTCTGACAACCGGAGCACACTCTGTGCTTAGAGCCTGCAGTCGTGCATGTTGCGTCCGTATCGGTGATCCATTCACCGTAGGTGTGACCACCCGTTGCGGGAACTGTCACTGTCTCGGAAAAGCCGCAACCCTCACGCGTGCAAGTGTGCTTGTACGAGCCGGCCTGGCCGCATGTCGCATCCACTACCTCCGTTTGGGCACCCCACTCATGGCCCTTTGCGGGGATTGTCTCCGTCTTTGTGTCACCGCAAGAGCATGTAAGCTTTTTGGTGCCGGGCGTTGTGCATGTTGCGTCCTCTATGATTTCCTCTGTATACGAGTGCGTATGCGCCGGTGCTTCTGGTTCTTTTTCGTCATCACACGCTACAAAGAGAAAAGCACAGCACATGAGCATTATGCACAAAAGTGCATAGAAACTTCTTTTCATCTTTTCAGTTTCTCCTTTTTAAATTTTTGGGGATTAAAGCTTCGGCGAGCGTCCCCCTTGTAACGCGAGCCGAGTTGAAAGCTTTGTGGTATTCCGCCCCGCGCTTTCAAATAAAAGCAAGGAGCGAATGGCTAAGCACGCGAACTTTCAACAAACGCGCTTATAAATCACGCCACTTTACGTTTTTATCATATCACAAATCGGCAGATAAGTCAAGCGGAAGAAATAAACGAAAATAAAGTTCTTGCAATTTGCACAAGTTTTTTTGCCCCGTTTTGTGCACATTGCATATTAATTTTTTATATATTTATTTAATACCTTAAAAACGTGTCATCCTGAGCGGAGGGCAGCTGCCCGTAGCCGAACCCGGAGGGCGGCATGCGCTCTGCGCCTTGCCGGGATCTCGTTCCCCTTTTATTATGCCCATCATACGCACCACGCCTCAAAGACCGTGTCATCCTGAGCAAGAGGCGAAGCCTCGCGCCGAACCCCACAGGGGCGATGCGGAGCGAATGTCCGCATCGGGATCTCGTTCCCATTTCGGTACGTCGGTCAAACGCAACAAGCGCCGAGCCCCAAAGACCCTGTCATCCTGAGTGAAAATCGGCGCCCGCGCCGATTGGAACCGAACCCGAAGGGCGGCAGGCGCCCTCGCGCCTTGCCGGGATCTCGTACCCCTTTCGTTATGCCCGTCATACGCACTTAAAAGGAGCTCGTCCACCTCTCGTTACGCCCGTCACACCCCCGCGCACTCACTTTCTCGCAACGCCGCTTGACCTTGCCGCCTCCGCGACCGCCCTCGCGACCGCCGTGCCTATCCGCTCGTCAAAGGCGTACGGCATGATGTAATCCGCACGAAGCTCCTCATCCGAAACCAGCCCCGCGATCGCCGCCGAGGCCGCCATCTGCATTTCCTCGTTTATATCGGACGCCCTTACATCAAGCGCACCGCGGAAGATCCCGGGAAAAGCCATTACATTATTAATTTGATTGGGGAAATCGGAGCGTCCCGTTCCGACGACCGCGGCGCCTGCGGCGCGAGCAAGATCGGGCATTATTTCGGGGGTCGGATTTGCCATAGTGAAAACTATCGGGTCCTTGTTCATCGACCTTATCATCTCCTCGCTCACGCATCCGGGCGCGGAAACGCCGATGAACAGATCCGCCCCGCGCATAGCGTCGGCGAGCGTGCCGCTCACATGCTCTCTGTTCGTCAGGTGCGAGAGCTCCTCGTGCGCGGGATTCAATCCGCTCATCCCCTCTGTAATAATGCCGAATCGGTCGACCGCTATCAGATTTTTGACCCCGAGCTTCATGATGTGCTTTGCGATCGCTATCCCGGCAGAGCCCGCGCCGTTGATAACGCACTTGATCTCCGATATGTTCTTTTTCGTATAACGCAGGGCGTTCAGCACCGCCGCCCCGACAACGACCGCAGTCCCGTGCTGATCGTCATGAAAGACGGGGATGTCGCATATCTCCTTCAGCCTGCGCTCTATTTCAAAGCAGCGCGGCGCGGCAATGTCCTCGAGATTGATACCGCCGAAGCCACCGGAGATAAGATACACCGTCCTGACGATCTCGTCGACGTCCTTCGTCCGCAGGCATATGGGAAAAGCGTCAACACCCGCGAACTCCTTGAAGAGCACACACTTTCCCTCCATGACGGGCATGCCCGCCTCCGGTCCTATATCTCCGAGTCCGAGCACCGCCGTTCCGTCTGTTATGACCGCAACGGTGTTCCACCGCCTCGTAAGCTCAAAGGACTTTTCGTAATCCCTTTGTATCTCGAGGCACGGCTCGGCAACGCCGGGAGTGTAAGCCAGCGAGAGCTCCTCGCTGCTTTTGACCGATGTCCTTGCCGCGACCTCGATCTTCCCCGCCCACTCATAATGCTTCTTTAAAGATTCTTCCCTTACGTTCAACTGTTTGCCCCCGCTTTCGTTTTTTCTTTAATTATACATCAGCGTCCGCGTTTTTTCAAGCACCTTTTTGCAAAAGTCCGCATCGCTCCGCCCGTGCGTCCGCTTTTTGCGATTTTTGAGGGCGCTCGCGCGCTCGCGTATTGATTTCTCTTGACATTTTAAGATTAAGATGATATAATAAATGAGTATTAAATAATAAAGGAGTAAGTAAATATCTTATGAAGCTTGATTTTGAATCCAACATCCCCGAAATAGAAAAGACAATAGGCTACTCCTTTAAGGACAAAAGCCTGCTTACTCAGGCGTTCACGCGCACGAGCTTCTGCAATGAGCAGGACAGGCGCGCTCCGATAAAATATTCATCGAACGAGGTGCTCGAATTCATCGGTGACGGCGTTCTGTCCCTTGCGATAATCACCGTGCTCATGTCGGAAAATACGAAGCGCTATAAATACGGAATGGAAACTCCCCTGCGCGAGGGCGATTTTTCAAGCATAAAATCCCGCCTCAGCGATAAAAAGAACCTCTCCAAGAGCATGAGTGAGCTCGGCCTCCAAAAATTTCTCCGCATGGGCGAGGGCGACGGAAAGCTCGGAATAGAAAACGAGCCCTCCGTAATGGAGGACCTGTTCGAAAGCATAATCGCCGCGATATACATCGACTGCGGCATGGATATGCAGACCGTCATCCGCTCCGTAAGCATAATGCTCGACACGGGTGTATACCTTTCGAGGGACGCCCGCGTTATTCAAAGCGCGAAGAACGCCGTCCAGGAATGGTGCGCCGACAAGTCCAGGCGCCTTGCCCCCCCGAGATACGAAACCGTCTCTGAGGAAGGTCCCGATCACAAAAAGCTCTATACAAGAGCCTGCATAGTAGGCGACGAGGTCGTCGGCACCGGCGTCGGAAAGAACTGCAAGATCGCGGACTCCGCCGCCGCGGAAAACGCGCTTGAATTTCTCAAGGCTCGCGAGGCCAAGCTCGGCAAAGCCTCCGCCCCCGACATGATAAGCACAAACAACCTCCGCTCGTACACCGCCAAAAGCAATTTGCCCACGCCCGTCTTCGTCGACCTCGGCGAATGCGGCACTTCCGACGATTACGCAAAAATGTTCGCCTTCGAATGCTCGGTCGGCGACCTCAAATGCACCGCATCCGCAAGGAGCAAAAGCGAGGCCCGCGCCGCCGTCGCCGCAGAAATGTTAAAAATGCTCAAATCCCACTGACCTATTTCGCCGAAGAGCGTGTCATCCTGAGCAAGAGGCAGAATGCCTCGCGCCGAGCTCCTTCACGGGCGATGCCTTAACGACATGTCATCCTGAGTGGAAAGCGACACAGCGCGTCACTTGCAGCCGAATCTCAGAGGGGCGATGCCCCAAAGAGTGTCATCCTGAGCAGAGGCGAAGCCTCGCGCCGAACCCCGCAGGGGCGATGCGGAGCGAACGTCCGCATCGGGATCTCGTACCCGCTTTAATATGTCGGTCAAACGCACCAAGCGCCGAGCCCCAAAGCCCCTGTCATCCTGAGTGAAAATCGGCGCCAGCGCCGATTGGAACCGAACCCGGAGGGCGGCATGCGCCCTCGCGCCTTGCCGGGATCTCGTTATCGCTTCGGTATGTGGGTCACACCAACCGTTTTCTACTCTAATTTAAAACCGAAATAAG
>CAZQII010000056.1:0-11300 GCA_964593825.1 uncultured Ruminococcus sp.
AACAATTACCAAATTCAAACCACGATATTTATATTGAAGCAATTATTGCTGCGATGTATAAAGACCGTGGAATTCGATATTGTAAAAAATGGATTATAAAGATATGGAAAGAAAACGGTATTCTCGAATAAAATTCGTTTTAGGTACTATCTGCCCGCCAAAGGGAATCACGTCCAGCCACGCGGTTCCTTTACTTTCGTCTTAAAGGGGTTGCCGGCATGATTGTAAAAAGCAAAAAGCCGAAGTCAAACACTCCGAGCATTAATTAACACAAAAGCGAGATAATCAAGCTAACTTTGCAAAATGATACCATAACTATGATTAAAGGCGACAGAACGTTGATTCTATCGCCTTTTTGTATATTCGTCCGAAAAATGTGTTTGCTATTAATTTTTATTCTAAATCGAAAGCCGCTAAGCAGATTTGTTATTTTGGCTTTGCTTCGGAACGATTGTCACGCATATTATACTTAAAATCATAATAACCTATCTTTTACAAACCTCTGTTTATCCGAATGTCGTCATAACGGCGGTCAATCTAATACGATTTCTTTTTTCTTGCCGTTTTTCTTTCTCGGCCACTCTCTGATGCGCGTAACGTATTCAAGATTTACCGCCTGTAAATCTCCGTTTTTCTCAATTAAAAGACCGTTTTCGGTGACTTCCTTTACAGTGCCGTTGACAGCGCTGTTGTCACTTACGATCGTGTATACCATGCATTCCTTACCGATGAATTTTTGTGCTAACTCTTTCATTTTCAGTGTCTCCTCATTTTTATGATTTTTACGGTGATTGATGATCGCCGCGGTTTTGCGTTTTCTTCTTTGCATGATCGCAAATACGATCAAAAGCAGTGCTATAAAGACCAAAGAATACCGACTCATTTTATTCTCCTTTGTTCGCTTTGACGTTAGGCGTCGGTCGATAGGCTTTTGCGTAGCCGATAAAGGCAGCTGCCGTTGACAAGCGATACTATGCTCTTAATGCGTTTCTTCTTAATTTGTGTTTTAACCCTTGATACATATCGGCGAGCGTTTGACTTGCTAAATCCTCGCTCCGGTCGTAACAGTTGGCTGCAAGCATCGTAGCAATACCGTGAACATAAGTCCGCGTTTCAACATAATTATATCACTCACATCAAAAAAAATCAACACCCTAAGCTTGCAAATTTCAAAAAAATCGAGGTCATCCGAAGCCTCGTGCCGCCACTGCGCACCGATGTGCTCGCGCAAGCGCTTTTTTTGTTCATAAAATCAACGGTAAATACATTTTTTTCTTGACACGGGTGTCGATTTGTGCTATACTCAAAATAACATAAGGTTTTAATCCAAGGAGCATAAGGTAATATGATACAGGAAGAGATTTTTATAAAATCGACATTTGACGGCACGGATCAGCCGTCGCTTTTCTACCGCGCCGAGGGTAAGCACCGCCCGCTGCTCGTCGGGCTTCATACATGGAGCTTCGACCGCAAAAATCAGATCGGCAATCTTCTCCCCTTTGCTGAGAAACACGGCTTCAACCTCCTTTTGCCGGAATTCAGAGGTCCGAACACGAAGGGAAACAAAAACGGCACGCAGGCCTGCGGATCGGAGGCCGCGCGCAGAGACATAAAGGATGCGATAGATCATGTATGCGCAAATGAGGATATCGACAGAAGCAACATTTTCCTTGTCGGGCTCTCGGGCGGCGGACATATGGCTCTGCTCATTGCGGGATACATACCCGATTATTTCCGTGCGATTGCCGCGTTTGTCCCCATCACGGATCTTAAAAAATGGCGCGCCGAAAATCCGTCATACGCACCGCACATAGACCACTGCACCGGCGGCGATGCCGAGGAGATGCGTCTGCGCTCTCCGATGACATACATCGATACCGCCGCGAGGGCAAACCTCAAGATCTTCCACGGGAAGTTCGATTCCTGCGTTCCCGTGCGGCAGAGTATCGAATTCTACACCGCCGTTACCGAGAAATATCCCACATCGCGCGTATTTCTCGACATTTTCGACGGCGGGCATCAATTCTCTCTTCCGCTCTTCGAAAACTGGATCCTCTCACAGTATAAGGAATCCGACGGCATAGAGGTTACCGGCTGATAATCGCTCTTGCTTGCCTTTTAAAATAAAATCCCCCGCGGCGCCGCACAGAGGATCTTGCTCCTCTGCCAAACACCGCGGGGGATCTTTTTTTCGGTTGTGTTATTTTAATTTTTTTCCTTCGGGAATGCGACCCTCAGAACCCTTATCAGGAAGAATATGCACAAAAGCAGGCTGAATATCTCCGAGATCGGAAACGCAAGCCAGACGAGGCTCACCTTTCCGATGAGGGACAGCAGAAATGCCGCGGGAATAAGAACAACGAGCTGACGCACCATGCTTACTATGAGGCTGTAAATGCTTTTTCCAAGCGCCTGGCACGCGGAGGAAACAATGACGGAAAAACCGGCAAAGATGAAGCTTATGCTGATTATCCTGAGCGCCGTTCTTCCTATTGCAAGCATCTCTTCCGAGGCATTGAAGAAGCCGAGAAGCACCTCGGGCATGAGCTGAAACACCGCAAATCCGATGAGCATATATGCGATTGCCGTAAGGATACCGAGCTTCAGTGTGGCATATACGCGATCACGGTGCTTCGCCCCGTAATTGTACGAAAGAATGGGAACCATGCCGTTGTTAAGTCCGAACACCGGCATAAATACAAAGCTCTGAAGCTTGAAATAAACTCCGAAGACATTCATCGCCGTCTGACTGAAGCCTATAAGAATCAAATTCATGCAAAATGTCATGACGCTTCCTATCGCCTGCATGAGAACGGACGGGATTCCTATGGCGAGCATCTCCTTGATCAAGCCGAGCCTCGGGATGAAGTTCCTTATCATGAGCTTTATTTCTTTATTGACGGTGAGATTGAGCACGATGCCTATCACCGCGGCGATGCACTGCCCGACCACCGTGGCGATCGCGGCGCCCTTAACTCCCATCGCGGGGAATCCGAGCCAGCCGAAGATAAGGATCGGATCGAGTACGATATTGATCACGGCACCGGAGAGCTGAATTATCATGCTCGGGAACGACTTACCCGTCGCCTGCAGGAGTCGCTCCGTTACGACCTGGATAAAAACGCCGAAGGAACAGATGCACACAACGGAGAGATAATCCACGCTGTACTCATAAAGGAGCGTGCCGGCATCCGCCTGCATAAGAACAAACGGCTTGACAAGAAAGAGACCTGTTATAAGAAAGAGCGCGTAGCCGCAGGCGGTGAGGAAAAAGCCCTGCCCCGCTATGACATTTGCTTTTTCAAAATTCTTCTGTCCGAGCGAGCGCGACAAAAGGGCGTTCATTCCGACGGCAAGACCGACAGAAACGGCTATCATCAAATTCTGAATGGGGAAAGCTATGGTAAGCGCGCCCGTGCCCGCATCGGGATCGAACTGAGCGACATATACGGAGTCGACGATGTTGTAAAGCGCCTGAACGATCATCGATATTATTATCGGAACGGACACCGAATACAGAAGCTTCGGTATGCTCATCGTTCCCATTTTGTTTTCTTTTGTCATTTCCATTTATTATTTTCCTTTCTTCTTGTTTATCGGCCTTATTTTAGCATTATATCGGATAATTCGACATGTGCGGCACATAAAAAACAGCTGCCGGACACCGTTTGGCATTAGCAGCCGTTTTTATATATGCATATTGTTGCGAAATTACCGCTTTTCCTGCAAAAGGTCACGTATCTGCTTCAAAAGCTCCTCGACGCTCGGGTTTTCTATGCGGTCAAGGCGTGCCTTTTCCTCCTCCGCTCTCTTTGCCTCGGCGGCGGCCTCCTCGGCCTTCTTCGCCTTGTCGGCATAATAAGCGGAGACCGCGTCGCGGTCAAAAAGGCTGATGCCGAGCGTCTTCATCTCCGCGCGCTCCGCCTTCGTGGGCTTGAACTTCTTGATCTCCGAGGAGAGGCTCTTATTTCCCTCTCTGACTCTATTTATGATCCGCACTATTACGAAGAGCACGAATGCGACGATGAAGAAATTGATGACGGCATTTATAAATGCGCCCCAATCTATATATATCGACTGCTCGAGATCCGGGGTCTGCCCCTTGCCGATCCTGTTTCCGTCCGCATCCGCTCTGACAAGGAACGTATACACCTCGGCCAAGGAATCCTCGCCGAATATGAGCATAAGAATCCAATTTATGATGGGCTTCAGCACATTGTTGGACAGGCCGTTGACTATTGCGGTAAACGAGCTACCTACTATAACACCGACAGCCATGTCGACAACATTGCCGCGGGTTATGAATTTTTTAAATTCACCGAAAAATTTTTTCATCTGCGTTTCCTTCTTTGAATTTTACGTATTTGAAAATATTCTGTGTCCAGTTTAAATTATACAACTTATATTCGGATTTGTCAATAGCATTTCCGACTAAATTTCACACCGTCCGCCGTCTGTATGCGCGGGGCGTCATTCCGGTGCTCTGCCTGAACATTTTGGCGAAATAGCTGAAGTCGGAAAAGCCGACATGCTCGGCGACCTCGGAGACAGACATTTTGCTCTCCCGCAAGAGCGCCTTCGCCCGCTCGATCCTGTACGAAAGCAGATAGAGAGAAAACTTGATCCCGAAATTGCGCTTGAAGGATCTGCAAAAATAAGAGCTGCTCATATACATGAATTCAGCGGCATCGCGTGAGGTCAGTGCCCTGCCGTAATTATCCGCGATGAATCCGAGCACCGACATGCAGAATTCCTTGTCCCTGCCCGATGGGTCAGCCGCGGTGACGGCCCCACGCGCCTTTATCGCACGGAAAAACAGCATGAGACTGCCGACCGAGCCGAGCTCCCAGCCGTCGCCGCGCTCCTCACACGCCGAGAACGCATCTGCGGCAAGCCGAAAAAGCTGCGGTGCATCCGCCTCGAGCCGACCGATATAGGGTGTGACTCCGACGGTGCCGTCGAGCAGTCCCGCGACGAGCTCCCTGTCACAGAGCAGATGCACGTCAAAGCAAATGCACATGTAGTCCGCACCGCCAAGAACGGAGGCGCGGTGAAGCGCGCACGGCGGTATTATCAGCATGTCACCGCGCGCGAGCCTGTATTCCTCTCCGTCAACATAAAAGGTCACAGCCCCCGCCACGCTCGCTATGATCTCCGCCTCTCTGTGCCAATGCAGAAGCACGTCCGACGGCGCACTCGGGTCCGCACGGTATATCGCAATCGGCACGCTGCCGTAATTCTTTTTAAATCCGTCGTTCAGCATTTGATCCGCCTTTCGTCAATACAGTTATAAAAACCGCCGCATTTCTCATAGATTTGCCGATGAAAATACAGTATAATTATATCATAAAAAACATATTTGTCAACATGAAGGAGAAAAAACGCATGCAAAAATCGGTCATAGTACACGGCAAGCTTCAAAACGGAGTACAAAGAAAGGCTGTCTCGCTTTTAAGCAAGCTCATATTGGATCATACGCTCGAATATCCGTATTGCGTGGAGTGCGGCGGCGAGAGCGATTACCTCGGCGAGAGGCTGTTCTACATAGGAACGCGCGCATCGTCCTCCGTTATAGCCGCACTGGATCGCCCCGAGCTTAAGCGCGCCGAGGAATACCGCATAACGGTCAAAGGCGGCACGGTCTACATCGAGGGGGCGGACGATGTCGGCGTCCTTTACGGCTGCATCGACTTTTTCTCGAAATATGCGGTGCACCTCGAATATCCGAACGACGACAGATATCGGATCGAATGCTTCGACGGGCCGTTTCCCGACTTTGAATACTCTCATGCGCCCACGGTGCGCTCCCGCGGCTTTTGGACATGGGGTCATGTGATCTATGATTACAGAGCATATATCGACAATATGCTTATGATGAAGCTCAACACCCTCACCGTCTGGAACGACCGTCCGCCGGTGAACGCGAAGGAGATAATCGACTATGCCCACAGCTGCGGAATAAAGGTGATATACGGATATTCGTGGCTTTGGGGCACGGACTGCACCAAGGTTCCGTTCGACCGCCTCTACGAATACAGCGAAACGATCTTTAAGCAGTACGAGGACGAATACAGCCGCCTCGGTGCCGACGGAATATATTTTCAGTCGTTCACGGAGCTTAAGACCGACACGGTAAACGGCGTTGTCATCGCCGACACAGTTACGGATTTCGTAAACAGAACGGCAGCGCTGTTCTTCGAAAAATATCCCGATCTCGAGCTTTGGTTCGGCCTTCATGCAACATCGGTGAGCGGCCGCTTGGATTCGATTGCGAGGACGGACAAAAGAATAAGGATCGTCTGGGAGGACTGCGGCGCCTTTCCGTTCTCATACGTTCCGAGCGACATAGAGGGCTTTGACGCCACATGCGATCTTGTCAAAAAAATAGCGTCGCTGCGCGCACCGAACGAGCGCTTCGGCGTTGTTACAAAGGGGCTGACGAAGCTGGACTGGAATTCGTTTCATCACACGGAGGAGCCGCTCTGCATCGGAACGAGCTCAAAGGAGGTAAAGGCCGACAGAGTGGAGCGCAAGCGCAAGATATGGCGCTATCTGCAGGCATTTTGGATGATAAATGCGGACAAGGCTCTTGAGACCGTGCGCCTGCTCAAGGAGGAAAAGGACGGCGACCTTTGCATCTGCGCTCTGGCGGAGGACGGCATGCTCGAGGAAAACATAATGTACCCCGCGGCGCTTTTCTCCGAGATGCTTTGGGATTGTGAGACGGATCTGCGCACGCTTATGAGCGAGGTCGCACTGCGCTCATATGTGGATTTCGCATAAGAAAAACGGAACGGTTACCGCCGTTCCGTTTTTTCTCGCTCATTTTAAAAACATCTTTAAAAGCTTTTCGTAAAATTTATTTTTGTAAGGTTGGTATCTGATCGGCAAATCGATGCGCGGACTCTTATGCACAACGGATTTAAAGTGTGTGAATGCGTTGAAGCCGTCCCTGCCGTGATAGGAGCCCATGCCGCTCTCTCCGACGCCGCCGAAGCCCATATTGCTCGTCGCCAAGTGGATCACAACGTCGTTTATACATCCGCCGCCGTACGAAAGCTCGTCGGTGACGCGCGCGATCCTGCGCCTGTCGGAGGAAAAGAAGTAAAGCGCCAGCGGCTTTTCGACGGTCTTCAGGCGCTCGAGCTCTCTGTCGAAATCGTCAAATTCCAAGATCGGCATCAAGGGGCCGAATATCTCCTCCCGCATGACCGCATCGGAATGCTCGACGCCGTCCATCACAGTCGGAGCTATGCGGCATGACTCGCCGTCGCTCTCGCCGCCGAAGACGACCTTGTCCTTGTCGATCAGGGACAGAAGCCTGTTAAAGTGCTTTTCGTTTATGATCTTTCCGTAAGCGGGATTTTTCAGCGGCTCGTCACTGTACTGCCGCATTATCTCCTCTTTAACCGCGGCGATAAATCGCTCCTTCACTCTGCTGTGGCAGAGAATGTGATCCGGGGCAACGCACGTCTGACCGCAATTCAAGAGCTTGCCGAAAACTATCCTGCGAGCGGCGAGATCTATATTCGCGGTCTCATCCACTATGCACGGGCTTTTTCCGCCGAGCTCGAGCACCGCGGGAGTAAGACGGTCTGCACATTTGCGCAGCACCTCCCTGCCGACGGCACCGCTGCCGGTAAAGAACACCATGTCAAAATGCGCGTCGAGGAGCGCCGCATTCTCCTGCCTTCCGCCAGTAACGACGGCAACATGCTCCTCGGGGAAGCACTCGGAAATTATTTTCTTCACGATCTCCGCACTTGCGGGTGCGTATGCGCTTGTTTTTATAACGGCGGTATTCCCCGCCGCCAACGCATCCGCCAGCGGCTCCAGCGTTAAGAGAACGGGATAATTCCACGGGCTCATTATGAGGACGTTGCCGTACGGGATCGGGTACCTGACGCTTCGCGCCGGGAACTGGGATATCGGGGTGCGCACGCGCTTCTTGCGTGCGAATTTTGCCGTGTGCCCGATCATATAAGAGAGCTCTGATAGGACAAGTCCCGTTTCGCACATGAAGCTCTCGTACTTGCTCTTTCCGAGATCGAGGCGCAGGGCCTCCGCGATGCCGTCCTCATTCTCCTTCACGCACGCATATAGCCTTTTCAGGCATGCGATGCGGGCTTTTACGGGGAGCGTGGCACCGCTTCTGTAATATTCGCGCTGGGCGCTAACAACAGACTGTATTTCTTCGTTTGTCATTTGTCAACTCCTGAAATTCATAAAACGGAGCATCCGTATTTTCGGGGGACGCGCCGTGCGTATCAGACCTTCTTCCACGTCTTCGGACTGAAGAGGATGAGAACGGGCAGTATCTCGAGCCTGCCTATAAGCATCGTGAACGTGAGGGCCAGCTTGGACAGGGGGGCAAAGCCCGCAAAGCTCAGATAAGGGCCGACCGCCTCAAATCCCGGACCGACATTGGAGATGCAGGACAGCACCGCGGTGAAATTGGAATAAAACCCGTGCCGCACGGTGTAGACTCCGGCATCGGAGGCAACGGTGACCTCTGTGCCGCAGACCGGGTCGAACGAGAGCAGCAACATCGCCGCGAAAAAGATAAACATATACAGAGTGAAAAACGAATAAACATCGCTGACCGTCTTTTCTTCAAGCGTCTTTCCCTCGAATTTCGCCTTCGGAACATATCTCGGGTTGATGAGCTTTCTCACACTGATATATATTCCCTTCACGGCGATGACGACCCTCGAGATCTTGAGGCCGCCGGCGGTGGAGCCCGCCATGGCTCCCATGAACATAGCGATGACGAGGACCGACCCGGCCGCCATCGGCCATACGCTGAAGTCCGTGGTCGTATATCCCGCGGTCGTGATGATCGAGGCGACCTGGAAATACGAATGGCGGAACGCCTCCTCGGTCGTATACTCCTGCGGGAACGATCCCGCGCGGGCGACCAGGTTTACGAATATGACCGTTACGGCCGCCGCGACGATGATGAAATAAGCCCTGAATTCCTCGCTCTTGAGCACCGACCTGACCTGACCGATGAGAATGAGATAATAGAGGCTGAAATTACACCCGAACAAAATAAGGAACGTCGCCATGACGTATTGGGAGAAGGGGTTGAAGAGCGCAATGCTCTCCGGCAAAAATCCGAAGCCGCCCGTTCCGGCACAGCCGAACGTTGCGAGAAGATTCAAGAAGAACTTGTCACTCTCGTAACCGGGGATCGGCTTGTCAAACATCAGTATCACAAGCTCGAGCACCGTCATTCCGAGATATATGAGGTAAAGGATGCGCGCGGTCACCTTCATCTTAGAAACTATTTTTCCTACCTGCGGCCCCGGGCTCTCCGCGCGGAGCAGGTGCATCGACGCACCGTCATTGCTCTCCGGAATAAAAATAAGCACGAATACGAGTATTCCCATGCCGCCGATCCAATGCGAAAAGCTGCGCCAAAACAGGATCGAATGCGATATCACGGTGATATCGGTAATAACGCTGGCACCCGTTGTGGTGAAGCCGGACATGATCTCAAAGAGCGCATCGATATAGTTCGGGATTTCGCCGCTTATGACAAACGGCAGCGCTCCGAAGAGCGCCATGACTATCCAAACCATCGCCGTGAGGGCAAAGCCCTCCTTTTGATAAAAGGTCTCCCTCCTCGGCTTTAAGATCTGCAAAAGCGCACCCGATATAAAAAGCACCGCGGAAGGTATAATAAAAGCGAGGATGTTCGAGGCATCTTCCCCGTATATCAAAGCGACGGCGAAGGGAAACAGCATCATGACCCCCTCGAGGATCATGATCTTGCCGAGTATCTTTCCTAACTTTTTGTAGTTCATATGAAAACCGCCTTATTCGATAATGTCTGTAAGATCGTCGAAGTTCTTGTGCGTCGTTACGACAATTACATTATCACCGAGCATTATCGTCGAATTTCCGTTGGGAATAATGACCTCGCTGTCTCTGATTATACATGCTATAAGACAGTTGTCCTTGATATGAAGCTCGCGCAGAGGCTTGTCGTATATTTTTTCATGCTTCTTTGCGAGGAATTCGACCGCCTCAACTCGGTTGTTTACAAGGCGGTAGAGCGTAAGCACGTTGCTTCCGCGCTTGTTTGCGAGCGCCCTGACATAGCTGATGATCCTGTTTGCGACAATGTCCTTCGGCGACACCGTGTTGTCGATCCCGAGCTCACCCATCATTTCGTACAGATCGTCGCTCTTGATGAGGGTCACCGTTTTTTTCACCTTCATCTTATTGGCAAACATCGAGACTATCATGTTCTCCTCATCGACATCCGTGAGCGCCACAAAGGCGTCCATCGCCTCTATTCCCTCCTCGAGCAGAACGTCGTGGCGCGTTCCGTTTCCTTGCACGACGGTAACGCGCGGCAGCCGATCCGCGATGTCCTCCGCGACGGACTTGCTGTTTTCGATAAGTCTGACCTTGTACTTTTTCTTTGAAAGCGCCTCAGCAAGATAGAATGCGGTCCTGCCGCCGCCGACGATCATGATCTTTTTTAGGGGCGTTGTGGTGACATTGATCTCTGCGAGAAAATCGCCGAGGGAATCGGCATCCGATGTGAAATGGACCCTGTCGCCCTTTGCGATAACGAAATTACCCGAGGGGATGAATATCTCATCGCCCCTCTGTACCGCACAGACGAGCACCTTGGAATTGAATTTCCGTCCGATAGATATAAGCGTTTCTCCGACGAGCGTGCATTTATCGTCCGCGACTATCTCGACAAGCAGAGCTCTGCCGTTGGCGAAATGCTCCGCCTGCGCGATGGAGGGCAGATCGATCCTGTTGAATATCTCGTTGGCCGTCTCGAGCTCCGGATTTACTATCATGGAGATGCCGAGCTCGTCCTTCATTTCCATTATCTGCTTTCTGTACGAGGGATTCCGCACCCGCGCGATGGTATTTTTGACGCCGGCCCTTTTTGCGACGAGGCAGGCGAAAACATTGAGCTCATCACTGTTGGTCAGAGCTATCGCGAGATCGGCGTCGCGCATTTTTGCCTCCCTTTGGATATCCCTGCAAGCGCCGTTTCCGACTATTCCGAAGACATCGTATTTTGAAATAATGGCATCGACCTTATCCTTATCCTCATCGATCACCGTGACCGTATGATCCTCGCTCGACAAGGTCTTTAAAACCGTCTTTCCGACAGTTCCCAATCCTATAATAACAATTTTCATTTTTCTCTCCGAAGGACATATTTTGCTCCCGACCGACGCCGCTCGGCCGAGAAAAGAATTTTGTGCTTATTATAGCATAAGTGCCCGAAAAAGTCAACTGCGCGTTAAATAAAATAATATTTT
>CAZQII010000057.1:0-11225 GCA_964593825.1 uncultured Ruminococcus sp.
AGCGCCGTCGGCGGATGCATCGTCGACTCCGGCAGGTTTGACTGGCGCGCATCTGGCAAGTTTCCCGGCCTCTGCACTCCCGACGAGAGCTATCACGGCATAACGTACGTCGAGAGATTCGGCATCGAGGGCGCATATATAACAAAGGCGACCGCTCAGCTGATGCGCGATTTCGGCTGCACTCAGTCTCCGCAGAGCGCGTTCCTGCTCGGTCTCGGACTCGAGAGCCTGCATGTAAGAATGAAGCGCCACTGCGAAAACGCACTCGCCGTTGCGAAATTCTTGAAATCTCATCCCAATGTCGCATGGGTCACCTACCCCGGACTCGAGGGTGATAAATATTACGGCCGCGCGACAAAGTATATGCCGAACGGAACGTGCGGCGTCGTGAGCTTCGGCGTTAAGGGCGGCAGAGACGCGGCCGAAAAATTCATGAAGAATCTTAAGCTCGCCGCGATCGAGACCCACGTTGCGGACGCCCGCACCTGCTGCCTGCATCCGGCAAGCACAACGCACAGACAGATGAACGACGCCGAGCTCCTCGCCGCGGGAGTCTCCCCCGACCTCGTCCGCTATTCCTGCGGAATAGAAAATGCCGACGACCTCATCGAGGATCTCGATCAGGCACTTCGTTCCGTCTGATCCAAAAAACAAGATAGGAGCATTTATAAATGCCGATCAAGATACCCAACGGACTCCCCGCAGTTAAAACGCTCGAAAACGAAAATATCTTCGTCATGACGGAGAAGCGTGCGATAAAGCAGGATATAAGACCCTTGAAAATTCTCATCCTCAATCTGATGCCGACGAAGATCGACACGGAAACACAGCTCTCCCGCCTGCTCGGAAACACACCCCTGCAGGTGGAGGTCGAGCTGATCCACACGCGCACCCATGTGTCGAAAAACGTTTCCGAGGAGCATCTGCTCGCCTTCTACAAGGAGTTCCCCGATATAAAGGACGAGTATTACGACGGAATGATAATCACCGGCGCCCCGGTCGAGAAGCTCGAGTTCGAGGAGGTCGAATACTGGGACGAGCTCTGCGAAATAATGGAATGGAGCAAAACGCACGTGCATTCCACCTTCCACATCTGTTGGGGTGCGCAGGCAGGACTGTATTATCATTTCGGAGTAAACAAGCGCCTTATGCCCGAGAAGCTCTCGGGTGTCTACGCGCACAGCGTAGATTACAGGCAGTCCATACTCTTCCGCGGCTTTGACGACGTGTTTTACGTTCCCCATTCGAGATATACGACCGTCGACCGCGCGGATATATCGGCGGTGAAGGAGCTTAAGATACTCGCCTCGTCGGATAAGGCGGGCGTCTACGCCGTCGCGACCAAAAACGGAAAGCAGATCTTCATCACCGGTCACTCCGAGTATGACGCACTCACCCTGAACAAGGAATACGTCAGAGACAAAAACGCCGGGCTCAACCCCCGCGTCCCCGAGAATTATTTCCCTAATGACGACGACACAAAGGCTCCCCTGCTTACATGGCGCGCCCACGCAACGCTTCTTTTTTCGAATTGGCTCAATTACTTCGTATATCAGACCACGCCTTACGATATAATGAAAATAGGCAAAAAATGATCAAAGGAGAACTACGTAAATGAAGAAAACTATTTGCGGCCGTGAATACGACACCGCCGCGTCAGAAACAGTAAAAAAGGTCACCTTCGGCACGTTCGGAGATGCTGACGGCTTTGAGGAAACTCTTTACATCACCGCGGACGGTAAGTACTTTCTCTATACAAACGGCGGTGCGGAATCAAAATACACCAAGGAGGATATAAAAAGATTCTCCAAGGCCTCCGCCGAGAAGTGGCTCGCGGAGAACTGACCCCGCCGACATAAAGCGAATATAAAAAGGCAAGCAGTGCCGATATATGCTCCCTCGGGCGGACCTTAGCTCCCCCACCCGCATATGTCGGCACCGACTTGCTTTTTCGGGCTCAGTGCGGCTTACTCCGCATTTATTCCGAATCAATCCCCCGATTTTTCGATATCTTACATTTAATTTTCTTCGCAACCTATTTACAAATTCATTTTAATATGATAAAATAAAATCAAAAGATCAAAGGAGTCCTGAAATGAAGGTTAAAATTCTAAAAGACGAGCACTTTTGGGGCGGTGCGACCGTCCATGCGGCACAGCAGCCGTTCGACGAGCACACCGAATACGAGTGCGA
Source organism: uncultured Ruminococcus sp. (assembly GCA_964593825.1). Taxonomy (GTDB): domain Bacteria; phylum Bacillota; class Clostridia; order Oscillospirales; family CAG-272; genus UBA1740. Next base: position 2,194 of record CAZQII010000057.1, read on the forward strand.
TCTTCTGACTGCCTGCGGAAATCAGTCCGCGCCGCTTCTCGTTTCCGACAAGGGCAGATATATCTGGTGCGAAAACGCATTTAAATTCAAGATCGGCGGCGGAGTCATCGACATCGCGGATGACAGCGCCGTGCTCGTCGAGGCGGGCGAAACGCTGAGGGACGCATATCTCGCGGCAATGAAGGCGCACTTCCCCTTCTGCGGCAAGGTTCCTCCGCACAAATTCTTTGAGACCGCGCAGTACAATACATGGATGGAATTTACATACAATCCGACCGAGAAGAGCGTGCTCGAGTACGCCGAATCGATAGTCAAGAGCGGATATGAGCCCGGCATCCTCATCATCGACGAGGGCTGGCACACGAGATACGGCATCTGGGAGTTCGACTTTGCGAAGTTTCCGCACCCCAAAGAGATGATCGACAGGCTTCATGCCATGGGCTTCAAGGTCATGCTCTGGGTCGTTCCGTTCATGACCGTCGATGGATATGAATTCCTGCGTGCCGCGTCAAACGACGCCTTCCTTAACAGAGACGGACACAAGCACCCGTTCCTGAAGACCGACAGCGGCGATGTCGCGATAGTACATTGGTGGAACGGATACAGCGCCGCGCTCAACATGTGCGAGCAGGCCGACAGAGACTTCCTTACCGCGAAGCTTGAGCACCTCATGCGTGATTACGGCGTTGACGGCTTTAAATTCGACGGCGGCAGCCTCGGTTGCTACGCGCAAAACAATGTGGTAAACGGCAAGCAGACCGCATACACCGCGGAGCAATTAAATATCGCATGGAACGAATTCGGTGAGAATTTCGAATATCACGAATACAAAGATTCCTTCAAGCGCGGCGGCAAGCCGGTAATACAGCGTATCCGTGACAGAGGTCACAGCTGGGACGCCGATGGCATCCGCACTCTTATCCCCTTCGCCCTGATCGAGGGTCTCACGGGATACCCCTTCATCTGCCCCGATATGATCGGCGGCGGCGAATGGTCATATGCCGAGGACGGAACGAAATGGGACGAGGAGCTCGTTGTCAGAATGGCGGAGTGCTCCGCTCTGTTCCCGATGATGCAATTCTCTCTGGCTCCGTGGCGCATCCTCTCGGAGGAGAACGCCGCGTACTGCCTCGCCGCCGCAAAGTTGCATAAGAGGTTCGCTCCGCAAATAATCGCCGAGATCGAGAAGAGCGCAAAGAGCGGCGAGCCCGTGATAAGATCTCTCGAATACGAGTTCCCGCACATGGGCTTCGAGCGCACCGACGACGCATTCATGCTCGGAGATAAGATCCTGGTCGCTCCCGTGCTCGAAAAGGGCGCCGTTACAAGGACGCTCACGCTCCCCGATGGTAAATGGAGCTACCGCGGGGAGGAGAATATCGACGGCGGCAGAACCGTTACGGTCGATGCCCCGCTCGGCACACTTCCCTATTTTATCAAAAAATAATCGGCTCGCCAAAGAGGCACAGCCGACCCAAAAAATCAACACGCCCCCCTGCTTCATCAAGAAAAAGGGAGGCGTGCTTTTTATTTATTTTGCCAAAAATACAACGGGAATATAAGTTACGGTCGGTCTTCCCATAACCTCGATCTCAAGGACGAGTCTGCTCTTAGGCATAAGCGTCTCGGGTGCGGTCACGGTAAAGTCGAGCTCCGTCACAGCGCGTGAATGCGGGTCGTAATTCCTGAGCTTTGCGAACGAGGGTCCCTCAACGGTGAAGCCGTCCGTGCCGAGCCATCTGAATGTCATGTTATAGGGAATGTTACCGTAAACATATACGTTGTTCTTGATCCGCAGGTGCAGCGTCTTCGATTCGAGCGGCTTTATCTCGGGATCGGAGCCGTACGAGAGCGTCGCGTCGATGAAGCCCGAGGAGGCCGTCACCGAGTACGGACGTCTTGCGACGAGCTCGTCCGTCAGCGTTTCGTTTATCGGCTCTCTCAGATTCTTTTCATCGTCCTTCGGCTTTGAGTAAAGCGCCTTAAGCTCGTCGTCGCCAAGCTCGGTCGGTCCGTCGGTGAAGGTGATATCTCTGTTGAAGAGCACGGGCACCGTGGGTGCTATCCTTACCACTCTCTCCGTCAGCTCCGTGCACGACTCGGGGAATATAGGCGCAAAAATCGACGCCTTCTTCAAAGAGATCGTTACGATGCCGTCGCCGATGTAGCGCTTCCAGTCCTCGGGGATGCCCTTCGTTCCGTTGATGATTCCGAGCACCGAGCCGACCGTCGCACCGGTGCAGTCCGTATCGTCGCCGCAGTTTATCGCATATATCATCGATTTCTTAAAATCACCCTCACCCCAAAGCAGGCCGATAACGGCATAAGAAACATTGGACGGTGCCTCGAACCAGCCGTCGCCTATATCGGAGTTGAGCTCTCTTATGGTCTCGCGCGCCTCCTTATAATCCATGCCGGAGTCATAGCACTCGAGCAGCTTGACGATGCTCTTCGCCATTCTCGATTCCGCGGGAATATTCGCGAGCGCGATGTCGATGAGCTTTCTTATATCGGAAACTACGAAGGCCGCGGACTCAAGCGCCGCAACAAACATCGCCGCCACCGTTCCCTCGCCCGTTCCGTGGTCGACGCATGCGTCCTCATACGCATACTTCATTGCAACCTCGGGGCACGCGGGCGCAAGAGATGCCCATATCTCCGTCCTTATCCATGCACCGTTAGAATTGTTCCAGTCGTTATAAGCATCGCCCGAGAGCGGAGGCATGAGACCCGTCTCCATATTGTTCTTGCCTATTCCGTATTCGTTCCAGAAGGGGCTGACATAGCTGTTCCAGAATTCGCCGAGCACCTTGCTGTCCACCGATCTTATGCCGAGTCTCTCGACCGCCAGAAGCCACACGAGCTGCAGATCGAGGTCGTCGTTCGGAAGGATAACTCCCTCCTCTGTCACAAATCCCTTTATATCGTTGAACTGGCGGCTACCCTCATAGGGCGTGCCCATTGTGCCGCCTATATTCTTGCCTATCCAGCATGCGTATACCTTGTCGCGGTATTCGTTGAAATTGATCTTCATTACACTTTTCTCCTTACTTATTTTTGTTTAAAAAATTCTCTTACCGCTCTTATATTACCACTTGCAGGGCGGTTTTTGAATAGCATAGGTTTACACGGCGTTGCATTTTTTTACTTTTCGAGCTCCCTTTTTCTGTATTCGGACGGTGATTCTCCGTAAAAACGCATAAACGCGCGGTAGAGACCCGTCCTGTCGCAGAATCCGCACCTCTCGGCTATCGCATCGAGCGAGAGCTCGCCGTCCGACAGATATCTCGCCGCCGCCGCGATCCTCTCCCGCATAATATGCTCGACTAAGGTCGTTCCGAATTTTTCCTTGAACACCCGGCTGAAGTAGGACGGATTGTAAAAGCACCTGCCCGCCAGCTCCTCGAGTGTCAGGCTCTTGTCGATATTGTTCTCGATATATAAAGAGAGCTCGCGCCAGAGAGTACCGCTCCCCTTGCCCTCCGCGTCCATCCTTCTTTTTCGGAGTATCTTCGCGATGAGCACGGTCATGTAGCTCTCGAGCACGGCGGAGCGCTCGTCCAGCCTTGAGTCGTATTCCCTCAGCATGTCGAAGATCAGGGTCTCGATGAGGCGCCGCTCCTCGCCGAAGAACGTCATTATCTGTGCCCCGTATTCCTGCCTCACCTCCTCGAGCGCCGTCAAGGAGAGCAGGTCGAACGCATTCTCCCTTGTAATCACCCTCTCGCTCACGATCTCGGGAGAAAAGCATATGTTTACATACGAATAATTCTTCACGGGGGTGATCTTGTGCGTCGCGGAACGATTTATAAAGAGTAGGTCCCCGCGCGCGACGGTGTGCTCGGTTCCGCCTATCGTTTCTATTCCCTCTCCGTCCGTCACGTAAACTATCTCCGTGAATTCGTGCGTATGCTCGCCGCAGCCCTTCGAGTTCACCGTGTAAATAACGGCAAGGCTCAGCCCCTCTTTTATGTATTTCTCTTTTCTGTATTTTTTCATTTTTTCTCCGAGGCAAAAACGGCGCGGCATTCTCCGAAATCATGGGGTAAGTGCCGCACCGTGTAAATTATTTTGCGATTATATGTAAAGTCGGGTTTACAATCTGATCACAGACGGCGACCGATGTCTGCCGCGTTTCCATAAGCCGCATGCCCATATTCTCAATTATATTTCTCGGAGGCAGACGCAGGGTGCGCAGCTCCTTTGAGTTTATCTGCTTCGACTTTGAGATTATCGATATATACCTGTCGTATATCGTGGAATTGAGGAGCGCGAACAGGCCGAAGGCGAGCCGCGCGGACATCTCGTCGTTCTTATCCTTCGTATCGATGAAATTGATCTTGTTATGTGTGCTTATATACCTGTATGCGGGCAGCTGAGCCGCGAGGTATATCGCGGAGTTCACAAAGCGCTCGTCCGATTTTGAGGGCACGCGCTTTATCATGATCATGTTCTTGTTTCTCTGCACGAGCGAGATGTTCTTCGGCGCGAGATACTGCTTCCTTATCGGAAGGGGGAAATGAACCGTGCCGCCCTTTATCGCGCTCGGACGTATAAGCGGAACCGTCCCCGTGACCGAATCCGTGAAAAGCAGATCCTCGCAGCGCGAGTCGAGCACGAGTCCCGTCGACATCTTGAGCCCGAGCGACGCGAGCGTCTCGGGGAAGCCGCCCATGTATTTCACTATCTTCGTATCCTCGACGCTCTTGGGAAGTATGAGCGTTCCATCCTCTCTGTCCACAACGAAATCGTAATCCAGCTCTGGGAGCACCGCGACCGCGTCGGGCTTCGGCGCCTCGGCAGAGGTGCTGATGAGTATCGAATCATGCTCCTCGGTCTTCTTGTATGCCAATATCACGTTTTTCTTTAAAGGAACGGCACGCTTCTCGTTCTTCTGCTTTCCTATAAAGAGATGTATCCTCGTCAGCGCGAGCTCCTGCGCCATCTCCTTGCGGAAGCCCGTGAGCTGTGACGCCGTTGCCACCGTGGTCGGCAGGACCGCGACGAGCTGGCCGTCCTTTTCGAGATTTCTCCCCGCGAGCCGTGCAAAGAGGAAGGGTGCGCCGATCTTCACCTGAGTAACGCCGCCCGCGGCGCGCGCCTCCTCGGAATCCTTTTCTATGAGCTCCGTCGGCGGATTGCATATAACGATGTCATACTTATCCTCCACGGAATCAAAAAATGTCACCGTGTAGTGATTCTTCGATTCGGTGAGATAATTCTCTCTGTAAACGGTCGGGTAGAGCCGCACTCCGTAATCATGGCGGCATTTCTTGCGTATCCTTTCGAGGTTGTCCTCGAGCATGTCCGCAAACATATCGCAGTTCTCATATGCGGTGAGAAAGATCTGCTTGCACGATGTGCATTCCTTGCATATCTTTTCTATTACCGCCGCAGAAAGTATACCCGTTCCGGCGCCCGGATCCAAAACGGTGTAGGCGCTCTTGCCGGTGTCCAAATTTATCATATCCGCCATGAGGCGTGCCGTATCTTTTTTAGTAAAAAGCCTTCCGAGTCGGATGTTCTCCGTCCTCGACATCTCCCTGACGAGCTTTCCTGTGTTCCTGACTGCAAGACCGAGCATTAAACGCCCTCCTTTTCTGCCCTGTTTTATTTACAATTATTTTATCACACTTTTTCCGTATATGCAAGAGATTTTTATATTTTTTTAAGAAAAAACTTGCAAATGGCGATAATTAATGGTATACTCTTTATATAAAGGTTTTTTGGAGGTTTTCCGATGAGTGATAAAGAAAATGACGTAAAAATAAAATTCCTGCACTGCAGCGACGTCCATCTTGACACGCCCGTGGTGGGGCTGACGCCTGAGAAGAGCGACGAGCGCAAGAGGACCATCCGCGCCTCGTTCATGCGTCTTATGGAATTTGTACGCACCGAGGAGGCCGATTTCGTTCTCATCAGCGGCGATTTGTTCGATGTCGACTTCGTGACGAACACGACGGCCGAAATACTCATCAGAGAATTTAAAAACTGCCCGGACACTCATTTTATTATCTCCCCCGGTAAGCACGATGCCGTGCACGCCAACCCCGTCTACCTGTCCGGCAGACTCCCCGCCAACTGTCACGTCTTTTCCACCTCGGCGCTCGACCGTTTCGATTTCCCCGACAAGAACGTGACCGTCTACGGCTGGGCATTCGAGACTCCGTCCCTGCGCACGAATCCCCTCTACGACAGACGCGTCGACGACACCTCTAAGATAAATATCGTCTGCGGATATTGCGAGCTTGACGGCGATGTCGACTCCGATATGTGCCCGATCTCCTCCACCGACTTAAAGAAGTTCGGCGCAGATTACTATGCCCTCGGCTCCCGCCACGAGAAATGCGACTTCACAGAGCTCGAGGCATCGATATACAGCTATCCCGGCGCACTTGAATGTATCGGCTTTGACGAGCCCGGCGTCGGCGGAGTCAACCGCTTTGCCGTCGGATATAAAAAGGGCGAGATCTCCATCGGGATCAAAAAGCCCATCGTCTTCGGTCACCTGGATTTCAAGACCGAGGTGCTCGACATCACCGGCGTCGACGCAAATAACGAGATCTTAAACAGAATCAGCCGCCTCATCAGCGATAAAAAATACGGTCAGGACACCGCCCTCCGCATAATCCTCGAGGGCTACGTTTCTCCGCGCTTCGTTATTCAGAGCCACCTCGAGAGCGACGCCTTCGGACTGTATTACTTCGAAATAACGGACAAGACCCTCCCCCTCTACGGAACGGAGCGCCTTATGAAGGACATGTCCGTCGAGGGTGAAATATACAGAAAACTCCTGCCCATGATGCAGAGCGAAAACGAGGAGGAGCGCCTCATCGCCGCGGCGGCATTCCGTGTCGGCCTTGCCGCCCTCGAAGGCAGAGATTCCGAAACCGTTTAATTTTCAAAAGCCGCGGGTGTGATGTACGCGTCATCCCAAGCAAAAATCGACGCTTGTACCGAGCCCAAAAGACCGTGTCATCCTGAGCAAGAGGTGGAACACCTCGCGCCGAACCCCGCAGGGGCGATGCGGAGCGGATGTCCGCATCGGGATCTCGTACCCTTTTTGTTATGTCGGTCAAACCCACTTAAAGAATGAAAGCAAGATTATCCTTACTCTCTTCTCCGCCGAGATTCCGCCTTCGCTGTCGCTCGGCGCTGCTTACGCAGTTCGGCTTCGCGCGGCCGTTACACGCGCTCCGCTCAGAATGACACGGCGGGGGGCACATTCGTCGCCGGCTGACACTTATTACACAATATAAAAAGAGCACTCCGTGCGTATTTTTCTTTACACAGGGTGCTCTTTTACCATATCAAACGTACTATTTTCTCAACACGGGCATGATGTATGTGTCATCCTGAGCGAAAAGCGGAACGCTTGAAGCCGAACCCTTTATAGGCGATGCGGAGCGGATGTCTGCATCGGGATCTCGTACCCCCTTCGGTACGCCCGTCACACCCACTTAAAAGACTCTCACACCTTCTTTGTTACGCCCGTCACACGTGCCCTCTTCTACTTTAACTTAAATCAAAAACAAGAATAAACTTTAAGGTTTTTAATTTTTTCTCAAAAACAGGTTGACAAACGCCGAAAAGTCTGCTATAATTATATAGCTACGGAGGCATAGCTCAGTTGGTTAGAGTACTTGCTTGACATGCAAGGGGTCAGTGGTTCGAGCCCACTTGTCTCCACCAAAAAATCTCGGTCGTAAAACGGCTGAGATTTTTTACTTATTATCTCTCCACTCATCGCTTTTCGCTCAAAAGCACTATCGAATCAAAAACAATATAAGAATAAGCCCACGCCGTAAAAGGCGTGGGCTCTTGCTTTTGTACGTCTGCCGAGCGGCCGACGTACAAATATGTTACATTTTAATGTTGAAAAGCTCGCTGTCCGTGCTGCTGAGTGGCATAGTATCTGTGCCTGTATAAGGATCCTGTTTTGTCTCCGTGTCAACCAGAGTCTCTGATGTCGTGACCACATCGGGTGCCGCAAATACTTCAATCAGCGGTGATCTGTATTTTTTCATTTTTTACCTCCGTCCAAATCACTTGCCCTCGTTGTACGAATTGCATGCACAGCAATACCACGAGTAAGCCTTGTAAAGCTTCACAAGTCCTGCGTCCGTTCCGGCATTTGCAAGTCCCGCATATACAGCGGAATATACGCATGCCCTCGCGGTTACGACCGTGTCGCCGTCGGTGATGACGACCGTGCGCATTGCCTTCGCATTCTGAGGAAGCACACCGGGCAGAACAACATAATACATGCCGTTCTCCTCCACCTTCTCGCACTCGGTGCCGTTAACGGTTACCGTCGCATCGGCAGATGCGGTGAAGTAAAGCTTAACGTACGTCTTTGACGAGAAGTAGAGTCCTATGCCCGTAAATTTCACATCGTCCGTTGCACCCTCGGATGTGAACTTAAATCTTTCGAAATCCTCCGCGGTAAAGGGCGTCTCCGCCTTGTCCGCCTCGGTCAGTCCCGCATTTGCGAGAGTGTCGGCGAGCGACGCATCATTGCCGTTCTTGCCGGCAAAATATTCCTGTGCCGCCGCACCGTAATTGAGCATTGCCATCACGAACTGACGCTCGTAGCTGTCCGTGCTCGTCTCAAGGAGCTTATCCGCGTATTCCTTAACGCTCGTCGTGTATGTCGCGCCGTCGACCGTAAGGGTAACATCCTCGGTCATCATGATCGATGTCAAGGAGAGCGCGAGCTTGTAGCGTCCGCCGGAAACGGGCGTGAGCTCGGAGATCGTGTATTCCTCCGTCTTGTCGCCGGAGCTTACCGTCGCCGTTATCGCCTTCGTGGGATCGCCGACCTTGATGTAGAAGTTCATGTCGATGAGCTTTCCGAGAGAAACGCTCGTGCCGGTGACAGCCACATTCTCGGAAATCGCCTTTCCGTCGCAGATGTCACAATGTGCGGAATCCTCTGCCGCCTCGCCGCACCACTCGCACTTGCCGTCCTTGACGCTGTGCGCGCACTCGAGGTTTTTGTCGGAATAGTAAACCTTAATGTTGTCGTAAGC
>CAZQII010000058.1:0-11075 GCA_964593825.1 uncultured Ruminococcus sp.
CCTGAGGATCGAAGTCGGAGCCGCCCTTGCCGCCGGCGATAGGAAGGCTGGTAAGTGAATTCTTGAATGTCTGCTCAAATCCGAGGAACTTTATGATCGACTCGTTTACCGACGGATGGAAGCGCAGACCTCCCTTGTAGGGACCGATAGCGCTGTTGAACTGAATGCGGTATCCGCGGTTTACGACCACATTACCGTTGTCATCGACCCACGGAACTCTGAACTTAATGATCCTTTCGGGCTCAACCATGCGCTCGACGACACCGCTCTTTATGTACTCGGGGCTCTGCTCGAGCACGGGCTCGATGGACTCGAGAACCTCATTTACGGTCTGCAGGAACTCTTTCTCTCCCGCATTACGCTTTTCCACGCGAGCAACAAGGTCATTTAAATACTCTGATTTGAACATGACAATCACCTCTTCTTTTAAAATATACTATATTATACATTATTTGATCCGTAAAATCAATAGTTTTTCGAATATTTTTAAATTATTTTTCGAAAAAATGCAGTTCGAGTTCCAGAAAAATGCATTATCGCCGTTTTTTCACTCATTTTACATCTCAATTTGAATTTTGGGAATTTGTTGCGTGTCACTTTTCCTCGACTTTTTTGAAAAGAATCGGGCAAGATAATATCAAAAAAGAGTAAAGGAGAAAAAATGGACGCCAAGAAAGGGGCACCCGAAAAAATGAAATGCCGCGGACACATTCTGCGCCTCCCGGCACGCGCCTCGATCTGGTACACCGCGGCATCACTGACCGTGCGCGGAATATCGTTTGCCGCAACGCCGCTGTTCACTCGCGCGCTGAGTGCCTCGGAATACGGCATCTACCCGCTTTACACAGGCTGGATGTCCCTGATTTCGGCGCTTATGACCCTTGAGATGGGCGGCATCGGGCTTTACAGCGGATTTGCGCGGTACGGGGACGGTGAAAACGAATTTACAAAAAGCGCGCTCATCGCCCTTTACTCGGTATTTCTCGCATCCTCGGTTCCTTTTTTGATATTTATCAAAAGCCTTTGCGTCCTGTGCGGACTGCCGATCCCCGTCCTTTTGCTCATGCAGCTTCATATTATCGCAGAGGCGACGGTCACTCTCTTTTGCACACAGCGACGCTTCTTTTACCGGTATCGTTCCGTCTTTATCATAAGCACGGTGCCGGCGCTCGCGGCCCCGTTCATCTCATTTTTCTTCATTAAATATACGCCGCCGTACGCACGGATAATGGGACAGGCCCTGCCCTCCGTCATGACGGCAGCGGCTTTGCTCACATCCTTCGCCGTAAAGCGAAACGGCAAGGCAAGCGCCGGGGCCGTGAAATACGCGTTTTTATCGAATGCGGCACTGCTCCCCCACATGCTGGCATCCGCAGCGCTGGCAAACACGAACAAGCTCATCATAGCGAAAATGCATGGAGACGCCGCCCTTGCAAAATATTCGGTAGCGCACTCCCTCGGACTTATACTGACATTTGCGACGGTCGGGATCTACGGTGCGCTGAAGCCGTGGATGATCAGGAAGCTTCGCGCGGGGCGCTCAGATGCCGTCGTCCGGACGGTCGGAGGGCTGTTTTCGATTTTTTGCATTTTGACAGTCGCGCTCACAGCCGTGGCGCCCGAGATATTCGGCATTCTCGCACCGAGTGAATACCGCGACGGACTTTCTTGTGTCTATCCGCTGGCGCTCGCCGTGCTCCCGATGTTTTTATGCAACATATCGTCCTCCGTGCTCATGAGTGAGGGACGGATGTGGGTATTATCGCTTTGCACCGTCGCTGTCGCCGCGGTCAATGCGGGCATGAACGCCGTATTGCTTAAGCACCTTTCATTTACGAGCTCGGCCGTCGCATTTTTGGTATCTTACCTGATACTGTCCGTCTGCGTGCGCCTCGTCGTAAAGGACAGGAGCACCGTCGGCGGCGGGCTTTACGGTATGTTCGCCGCGACATCGGCCGCCGTGGTCTTGACATATCTCTTGCGCGGCTTTCCGCTCGTACGCCTCGGCTTTCTCCTTGCGCTCTCCTTTCCGCTGGCATTCGCGGCCGTCAAATTGTTCTCCGCGATAAAAGAAAAATAATATCGGCATATGCTTTCATGGCAGAGCATATGCCGATATTTGCGGCGAAAATCGCTGTTTTTCTTTATTTTATTCTATTTTCGGTCATTTACTGTCCTTGAGTGCGGCACGCTTTTGCGCCTGCATGCGCTTTCTTGTGGGCGTGTCGAGGATGACCTTACGCAAACGGATGCTCTTGGGCGTTACCTCGATAAGCTCCTCGTCGGTAATGAACTCGATCGCCTCCTCAAGCGACATTTGGATAGGCGTGATGAGCGTGAGCTTTTCATCCGCTCCGGAGGATCTGATCGCGGTGAGATGCTTTTCCTTGCAGACATTTACCTCTATGTCGTCCGACTTTGGGTTCTCTCCGACTATCATGCCCTCATACACGGGGGTCTGCGGTCCGATGAACAGAGGGCCTCTGTCCTGCGACTGATAAAGGCCGTAGGTCGTCGCGATACCCTTCTCCGATGCGATGAGCGATGAGGTGAAGCGCGTTTTTATCTCACCGCGGAAGGGCTCATATCCCGCGAACAGCGAGGAGATTATTCCCTCGCCCCTGGTGTCGGTCAGAAGCTCGCTTCTGTATCCGAAGAGGCATCTGGTGGGGATAGAATAAAAGATCTTCTGTCTCGAGCCGTGCAGCTGCATGTCGACGAGCGTGCCCTTACGCATATTGAGCTTCTCGATGACCGAGCCCGCATACTCCTCGGGAACGTCGACGATGACATTCTCGACCGGCTCGCACTTAACGCCGTCTATCTCCTTAAAGAGAACTCGCGGGTTGGAGCAGCAGAGCTCGAAACCCTCGCGACGCATATTCTCTATCAATATTGAAAGATGCATCTCGCCTCTTCCGGCAACGCGGAATGAGTCCGTCGTGTCTCCGTCCTCGACTCTGAGGGACACGTCCTTCAAAAGCTCCTTGTAAAGTCTGGCGCGGAGGTGGCGCGACGTGACAAACTTGCCCTCCTTGCCCGCGAAGGGCGAATCGTTTACGGAGAAGGTCATCTCCATCGTGGGCTCTCCGACCTTAACGAACTCGATCGGCTCCGGCTTTGCGGGGGAGCAAACGGTGTCGCCGATGGATATATCCTCGCATCCGGAGAAGCAAATGATGTCTCCGACCGTCGCCTGTGTGACGGGGACTCTTTTAAGTCCGTCAAACTGGTAAAGAGATACGATCTTGCCGGGGCGTGTCTTTCCGTCACCGTGGAAGTTGCAAATGGAAACGCCCTGCCCCTGCTTTATCGTTCCGCGCTCGATGCGGCCGATGCCGATCCTACCGACGAACTCATTGTAGTCTATCGAAGAAACGAGCAACTGCAGAGGCTCGTCCTCTTCGCCCTCGGGCGCGGGGATATAATCGAGGATCGTGTCCAAAAGCGGAGTCAGATCCTTTCCGGGTGCATGGGGATCAAAGGATGCCGTTCCCGCTCTGCCCGAGCAGAAGAGCATGGGTGAATCAAGCTGCTCGTTCGTTGCATCAAGCTCAAGCAAGAGCTCCAGCACCTCGTCACCTATTTCGTCAAGGCGCGCGTCGGGGCGGTCGATTTTATTGACAACGACTATTACCCTGTGATTCATCGCCAGCGCCTTCTCAAGGACGAATCTCGTCTGGGGCATGGGTCCCTCTGCGGCATCGACAAGAAGGATGACGCCGTTCACCATCTTCAATATGCGCTCGACCTCACCGCCGAAATCCGCGTGACCGGGGGTATCGATGACGTTGATCTTTACGTCCTTGTAATGAATGGCGGTATTTTTCGCAAGTATCGTGATTCCGCGCTCACGCTCAAGATCGTTTGAGTCCATGACACGGTCAGCCATGTCCTGATTTTCACGGTAAATTCCGCCCTGACGGAGCATCTCATCGACGAGCGTTGTTTTTCCGTGGTCAACGTGTGCGATGATCGCTATATTTCTGAGATCTGTACGCTTCATGCTAATTCCTTCTTTTCTCGTTATTTTTCTCGTTATTTTCCGACTATATATTTTAACATATTTTACAAGAAAATTCAATATTTATTTTTTTACATAATTTTTGCGCTTATGCGCAGAATATTCGGTCGTTTTCTACAAAAGGCGCCGTGAATTCGGCAAAAATCAAGGCGGAGCCGACGCCATACGCGGTTCCGCCTTGATCCGAAGATCACTTTATCAAAAGGATCACGGGGTACATCGGCTCCGCCGACGCACTTACCTCGTATATTCCGTCTTCTCTTTGGAAAAACCCGATCTGCCTCTCGTCCCCGTTCTTATCGAGCGCGGTTATCGCGAACGGCGCCTTTTCAAGATAAAGGGGAACGGATGCGAGCGGATCGTATCCGAGGTTGAATATCGCAACAAGGATCCTGCCGTCGCCTATTTTTCCCGCGCGAAGGCAGATCTCGGCATCGCCGTCGTAATAAACGGGCAGCGCGCCTGCGCGCTTCAGAACGGAGATGAGCTGCTTTTTTCTCGACTCGTTCAAAAACGCGAAGCCCTCGAGATAATTGTGCTCCGCATCCGGAGTTCCGCAATAAACAACACTGATGAGGCCGGGCGCACGCTCGTACAGCGTGACCGCCGGGAAGCAGTTTACACTCTTGCCGCCCTCATACCTGAAGGAATAGGAGAGCTCCTCGGTTTTCGCATCGGTCGGAATGAGGCGCCGCGCATTTTTCTGTGCGGTCGAGGTGCATGACATCGAGCCGTACATTTCGCCCGCGATAAAATTGTCGTCCCATGGCTCGACATTTACGCCGAGCAGATCTCCGTACCCGCGTGCAATGAGCTGCTCCGCCGCCTCTGCCGTTGCAAATACCGAGCCGCCGAAGGCCGCACGTATCTGCCCGTCCGTCATATCGTTCACTATCCCGCCCTCAAGGAAGGTCGCCTTGCCGAACGAATCGGAAAAATAAAACGGTATCCCCACGCGCTCGAAGAACTTCGTCGCCCATGTATTGCGGTGGTATGCCCACGGGATTTCAATATGATAAAGGTAGCTCTCCTGCTCTACAAAAGCCGAATTAGCCCCCACCCATGTTAAGTTTTTTGAGATCTCTGCCAGCTTTTCGTAAAAATCGCGGTGCTCCGCCAAAATGTCACGGAAGGCGCGTCCGCTCTCGGGCTCGAAGGCGGATGTCCGCGTCAGCCAATGCTTTGCGCCTACAAGCCCCTCAAGGATCGAGGCGGTGAAATGAGAGTGGAGATATCTTGCATTCTTTCCGTAGCGGTTAAAGGGCACCGTGTCCGTTTCCGCCAAGATGACATCTATACCGCGGCGGCGCAGCTTAGTCGAGCAGACAGCCGCGGCACGCATCGTTGCCGAAAATTCCTTCACGCTGATCGGTGCATATGTTCCGTTCGGCACTCTGACTATCGTCGGGTTGCCGGCACCGGCAAAGATCTTGGACGTAAACGCGACAGCCTCGCATACATCTCCGCTGGTGCAGTTTATCCCCTGAATGCTCGGATCAATCTCGTCGATCGCGGCGCGGAAGATGCGCACGGTATCTATCAGCGTGTCGCGCTGAAGATCCACGAACGCACGTATCACGGGATCGGAGTCGGGATTCTCGCATATATGGTGCCAAAGCTCCTCGCGCGTAAACCTGCGCCCGGTCCTTTTTTCAAGCTCCTTAAGATGCCGCGGGCAGGCGCAGCCCTTTCCATCTCTGAGCATCATTCTGAAATCGTCGTCCAGCATTATCGCGGCCGGACGCGTCGATGCGATCCTCTTTAATACATCGCGGAAATGATCCGTAAAGCGTCGGTCAAGGGGGCAGTAGCTGTTTGCCTCCCTGCCGTCCGTGACGTTCACGTATTTATCGAAGGGAGCGGGAACTATGCTGTATCCATGGCCGAGCGAGGCCTGGATCAGAACACCGACAGGCACACCATCCTCCTCCGCCGCATCGCGAAATTTCCTGAATAGATCGCACATGGGTCCCACCTTATCCCAAACGGGGTCCCCTTCCGGCACGAGCTTCATCATTAACATGGGGCACGATGAGATACCTCTTTTATACTGATCCTTCAGATCCGCAAGCACCTCGTCGAAATGCTCCTCGTCGAGTTTGATTATAGAATATGTATACATCGATATTTCTCCGTCATCAAAAGTGTCACCACAATTATACACCGCGGCACCTTAAAAGTCAAGCGGATATTATTTTTTACCGAAAAGGGATGCGAAGAATCCCTTCTTCACATAATCCTCTTCCTGGAGATCCGTGACACGGTATCCCGTATTTTCTATCGCCGCCTTTACCGCCTCGGGATCTATCCCCTCTCCGATGACGGTCGTCATGCCGTCCTTGTGAGAGGATGAGACCTTCGCCTTGGGATATACCGCTCTGACCGCATCGTTCGTATGTGCCTCGCACATTGCGCACATCATGCCGTCAACCGCAAAAGTAAATTTCTTCATGTTTATTCTCCTTTTTTATTAACAAAATACGCAAAAAAATTGACACGGGGTACTTGTTATTTAAGAATACGCACCCTGATCATTCCCTCGACCGCGTTGAATGCGGGAACGATGTCGGCAGGAAGATCGTCGTTTATCTCAACTATCGTATATGCATAGTCCCCCTTCGATCCGTTTGAGAGATTTTCGATATTTATTCCCGCGGAGGAGATTATCGTCGTGATACGGGAGAGGGTGTTTGCTATGTTTTTGTGGCACAGGCAGATCCTTATCTTTCCCGTATGAGGAATGGATACGGACGGATAGTTCACGGAATTCTTGATATTTCCGGTCCTGAGATATTCGTCAAGTTGCTCCGCCGCCATGACCGCGCAGTTGTCCTCGCTCTCCTCTGTGGAGGCACCGAGGTGCGGAATATTTACGGTGTTCTTGAAGGTCACGGTCTCCGCAGTCGGGAAATCCGTCACATACGATGCGACCTTTCCGCTCTCGAGCGCCGCCCTCATGTCATCAGCGTTGACAAGATCCGCACGTGCGAGGTTGATTATACGCACGCCGTCCTTCATTTTTGCTATCGTTTCCTTATTTATCATGCCGCGCGTGTCCTTCGTGGACGGAACGTGGAGCGTGATATAATCTGCCGCGGCGTATATCTCATCGTAATTCTTCGCATTATGCACCGCGCTGGAGAGGCTCCATGCCGCATTGACGGTCAGGAACGGATCGCATCCGATGACCTCCATGCCGAGTGCGCGCGCCGTGTTTGCGACCAGGCCGCCGATGGCACCGAGACCGACAACTCCGAGCGTCTTGCCGAGGATCTCATTGCCCGCAAAGCGCGACTTTCCCTTTTCCACGCTCTTTGCAATATCGGGGTCATCGGCAATGCCCTTCACCCACTCTATGCCTCCGGCAATATCGCGCGAGGCGAGGATGAGCGCCGCCACGGCAAGCTCCTTTACGCCGTTTGCATTGGCGCCGGGGGTGTTAAAGACAACTATGCCCTTGTCGGCGCACGTGTCGATCGGAATATTGTTCACTCCCGCGCCGGCTCTCGCGATTGCAATGAGCTCGGGATTGAACACCGTCTCATGGAGCGATGCGGAGCGCACCATGAGTGCATCGGGATTTTCAACAGTGTCGGAGACCTCGTACTTATCCTTCAGGACATCGGTTCCGACCTTTGCTATTTTGTTCATAAGCTTTATCTTTTTCATTTTTATCTCCGTTCCGGCCGCCTCACTCGGACGGCCACACAATGTTTTATATAATTTTGCCGCGAGGCGTGCGAAGCAAGGCCGCCATTTGCGGCCTAAAAAGCAAGATCGCCCCTCCTTTTGCAGAAAGAGAGAGGCGATTCAAAACAAAATCAGAATGCGAGCTTTGGATTATCCTCTGCAAACTTTTTCATAAAGGCGACGAGCTTCTCGACACCCTCGTAGGGCATGCAATTGTAAATGGATGCGCGCATTCCGCCGACGGATCTGTGACCCTTGAGGTTCTTGAGTCCCGCCTCTGCCGCTTCCTTTGCGAATTTGGCATCGAGGTCGGCATCTCCGGTGAAAAATACGACATTCATCATGGATCTGCACTTTTTATCTACATTTGCGGTATAATACTGCTGGCTGTCGAGATAATCGTAAAGCAGGCTTGCCTTCTTTTCGTTGCGGCGCTTCATCTCCTCAAGACCGCCGATGGAAAGGAGCCAATCGAAGACGAGCTTCGCTATATATATGCACCAGCACGGCGGCGTGTTGTACATGGAGTCGTTCTCCGCCATGAGCTTATAGTCGAGCATTGCGGGGGTCTGCGGTGCGGCATTTCCGATAAGATCGTTTCTCGCTATAACTATGGTCACGCCTGCGGGTGCGACATTCTTCTGCGCACCGGCATAAATAAGCGCAAATTTCGAAACGTCGACAGGCTCGGAAAGAATGCACGACGACATATCCGCGACCAGCGGAATATTTCCGGTGTCGGGGATGTAATGGAACTTTGTTCCGTAAATTGTATTGTTAAAGCAAATGTGGACGTAATCCGCATCGGGACGGAAATCCGCGCGCGTCGTCTCGGGCACGGTGGAGAATGCGGGGCTGGCGCCTCCGCTGGATGCGGCGATGGCAACATCGGCATACTTCTTCGCCTCGGTCGCCGCCTTCTTAGAGAATTGACCCGATACAATGTAGTCGGCACATTTATGCTCCGAAAGGAGATTGAGCGGAACAGCGGCAAACTGCGTCGAGGCGCCGCCCTGCATAAATAATACTTTGTAATTGTCCGGAATATTCATAAGCTTGCGAAGGGACGACTCCGCGCTCTCGAGAATTTCCTTAAAATCCTTGGAGCGATGGCTCATTTCCATGACCGACATTCCCGACTCGCCGTAACAAAGCATTTCTGCCTGTGCCTTTTCAAGAACTTCGAGGGGGAGCATTGAGGGACCTGCGGAAAAATTATAAACTCTTTCCATGTTTTTCACCTGCGGTTTACCATTTTCGGTAATTTCCTTTCTTTTAATTATTTTTCTCATCCGTTTTCAAGATGAGATTGCATATATTATACTATTTTTGTGTACATTTGTCAATGCTTTTTCGCAATTTTTTCAAAAAAAATATTCTCCGCCGCCGTCTTTGGTTGTATTCAACAATAATACCGGCATCACTTAAGTATTTATTGTCGATCATTTACAGCTTGGCATGCATATTTTCCCTTATTGCCGAATATAATCTATGAATATTTCGGTTATATTATGCCGATTTTTTTATTTTTTCGGCGCCGCGACACAAAAAGCTCCCGCGTCAGATGCCTTCGCTCTGCCGCGGGAGCCCGCTTTATTTAATGTATGCTTTCCGGGGAGTCGGTCGGGCGACCGCCCTCGGAGTTTCTTATTAAAGCGCCTTTTTATAGATGGCGAGGATGTCGTCCACCGTTACATCGGCGGGGTTGCCACCCGTGCACGGATCGATGATCGCATCGTTGGCCAGCATCTCGAGATCCTCCGCCTTGATACCGATCTCGGAGAGATGCTGAGGAATGCCGATGGACTTGCTGAGCTTTATTACTGCGGCGATCGCTGCATCCGCAGCCTCGTCTGCGCTCATTCCGCTTACCGAAACGCCCATAGCGCGAGCGATGTCGGCATACTTTGCCTTTGCGGCGGTCTTGTTAAATTCCATAACATAAGGCAAAAGCAATGCGTTTGCGACACCGTGCGCGATGTCGAAGCGTGCACCGAGAGGATGAGCCATAGAGTGGACGATGCCCAAGCCCACGTTGGAGAATGCCATTCCGGCAACATAGCTGCCCATTGCCATTCCCTCTCTTGCCTCGGCGTTTGTTCCGTCCTTTACGGCAGCCTCGAGGTTCTCTGCGATGAACTTAATGGAGTTCCAGCACAGAAGATCGGAGAGCGGCTGAGCACCCTTTGTGATATATCCCTCGATCGCGTGCGTGAGAGCGTCCATGCCCGTTGCCGCGGTAAGGCCCTTAGGCATGCTCTTCATCATATCCGCATCGTTGAATGCGATCATGGGAATGTCGTTGGGGTCCACGCAAACAAGCTTTCTGCCGGCATCCTCATCCGTGATAACGTAATTGATCGTTACCTCTGCCGCAGTACCCGCGGTCGTTGCGAATGCGATAATGGGAAATGCCTTGTTTTTGGTGTCTGCCACGCCCTCGAGCGACTTTACATCATAGAAATCGGGGTTGGTGGCGATGATGCCGACAGCCTTAGCGGTGTCGATGACAGATCCGCCACCGATAGCGATTATTACATCGGGGGCAAATGCCTTAAACTCGGCGAAAGCCGACTGAACATTATTGATAGTGGGATTAGCCTTTACACTGTCGAATACGACATACTCCGCCTTCATCGCGTCAAGCTCGTCGGTAACGTATTTTGCAACGCCGAATTTAACGAGATCCTTGTCGGATACGACAAACGCCTTTTTAAATCCCCTTCTCGTCATTTCTCCTGCGAGCTCTTTTCTGCAGCCTGCGCCGAAATAGCTCGTTTCGTTAAGAATCATTCTCATAATCAATTTCTCCTTTATATTTTATTAGGTATTACCGTTACAATTATAGCATAGCGCAAGGAAAATTGCAACCGTTTTTCGCAAGTAGATATTTTTTAACATTTTACAGTAAATTCTCAAATGTGAATTCTCAAATGCCAAGTATTTTTTTAAAAGCCCTTGACAAATGAAAGATAAAGTGATATAATAATTCAGTAAACTGAATACGATCGAGGTGTAGCGCAGTTGGTAGCGCGCTTGGTTCGGGACCAAGAGGCCGTGGGTTCAAATCCCGCCACTTCGACCACAACCGACAAGTCCGAACTTTTTTATCGTGAAAAAGTGTTTCGGAATTGTCATAGAAATACCGGGTAGAGATTAAGTTCTCCACCCGGTACTTTTATTTATTCGGCTGTCTCGAAAACCTTATTGAACTCGCCTACGGTGGCTTCCACAAGCATTTTGAGTTCAAGTTCGGTAATCGTAATGCCTTTTTCGGACAGCATTTCGGAGACCGACTCAACGACCTTATTATACTTGTCCTCTCCGTGCAGGTCTTTGTACAACTGCTCGACAGCACTCA
>CAZQII010000059.1:0-10516 GCA_964593825.1 uncultured Ruminococcus sp.
CATACTAAATGCAACCCCTTCTGCTACTGTTGCTTTTACTTTGAGAATTTACGTTCATTTTTTCGGCGAGCTCCTCGGCACTGAGACCGACATAACCGTAAAGCTCACATTTTTCGGTCGGAGAGGCAAAGCTGTCGTCTATCGCCGCGATCCTGTAATCCTTGATATCATTTTCCAAAAGCTCGCCGATTATCATAGCGGCACCGCCGTTTTTGATGCCCTCCTCGGCAAAGACCGCACGCTCCGCACCGCCGATGGTCGAGCGCAGCCAATCCGCTATATCGTCATATGGCTTCAGCCGCTCGAGCAGCACGATCCCCGCATCGATCCCCACATCCGCCAGAAGACCGCATGCCTCGGCCACACGGCCGACAAGTGTGCCGTAGGTGATAAAGATATATTTCGGCACGCACCGCAGATCGAAATTGACGGATATGAACGGCTCAGCGCCTCCGCATCTTACGAACGATTCGGCGACGATCTGCGACTGCTCGGAGTTCGAATACCTCACCGCAACGGGCGAAGCCGACCTTGCCGCCGCGCGAACGGACAGGCGCAGTGCCTCGTACGTCGCCGGAGAATAGATCGTGATCCCGGGAATGTGCGACAGGAACGAAACGTCGAAAATTCCGTGGTGCGTCGCACCGTCGGAGACCGCGAGCCCCGCTCGGTCTATCATTATCTTGACCGGCAGGCCCTGAAGCGCAATGTCATGCAAAATATTGTCATATCCGCGCTGAAGAAACGTGGAATATATTGCGACAAACGGGTTCAGTCCCGCAGCGGCAAGTCCCGCGGAAAATGTCAGGGCATGCTCCTCCGCAATGCCGACATCAAAATATCTTTTCGGATAAGCCCTGCCGAAGGCATCGAGCCCCGTGCCCTTTCCCATCGCCGCCGTAACGGCGACTATATTCCCGTCCTCACGTGCGAGCTCGGTAAGCTCGTCCGCAAAAACGCTGTGAAAGCTGTCGGTCGAGCGCTCGCCGTTATAAACGCTGTGGAATTCATCCGGACTTTCTTCTGCCTGAATATATCCCTTGCCTTTTTTGGTTTTTAAGTGAACGACCACGCATTTTTTCATCTTCTTCGCATCGCGAAGCGCGCGCTCCGTAAGCTTGTAATCATTGCCGTCTATCGGTCCTAAATAATAAAGTCCGAGGCTCTCAAAATAGTTTTCGTCATAAACGGCGCCTTTTATGCGCTCCTTTACAAAGCTTAAAAATTTGGATATCGGATCCCCAATCAGGGGGATGTGAGAGAGCAAGGATTTTGTTTCCTTTTTAAAGTTTACATATCCGTCGGACATGCGCGCCTTTGCAAGATAATTCGAAAACGCTCCTCGGTTCTGCGAGATGGACATTCCGTTCTCGTTCAAAACTATTATGAGGCGAAGATCGGGGCGGCAATTGTTCAGCGCCTCGTGGATCATTCCGCCCGTATATGCGCCGTCGCCTATAACGGCAATGCTGTATGCGCCGGAGCCCTTGAGTGCATTCGCCTCCGCAAATCCGAGCGCGGCGGAAAGCGAGGTCGAGCTGTGCCCCGCACCGAAGGCATCGTGCTCGCTTTCATCCATCCTCGTAAATCCGGAGAGCCCGCCGGGAACACGAAGATCCGCAAAGCGCTCTCTTCTGCCTGTGAGGATCTTATGCACGTACGACTGATGTCCGACATCGAAAACGATCTTGTCCGTCGGAGAATCAAAAACTCTGTGAAGTGCAACGGAAAGCTCGACCGCACCGAGATTCGATGCAAGATGGCCGCCGCGCTCACCGACCGTTTCTATCAAAAACGAGCGCAGCTCGTCGCACAGAACGGGAATGGCCTCCTTTTTCAAGGCCTTCACATCCCGCGGAGACTCTATCCCGTTCAAATATTTATATTCCATCTCACACATCCTCGCTTTTATTCTGTAATGTCCCGGTATTCGCGGTCGGCGCTTCGCCGAGCAGCTTGACGTATGCGCGATAAAAAGCGGAATAATCTCCGAAGCCGACCTTGTATGCCGCGCTTGATGCCGTTTCGCCGGATTCTATCAATTGCTTTGCGAGCATTACGCGCTTTTTAGTTATGTAACCGTGCACCGAAATTCCGTTATGCCGCTTGAATGCACGGCAAAGGTAATACTTGCTGACAAAAAAGCGCTTTGCTATTTTGTCAAGGCTTATGCTCTTGCAAATATTTTCGTTTAAATACTTTATCACGCGCGCACCGAGCTCGCCGTCATCAAGCGTGCGAGTTTCGCCCACGGAGACCGAGATGAGCATTATTATCTCGGAGAGCAGAAGCTTCATAAATGCCTCTCTCCGCTCGTCGTTCATCGAATTTGCAATAGCGAATTTGTCGAAAACGCCCACAATGGATTCGGAAAAAGCAAAAGCGGAATGATCCGTCGAATTTTTATCGCCCGCAATGACAGTCGAAAATACCTCGCGGACCTCGGGCAGTATTGCCGAGGGAGTAAAATTTATGACATAGCGCTCGTACGGAGCTCCGGCATTTATTTTTATGCAGTGATACTCCAGCGGACGCGCACACATGAGCATGCCGGACGCGACCGAAAACTCGGTCCCCTCGATTATATATTTGCCATTTCCGTCAACGATGAACAGAAATTCGTAATTATCATGGCAGTGACTGATCTCAAGGGACGTCGGCGCGATCTCGCTTACGCTGTGAGTAAAGCTGATGTCCCTTGTGCAGATTTCAAAGCACTTGTTCATATATATTTGCTCTCTCCTCTTCTGTTTTAAGGCACGCTTTAAATAGATTATACCACGTCCGAGCAACATTTGCAATAGTTTTTGCAAGTCTTTCAATTAAAAAGCACTTGAAAAGCATCAGAAACTATGCTAAAATTGATTTGAGGACAGGTTTTCGGTATCTTACACAGATCAAAAAGGTATTTTTCAGCAAAGGAGATATGAAAATGAAGCTCGGAGCACAGTTTTTTTCAATACGGGACAACACGCAGACTCCCGAGGACTTAAAGAGATCGTTCGAGGCGATGAAGAGGATCGGATACGATGTCGCCCAGATGTCCGCAATATGCAAAATCGACCCCTATCTGCTGAGGTCATACGTCGATGAATATTCCCTGCCCGTCACATGCACGCACTCGCCCTACGAGAGGATCGTAAGCGACACCGACGCGCTTATAGGCGAGCACCTTATCTACGGCTGCGGCGTCATCGGACTCGGCTCTATGCCCGGCGAGTTTCGCGGCTCGTACGGCGGACTCAAGGCGTTTTTACAGTCGCTTTCGGAGCCGATCAAACGGATCGAGGCCGCCGGCCTGAAATTCGCATATCACAATCATGCATTCGAATTCGAGCTTGACGGAGATGTTCCGTATTACGATATAATGATAGAATCCGCCCCCTCGCTCAATTTCATACTCGATACATATTGGGTAAAGTATGCGGGCTTCGATCACCTTTCATACATAAAAAGGATAGGACTCGAAAGAATGACGAACGTCCATTTCAAGGACATGAGATCGGAGCCGCAGGGCAAGATCTGTCCGTGCGGGACCGGCATCATCGATTTCGCCGCGGTGACGGAGCTGTGCGACAGCCTCAAAATTCCCTACGCGCTGGTCGAGCAGGATAACGCCCCGGATTCCGGCGACTCGTGGGGACAGATGGAAATAAGCTATAATAATTTAAAAAAGTATTTTTGAGGTGAAAAATGGCAAGATTTATTTTAAGCGCATTTGCCGATGAGGCCGGAAGCTCGCTTGACGAGCAGATCGCGGCCCTTAAGGAAAACGGCATAGATTATATAGAGCCGCGAAATATCGGCGGCAAATCGGTGATTGACCTCTCCGACGGAGAATTGGCGGAGATAAAGGAAAAACTCGACCGCTCGGGGATCAAGGTGAGCTCGCTCGGCTCGCCGATCGGCAAATACAACATCGAGGATCCCTTCGAGCCGCATTTCGAAAGGACGAAGCGCGCCGTCGAGATCTGCAAGTTGCTCGGAACGGAAAATCTCAGAATGTTTTCGTTTTTCGTTAAGCAAAGCGAGCTTTCCGTTTATCGCGACGAGGTCCTTGCAAGACTTGGCAAAATGGTCAAATACGGAAAAGAAAACGGAGTGCGCTTCTGCCACGAGAACGAGTCGCGCATATACGGCCAGATGCCGAACGAGGTGCGCGATCTTATGACACATATCCCCGATATGTACGCGATATTCGACGCGGCGAATTACAGAATGAACGACGCCAACATTGAGGACGGAATCGACGCGACGCTCATCAACCTCGCCTACCTTCATATAAAGGACGCAATATTTTCCGAGCAGCTTATCGTTCCCGCCGGAGAGGGCGAAGGACGTATAGCAGATGTCCTCGACAGGGTGAACGCGGCGACGGACGGCAAGGTCTTCTTGAGCATAGAGCCGCACTTAAAGGTCTTCGACGCATACAAGAGCATAGATGCGCACGAGCTGAAAAACAAATATACATTCGGCACAAACCGCGAGGCATTTGATTTCGCGGCAAAGGCGCTCAAGGATCTCCTTATTGAAAACGGATATGAAAAGAACGGTGAAAACGAATGGATAAAGTGAGATTCGGCATAGTCGGCTGCGGAAATATGGGCACGGGCCACGCAAAGAACTTTCTTGCAAACAAGATATCGGACGCGTATATCACCGCCGTTTGCGATATCAATCCGAAGAAATTCGACTTCTTCAAGGAGAACTTCGGCGACAGTATTTCATACTATTCCGATGCGGAGGAGATGTTCAGATCCGGTAAAATAGACGTCGCGATGATATGCACGCCGCATTATATCCATCCCGACCTTGCAATTCTTGCCATGGATGCGGGAATACATTGCATAGTCGAAAAGCCGGCAGGCGTTTATACCCTTCAGGTCAAGAAAATGCTCGAGAGAGCGAAGAGCGCCGACACGGTGCTCGGAATAATGTTCAACCAAAGAACGAATCCCGCATTTAAAAAAATGAAGGAAATGATCTCAAACGGCATGATCGGCGAGATAAAGCGCACAAACTGGATAATCACTGACTGGTACAGAACTCAGTACTATTACGACAGCGGCGCATGGCGGGCAACATGGGTCGGTGAGGGCGGCGGAGTGCTCTACAATCAGGCTCCGCATCAGCTCGACCTCTTCCAATGGATAATAGGAATGCAGCCGTCGCGCGTGCGCGCATTCTGCCACTTCGGAAAATGGCATAACATAGAGGTCGAGGACGATGTTACCTGCTATTGCGAGTATCCGAACGGAGCGACGGGAGTATTCATCACCACGACCGCGGATGCTCCGGGAACCAACCGCTTCGAGGTCACGGGAACCAAGGGCACGCTCTTATACGAGAAGGACAAGCTTTATTTCACGGAGCTGGAGACAGACGAGCGGACATATTGCGCCACCGCAACGAGCGGATTCAGCAAGCCGCCGTGCAAGGAGACCGTGGAGATCGAGATAGATTCCTACAATCCTCAGCACGTCGGCATCTGCCAGAACGTGACCAACACCGTGCTCGGCAAGGAAGAGCTTTACGCCCCTGCATCCGACGGACTGGCGGGTGTCGAGCTTGCAAACGCAATGCTCCTGTCCACCTGGCTCGGCAAGGATATCTCGCTCCCCATCGACGACGAGCTCTTCTTCGAGGAGCTTAAGAAAAGGATCGCCGTTTCCGTTCCGCGCGAGGAGCCGACCGATGCAAGAGTCGAGGCGCAGGGATAAGGTATGAGCAGCAAGATATACAGGGCGGCGCTCGTCGGCTGCGGCTCGATAGCGCCGAATCACCTATCCGCTATAAAAAGGCTTGATAACGTGACCGTCACCGCGCTCTGCGACATCGATCCGAAGAAGGCGGAGGCCATGCGCGACGCATTTTGCGCCGGGGCGCGGATATATACCGATTTTGACGAAATGCTGAAATACGAGCAGCTCGACTGCGTTCATATCGCAACGCCGCACTATCTCCACGCACAGATGGCGATCAAAGCGCTAAGGGCGAATCTGAACGTGTTTTTGGAAAAGCCGATGTGCATTTCCTCAGACGAAATCTCTGCCCTTCTTTCGGCCGAAAAAGAGTCGAGCGGCAGGATCTGCGTGTCGTTTCAGAACCGATTTAACGAAACGGTTAAGCACGCAAGGAGGATCATCGAGGAGGACGGCGGCGCCGAAGGCGCATACTGCACCGTCATCTGGCAGCGCGACCTTGCATATTACCGCGACAGCGGCTGGCGCGGCAGGTGGGCGACCGAGGGCGGCGGAGTTCTCATCAATCAAGCCATACACTCACTCGATCTTTTGGTCGAAATACTCGGTGTGCCGAAATATCTTTATGCGACAACATCGAACCATCACTTAAAGGACGAAATCGAGGTTGAGGACTCGGCAGAGGGACTGATCGTATTCGAATCCAGCAAGCGCGCGAATTTCTATGCCACAACGTCATTTTCGGCAGGCAACGAAACAAACATATACATAAAGACAAAAAATCATTCGATTGAGATCATCGATTCCGAGATCTATGTGGACAAGATCCGCAGGAGCCTCGAAAATGCGGAGGACCCTCAAATAGGCAAGGACTACTACGGTAAGGGACACTTCGTAATCATTTCAAAATTCTACGAGGCACTGGAAACGGGGGCGGAGATTCCCGTCTCTCTCCAAAGTGCGCAGTGGGCGCTGAGGATCCTGCTTGCGGCATACAGATCAAACGACAAAAAAACGGAAATATAACAAAAAAAACGGTCGCTTCGGGCGCATTTGCGCTTTATCCGAAGCAACCGTTTTTTTATATTACTTTAAAAGATTTGCCTTTATGTAATCTGCGCTCTTTTTAACTGCGGCAAAGGAATCGCCGGTTGCGGGAGCTCTGTCATCCTCGACTACAAAGTACTTAACACCGCACTTCTCCGCGAGAGGAATTATGTCCTTGAAGTTAATATTGCCCTGTCCGATCTCGATGATCGCGGGAGCGCACACACTGACTCTCTTGATCTGCGGCTGTCCGTCCACAACCTCAACAACATTGTAGACCGTCTCGTGGCAAGCCTCCATATCCTTTATGTGAAGAATGTCGATCCTTCCCGCGAGTCTTTCTATCGTCGCTCTTACATCGGCGCCGCCGTGCTGAACCCAGTGCGTGTCGAGAACGAACGACGTCGTCTTGGGATCCAAGCCGTCAACGAGGTGATCGAAGAGGGTCTTGCCGTCCTCGAGCTTCACGAACTCGAAGGAATGGTTATGATATGTAAGCTTAAAGCCGTGCTTATTGTAAATAGCCGCCATTTCGTTAAACTTCGCGATAAATGCCTCAAGTGCCTCAACGCTGCCTCTTGCATCGCCGGGCATACCGCCGATACCTATATTGGTCGTGCCGAGAGTTTTGTGATAAGCAATAGTTCCCTCAACGTCGTTGCAGATCGAATCCCACGAATAATGAGTGCCGCAGAATGTAATGCCGGCATCGTCGGCAGCCTTCTTTACAAAGTCAGCGGGATAATTATCGAAGCAAGCGGTGTGAATATGGGAATAGCCCATCTTCTTAAGCTCTTTAAATGTGCCTGCAAAGTCCTCCGCGGTTTCAAAATGGTCACGGACGGAATATGCTTGAAGTCCGAATTCTTTCATTACAGAATCTCCTTAAAAATTATTTTTTACTACATAAAATATAGCATAAATCCTAATAAAAGTCAATACTTTTCCTAAAAGTTTTTGCGAATGGAGGTGGCGACAAGAAATATCTTAGGCCGACCCGTGCGTACAAAAAATGCCAAAATCACTTGACATTCTTCCACGCCTTTGCTACAATTGTGTTAAGAGGCCGAGCCTCGGTAAGATCGTAAGGCGGCGAGGCGCGGCAAGGTCAGACCCGACAACATAAAAAAGGAGAGGATATACCCTTCGTGGCATATATCAAGCTGGCAAAAATGTTCAAAAGCATCACTTTGGAAATGAGCCTAAAGCCGTTCAAGCAAACCGACGAAGCGTACATTCGAAGCGTCTGCGTAAGGATCTTCGAGCAATGGCGTCCGCTTCTCAAAAACAGGCATACCGTTTCCGTCATGCTCTGGGTGGGCGACGGAAGCGAGATACTGGACTATGCGGGAAGATCTGACGATGCGTTCGAATGGGCGCGCTTCGTCGGAACGGCAAATCTCCCCTACCTTGAGGCGGGCGAGCCGACCGAAACCTCGCTGCATAAAAAGAAGCAGGATTACATTCCGAATGCGCCCGTTATGACTTACGGCATCTTAAGATCGATCGTTTCCTGCATTAAGGAAGAAGGAAAAAAGGCATTTCCCGACGCACGGATAAGAGTGGGCGAGACCTTTGATATCGGGCCGGAATTTGCGATCTCGGATTTCAAATACCGCCGCCACACCGAGATCTGCTCCGGAACAATGCTCGACTGCCACGGCTTTGTAGACGCGACCGCAACATTAAACGCCGACAGCCGTTATTACGCGGCATATCCGAACGGAATCCCGGAGGGCACGCCGTTCGGCACCTTTCTCGGAAAGCAATCCGATCTTTTCCTCCGCGACATGGGCTTTGATTTTCTTTGGCTCTCAAACGGTCTCGGCTTCAGCTCCGATCCGTGGATCAAAACGGGAAAAATATTCGATGGCGAGCGCTACTACCCCGAGAAGCTCGACGAGACGAACAAAAGGGTCTTTGATTTTTGGAAGCTGTTCAGAGCAGAGTGCAAGCTCCCGCTTGAAACAAGAGGCACGAACAACTCCGTCGGCATAGATTATGCGAGCGACGGGGTTCCGCTTTACGATATTTATAACGCCGAGCTCGATATTACCGCTCCGCCGAACTCGCCGTGGGCGGCGCTGAACGACAACTACGGGCTTGAAATGATGGGACACATGTCCAGGGTCTGCGAATTGCCGAGCGACGTATTTCCCTTCCGCTATTATATCCATGACCCCTGGTGGATCAACTCACCGTGGTACGACAGATACGACGGCTCCCCCTGCGACATTTATCTACCTATGGCCATTTCGCGCATCGATAAGAACGGAAGGACGGAGGCGGCAAGCTCGTTGAACATCCTCTCCATCGACAATTCCTACGGCGATCTTCCCGACTCATGCGTAAACGAGCCTCTACCCCATTTGCTCAAGGCGGAGAAGGACGCTGCGGACGAGGCGGCGCCGATCGTTTGGGTCTATCCCATGCGGGAATATACCACGTCAAAGGATATGACTCTCCTTCGTGAAATGAATATCGGAGACAACTATATTTGCGATGCGATAAACGACGGACTTCCGCTCTGCTGCGTTGTTTCTACCGATAATTTCATTTTGCATGATATGAGCATCTATAAAAAGAGCACCCTCATCTCTCCCGTGCCCGAGGAGGCGACCGTGCTTGAAAGATTAAAGCAGCTTGCAAAATGCGGTATCGGTGTCATAATTTACGGAACAAAGCAGCGCCTTGAAAAAATAGGTGATGCCGACGGAACCGTAAAGCTCGACGCGGAAGAAAGCCCATCCCACCTGCGCGAGGCACTGTCCGCCTTCGGATACAGTATATCCTTCGTCAAAAAGGATGAGCGCACCAAGCCGCCGACAGTGGCGATTGCCAGACACGATAACGGTCTGTTCTTCTCGGTCTATAATGCAAACACCACGACCGACACGCACATGCGCTTCCCGTTCGGCGCGCCGATACTGTGCGGAGCGGAAGCGGAAATCAAGGACGGCATGTCATCATATCGCTTCACCCGCGGCGAGCACCGCGAGTGCAGAGTCTTCGTTGATCAGTCCGATGGCATCGTCTCCTGCAGAGAGCATCCGCCGGTGAACGCGCGCTACAGACGCGCGATCAAGATATCCGGTCTTCGGGATGCGACGGTCTGCCTATTCTCGGAGAAGAACCGCGAGGCGGCCGTTTCGATTGCCCCGTCTACCGATGCCACTCCCGAATTCGATCCGCGCTTCATCGCCGTCAAGGACGAAATATACGGCGAATATCTCAAGGGCGAGCACGTCAGCGGCACGATCTATTTTCTGATAGGACGCGAAAAATAATTCAAGCGACACTCACAAATAATTCAATGCAAAGATCTCTGCTTCTTTGTTATGCATCTCGGTGCGCCGCTTCAAAGGTCCGAAAGAACAATGGAATGCGATAGACAAAAACGGATATTTGATCACTGAAAACTACTACTATAATTCTAAAACTATAACTATCCACTGTACAGATGGTGATACGATAAGTCATTAATACTAAAAAGCGCCACAGTAAAACACTGTGGCGCTTTTGTTTACGCTCTGCTTCAAGAGCATTTGCTCGAAAAAAATCGGGCAGAATTATTTGGAAGCCTCTTCAATAGCAACTGCAACCGCAACAGTCATGCCGACCATGGGGTTGTTACCTGCTCCGATAAGACCCATCATCTCAACGTGCGCGGGAACGGAGGAGGAGCCTGCGAACTGCGCATCGGAATGCATACGTCCCATGGTATCGGTCATACCGTAGGAAGCGGGACCTGCAGCCATGTTATCGGG
>CAZQII010000060.1:0-10302 GCA_964593825.1 uncultured Ruminococcus sp.
AAACGAGAAATATCCGTTTGGGTGTAAAAAAGATGTAAATTCGTGCGATTAGGCTTGCAAACGGCTTGAAAAATACTTGATTTTACGCACATTGTAGCCTTTTTTGCACCTTTTTACAAGATATAACAACCTCTTAGGAGGGGGTTATTATATCCATTTAACTATGCAGGCAGATTGCAAATTTCGATTAAAAACAGTTTTAAAATTTTCACCCGATCACAAAAGATTCATTAAGCATTGCGCCGTTTTAAAGCCTTTACGGTCGCGTTGTGACCGACATTTTTCGGTTACTGTATTATTTTATCATAAAGCGAGCGATTTTGCAATAGATTTTTCAAAAAAAGATTTTTATTTTATGTGCGGCAAGCAAAACACATTAAAAGCGAACGCATATCTGCCGCATAAATGTAAATTACAATTTACTTTTTGCATATTAAGGAGCGGAGTATTTTTTGAAGATTCCGCTCCCGCGCGTTGGCCACGTTCTTGTATATTCGACCCGTGTTCAAAAAACTCAAATCAGACTCACTTTTTACAGCCCGAAAATCCGCTGTCTTGCTTTGCCTGTAAGATCAAATGTCGAGGGGCGAACCTGCGAATATACGTATCTGCAGGCTTAACCGATGCTTGGAATGCACCTTATAGAGGCGATAAACGCCGTTTCTGTTCTGATATGTCGTACCCGTGTCGAAAATTTGAGCATCATTGCAATAATATTCAACAATATATCCCTTATAATAAACGCGGAGCGCGTGCTCGGCGAGCGTGGTGTTCGTATAGATCCGACCGTCGAACATAAACGCAGGAATATTGTACTCTGCATCACCCTCGGAATCGATTATGATCTTCACTCCGCTCTCGTCGACCGTATACTTCTCCGACGAGACAGCCTTTCCGTCCTTCAGGACATTCATACACGAATATATCGCGGAGTTTACGTTTTTCACCTCGGCGAGGCAATATTCCACGTCCTCATCTGCCATCGACGTAAGTGCCATCGGCGACGCATTCTTTTTCTCCGTTTTATAGCACGGTGAAGCGGAAAACGGAACGGAAAGAGCGAGCGCCTCGGGCGCGCCGAGCCCCTGTATTCTGCCCAGTCCCGTTGCGTCACACTTCGGATCGGCATTCAGATCGAACTCAAGAAAATATCCGCCGTTGTTGACAAAGAATTTATGAAATCCAACGCCCGTCAGAGCGGAATATCCGCCGCATACACCGACCGCCTCGGACGGCTCTATGCCGTCATCGGAAAAGGCATACGCCAGGTACGCAAAGGAAGCAATGCTTATCATATATTTATTAAAATGGGCATCGCCTTCGCACCCGATCATAGACTCACGCGGGTAATAATTCTTGACATGGGTCTGGGTCTCATTGCTCAAAAAGCGCAAAATGCATTTTGCCGCAAGATCCGCCCCCGCCTTAAAGCGCGCCGCACGCTCAAGCTCGCCGCGCCTCTTATACCGTGCGGCATAATACTCCATCAAAGCGGCAAGATACGCATCGTTGAAGATCATCTGATTGCTCCGCCCACCAAACGGTAGCTCTCCCGTCACGGATTGCATTCTTGCTGTCAGATCGGCGCTCTTGTCGAGCATTTCCTCCATTTTTTCGACGCATTTGCCGCTATATCCCGATTCCAGCATGAATGCGAGATGAGTCCGCACCGCAATATCATCGAGGATAGAGTCGCCCGCGCCGATATACATTCCGTTCTCGTCAAACAGGCTCATATGCGGAAGAAGCATGGCATCAATATCCGCAACGTCCGCGATTCCCGCGCATGCACGCATGTACTCGCTTGCCGCGCAATAGACCGAGGCGCCGTATCTCTCGCTTTTCGCATAATTCTTGCGCAGATCTATCCTGCCGAGGCTTTCGCGCCACTTTGCCGTACGCTCCTTTGAGACGAGATCTGTTTTTTCAAGCTCGAGTATCGCCGTTACGATCTCGCGCACGGCGTAGTCGTTGCCGCAATCGGCCTGCGCCCGCGGTATACAGTCGGCGGCGAGATTCATCATATCCAAAAACAGCGCGAGCAGCTCCTTGCGCCTGCCCTTTGATATTAATATTCCGATGCTCGCAACAAGGCGCGGATATCCGTGCTCCGCGATGCCGTTGCTCCTCACATGCTCATAGTAAGAAAGTATATCGGATGAGGAGTAGGCGGAAAGCGCCGCCTCCATTATATCAAGATATTTGTCCTTCATAAGAACCTCCGAATCGTTTACATTTATATTTTATCATACATACGCCGCCGTGTCAATAACATAAATTTCGAGTTTTTTCGATTTTTTTATCTTTTTCTATTGACTTAATCGGCGCGGCGTGGTATAATAATTTATGTAAAAGTTCCCGAGTTACTGACGGATAAATAGGTCTAACCTATGTGGAGCCGGGAAATCTATGCCGACCGTCTGGGCAGTTTTGCAAATGTGCAAAACTGCCCTTTTTAGCTTAAAAAAGAAAAAGGAGAAAAGAAAATGGAAAACATGAGAAGCGAATGGAACGGATTCGTTGGCGGAAGCTGGTGCGACACAGTCGATGTGCGCGACTTTATTCAAAAGAACTATACACCCTATTGCGGAGATGACAGCTTTCTTGCCCCTCCGACGAAGAGGACGCTGCGTCTTTTTGCAAAGCTTGAAGAAAAATTAAAGGAAGAAAAGGAAAAGGGCGGCGTCATCGGCGTCGATGTCAAGAACGTTTCATCCCTGCTCAGTTACCCTGCCGCTTACCTCGACAATGACGACGAGCTCATCGTCGGCCTGCAGACCGGCGCCCCCCTCGTTAGAGCGGTAAACCCGTTCGGCGGCATCAGAATGGCGCGCAGTGCATGCAAGGCCTATGGCTACGAACTCTCCGAGGAGATAGAGCGCGAGTTCTTATATAAGACCACCCACAATGACGGCGTTTTCAGAGCTTACACGGACACGATGAGAGCCATGCGTCACACCGGCATTCTCACCGGCCTGCCCGATGCCTACGGCCGCGGAAGGATCATCGGCGATTACAGAAGGATCGCCCTTTACGGAACGGACAAGCTCATTGAGGAGAAGAAAAGAGATAAGGACGCACTCGGAAAGAAGCATATGACCGAGGACAACATACGCCTGTCCGAGGAGCTTTACAAGCAGATCGACTTCTTGGGCAAGCTGCATGACATGGCCCTGCTCTACGGAATAGATATCTCGAAGCCCGCATCAAATGCGAAGGAGGCGATCCAGTGGCTCTACTTCGGCTATCTTGCCGCAAACAAGGAGCAGAACGGCGCCGCAATGTCCCTCGGAAGAACGGGCACATTCATAGACATATATCTCGAGCGTGATATACGCCTCGGCATACTCGACGAGGCAGGCGCGCAGGAGCTCATCGACCAGTTCGTCATGAAGCTCCGCATGATAAGGCATTTGAGAACGCCCGAATACAACGAGCTCTTCGGCGGCGATCCCGTATGGATCACGGAGGCCGTCGGCGGCATGGGCGAGGACGGCAGAACGCTCGTCACCAAGAGCGCATTCAGATTCCTTCACACCCTTTACAATCTCGGAACGGCGCCGGAGCCCAACCTCACCGTGCTTTGGTCTCAGGGTCTGCCCGAGGCATTTAAGAAATTCTGCGCAAGAGTCTCGGTCGAGACCGACTCAATTCAGTACGAAAACGACGATCTCATGCGCCCGATCTACGGCGACGACTATGCGATCGCATGCTGCGTCAGCGCGATGAAGGTCGGAAAGCAGATGCAGTTCTTCGGCGCGAGATGCAATCTCCCCAAGATCCTGCTCATGGCACTCAACGGAGGAAAAGAGGAGAAGTCCGGCATGCAGATCGGACCTGAGATGCCCGTCATCCCTGAGGGCGTGCTCGATTTTGCCGAGGTCAAGGAGCGCCTTGACTATTACCTCTCTTGGCTTGCAGGCGAGTATGTCGACACGATGAACGTAATACACTACATGCACGACAAGTATGCGTACGAGAAGACTCAGCTTGCCCTGCACGATACGGATCCCGAGCGCTTTATGGCATTCGGCGCAGCAGGTCTTTCGGTAATCGCGGACAGCCTCTCCGCCATCAAATACGCAAAGGTCACTCCTAAATACGACGAGCGCGGCCTCGTTTGCGGTTTTACGACTGAGGGCGACTTCCCCAAATTCGGCAACGACGACGACAGAGTCGACTCGATCGCCAAGGGACTGCTCGACAGCCTTATCTCCGAGCTCAGGAAGAATCCGACATACAGAGGCGCAAAGCACACGCTCTCCGTTCTTACTATCACGTCAAATGTCGTTTACGGTAAGAAGACCGGCGAAACGCCCGACGGCAGAGCTGCGGGTGAGCCCTTCGCTCCCGGTGCCAACCCCATGCACAACAGAGAGAAGCGCGGCGCGCTTGCATCCCTCAACTCCGTTGCAAAGCTCCCCTACGATTCATGCCGCGACGGAATATCCAACACGTTTTCGATCGTCCCCTCCGCACTCGGTAAAACCGAGGAAGAGCGCATCGGCAACCTCGTAAGCATTCTTGACGGCTACTTTGCGCAAAACGCGCACCACATCAACGTCAACGTGCTCGACCGTCAGAAGCTCATCGATGCGATGAACGACCCGGAGCTCTACCCGAACCTTACCATCCGCGTCTCCGGCTATGCCGTGAACTTCCATAAGCTCTCGCGCGAGCAGCAGGCCGAAGTCATAAAAAGAACCTTCCACGAGTCCGTATAATGAACGGCCGCATACACAGTATTCAATCGCTCGGAACGCTTGACGGTCCGGGCGTGCGAGCCGTAATATTCACGTCGGGCTGTCCCCTCAGATGCATATACTGTCACAATCCCGACACATGGCAGGCGGACGTCGGAGAAGTATGGGATCCCTCGGAGCTTGCGGACAGAGTGCTCAGGCTATACCCTTACATCAAGAACGGGGGCGTCACGTTCTCCGGCGGCGAGCCGTGCGTGCAGGCTCGGTTTCTGACCGAGGTCGCACGGGAGCTTAAGGCACACGAGCTGCACATAGCCCTCGACACCTCCGGCACGGTCGGCGGCCGTGACACTGACTGCCTGCTCAAGCTCGTCGATCTCGTCCTTCTCGACATAAAATTCACGTCCGAGGATGATTATAAACGCTACACGGGTGCCTCCCTATCGACCGTTTTGAGCTTTTTGGATAAGCTCGATTCCATGGGCAAGGATGTTTGGATCAGACATGTACTGGTCCCCGGCATTAATGATAACGAAGAGGATATACGAGTCCTCGCCGGCATCATAAGACCGTATAAATGCATCAAAAAAACAGAGCTTTTGCCGTTTCGCAAGCTCTGCCTCGAAAAATATGAGCGGCTCGGTATCCCCTTCCCGCTCGCAGACACCCCGGAGATGGGGGCGGAGCGATTGCGGGAGCTTGAGGCGGAGCTCGTACGAGCACTGCTTTAAATTAAAAGCAGAAGCACCGTTTTAAAAACTGAAAAAGTCTGCCGTCCGTAGGCAACGCATTTCCGAGGGCTCCGTACCCTCGGCATGCCAATACGGCGGCAGACTTTATTTTTCCGCGTCGGACTCAGCGCCGAGCCCGACAAGATACTCGTGCGGCGAGCATCCGAGCTCGCTTGCAAATGCCCTGTAAAACGTACGCATGGAATTAAACCCGCTCTCCATGGCGCAATAAATGACCGAATGCTTGCCCTCGTGCATGAGCTCAAGCGCGTTTTTCAGTCGGATGAGCGTCAGATAGCGATTTATTCCTATGTTGAAGCACGACTTGAAATAACGTGACAGATGCTCCTTCGTGTATCCGAACTCATGTGACATGTCGGTCAGGGATATGTCGTTCTTATAATTCTCGTTCAGATAAAAAAGCATGCGTGATGACAGCTTTGAATCTATGGGGCTGTCGACATCCTTTAAGCTTATATGCTCTGTCAAAATTCCGAGCATGACGTAAATGTATCCCTTTTGCTTTATCTTGTTATCGGCGCACGACTTTATTTCTTCAAAGCACGATTTAAGCTTTTGGACGGTACCCGTGTCGCAAATAAATGGATTTGTCGCCCTCTTGCGCTTCACCGATTCGACAAATTCCTCGCACATGTAGGACGGTATTATAAGAACGCTCGAGCGCGATGCTCCGACCGTTCTGTACGAATGCGCGTCGAAGCTCAGCGCGACGGACATCTCGCCAGCGTGAAGCACCCTGCGCCTGTCGTTTACCAGCACCTCCATCTCTCCCCCATCCACGAAATACAGCTCGATCGGCGAATGAAAATGAAAGGTGCCGAAGTCGTTTTCGTATTCCGCAAAGAAAAGACGGTTATGCTGTTCTCTTGTAAGACCGAATGTAGCTTGCATGGCTCTCCTTTCATATCAATTTATGGCACAGATCGGTGTGCTTTTGGCAAGAATACGTCATAAATGTGTGATATCATAATTTTATCAACAACCGAGGAGGAAAAAATGACCTCACTTGTCGCATATCTTTTCGCCTTTTTGAAAAGCGTTATATACGGAAGCACCATATTCTTCACGGGCGAGCTCACCGAGACCGTCGACGTGCTCGACATCCTCGCGCTGAGATTCCTCATGAGCATAGCCGTCATGCAGCTCCTGAAGGCCCTCAAAATAGTTAAAATAGACATCGGTGTCAAGGATTTCTTCAAAAAGAATCCGCGCTCCGACGCGATAAAGACGATCCTGCTCACCGCGCTGTTCGAGCCGGTGCTCTACATGTTTCTCGAAACGCTCGGCATCTCCGTGACGTCAAACATCACCGCGGGGGTCATCCTCTCGCTCATGACCGTGACCACCTGCCTCTTTGAAATACTTATACTCAAGGAGGACTGCACCCTTGTGCAGAAGCTCCTGCTCGGGCTCGGAATATTCGGCTCGATATACATAGCCGTAAACACCGACACCAGAACCGGAAAGGACACCGTCGCGGGAATCATCATCCTGTTCCTGACGACAGTTGCGGGCTCGCTCTTTATCATTTTTTCGAGAAAATCCTCGAAGAATTTCGCCCCCATGGAGGTCACCTACGTCTCATGCCTGCTCGGCGCCGTCGTTTTCAACGCGGTGAATATCGTGCGTCACGCCGTCCGCGGCGATATCTTAAGCTATTTCGATCCGTATTTCGATATTGACAACCTGATCGGCTTCTTCGTGCTCGCCGTTGTCTCCACTATCGTCGCGACCGGCATGAATAACTACGCGCTTTCGAAGCTTAAGAGCTCGACGGTCGAGGCGTTCGGCGGTGTTTCCACTCTTGTCACCGTTGCCGTCGGAGTCATATTCGGCGGCGAGAGCCTCAAGAGCTTCCACATCATCGGGCTCTCTTTCATATTGATAAGAATGGTGGGCGTCAGCTTCATTTCAATAAGAAACGAAAGAAAAAGCAAGCGCCGCGACGAAGAGAAAATGAATGACCCCGTGTCGCGTTAAGCTGCCTTTACACGCCGTTCGTCAAAGCTTTTTCAAAAGCTCCTTCAGTGCGTTCGCCCTGTGGCTTACGGAGTTTTTCTCTTCCTCGCTCATCTGCGCGACGGTGCGCGTCTCGCCCATCGGAACAAATAGCGGGTCGTATCCGAAGCCGGCATCTCCCCTCGGCTCCTCCGTTATATCTCCGTACATATATCCCTCGGCACACGCCTCTCTCCCGTCCGGGAAGACGAGCGCCATGGCGCATGTATAGTGCGCGCCCCTGTCGGATGCGCCCTCAAGGCGCTTCATCAGCAGGGCATTGTTCGCCTCGTCGTCGCCATGCCTGCCGCAGAATCTCGCGCTAAGGACTCCGGGCGCATCACCGAGTGCGTGCACGCAAATTCCGCTGTCGTCCGCGATCGCGGCACAGCCGGAGAGCTCGGCGGTCTCGCGCGCCTTTTTCAGCGCATTTTGCAAAAAGGTGGTGCCGTCCTCTACCGTTTCGTGATTGATGCCTGCCTCGCTCATCGAGATTATTCCGTCAAATTTATCGCCGAGAATTGTTTTTATCTCGTGGATCTTATGCTTGTTATTTGATGCTATTATAAGCTTCAATTTCTCTTCCTCCGCCTCTCATTTTTTCAAAAAGCGCGACACGGGTCGCGCTTTTTTCGTTTATTCCGTTAAAACAGACCTGTTATCCTTCCGTCCTCGTCGACGTCGATCCTCTCTGCCGCGGGAGACTTGGGCAGACCGGGCATGGTCATTATATCGCCCGTCAGAACCACGACAAATCCCGCGCCTGCGGAGATTTTAACATTCTTAACGGTGACGGTAAAGTCCTCCGGTGCGCCGAGCTTGGTCGGATCGTCGGAGAAGGAATACTGCGTCTTTGCCATGCATATCGGCAGCTTGTCGAATCCGAGCTCCGTCAGCTTTGCGATCTGCTTCTTCGCGGCGGGAAGCACGGATATTCCGCGGCCGCCGTATACCTTCTTTACCACCGCCTCGATCTTTTCCTCGATCGTGCCGTCGAGCTCATATGCAAACGTGAAGTCGCCCTTCTCCTCCTCGCAGAGGCGAACAACCTCGTGCGCAAGTGCCTCACCGCCGCGGCCGCCGTCGGCCCAAACGGTCGAGAGAACCACATTCACGCCGAGCTTCTTGCACTCGCCGATAATGAATTCAATCTCCGCATCCGTGTCGGTCGGGAAGCGGTTGATCGCAACGACGGACGGAAGCTTGTATACATTTTTAATATTCGACACATGCCTCAAAAGATTCGGAATTCCCTTCTTGAGCGCATCGAGATTTTCCGCACCAAGCTCGGTCTTTGCGAGCCCGCCGTGCATCTTCAGCGCCCTGACCGTTGCGACTATGACGACCGCATCGGGGACAAGACCGGCCATGCGGCACTTTATATCAAAGAACTTCTCCGCACCGAGATCGGCACCGAAGCCTGCCTCCGTTACAGTATAATCGGAGATCTTCATCGCGGTCTTTGTAGCTATAACGGAGTTGCAGCCATGCGCTATATTTGCGAACGGTCCGCCGTGCACGAGTGCCGGCGTTCCCTCCAGGCTCTGGACGAGATTCGGCTTCAGTGCGTCCTTGAGCAGAGCGGTCATCGCGCCCTCTGCCTTAAGGTCGCCCGCCGTTATCGGACGCTCGTCATAGGTATATCCGACTATGATGCGAGCCAGACGTGCCTTGAGATCGGAGATCGAGTCGGCAAGGCAGAGCACCGCCATGACCTCGGAGGCAACGGTTATGTCATACCCGTCCTCGCGAGGAACGCCGTTCACCCGTCCGCCGAGCCCGTCGGTAACGAAGCGAAGCTGACGGTCGTTCATGTCTACGCATCTCTTCCACGTGATCCTTCTTGTGTCTATGCCGAGCGCGTTGCCCTGATAGATGTGATTGTCGAGCATTGCGGCAAGGAGATTGTTCGCCGCACCTATGGCATGAAAATCACCCGTAAAGTGGAGATTTATATCCTCCATCGGTATGACCTGAGCATATCCGCCTCCGGCGGCTCCGCCCTTAACGCCGAAGACCGGCCCGAGCGACGGCTCGCGCAGTGCGACCGCAACGCTTTTTCCTATCCTCTTCAGTCCGTCGGCAAGTCCGATGGTCGTCGTGGTTTTTCCCTCTCCCGCCGGCGTCGGTGTTATTGCAGTGACGAGAATGAGCTTGCCGTTCTTTTTCTTTTCGTTGTCCTTAAGTATCGAGAGATCGATCTTCGCCTTGCTTTTACCGTAAAGCTCAAGGTAATCCTCGTCTATTCCCGCCGATCTCGCTATATCGGCGATATTCTTCGGCTTCGCGCTCTGCGCAATCTCAATATCTGTAAGCATTTTCCGTTTTCCTCCGCTTTTTTGCATTTTTAAAATAATCACACTTCGATTATACTTCAAAAGGTGAAAAAAGTCAACCGCAAATTTC
Source organism: uncultured Ruminococcus sp. (assembly GCA_964593825.1). Classification (GTDB taxonomy): domain Bacteria; phylum Bacillota; class Clostridia; order Oscillospirales; family CAG-272; genus UBA1740. The sequence goes on from CAZQII010000060.1 coordinate 9,860, forward strand.
TACTTTTATGTATTTCAGCCCGCTCTTTGTAAAATGAGGAACACGCCGCGCACGCCCGCGCATTATTATCGCCCCTCATTCGTTGTTTTGCAAAAAAAGATATTTAATAAATGTAACTTTTTATTCAAATTCGATAAATCTTTCGTCATTTTCCTTTTTTAGTGCCGTTGCTATTGATTTTTTCGCGTCGCTGTGGTATAATTATGGGTGCGAAGGTGGCTGATCGCAGGTTTTCTTTTACCCTTTCGCAAAATTTTACTATCAGATATCAAATAATTTTTATTGGAGGACACTAAAATGGCAAAGAAGTATTGCTATCTCTTCTCTGAAGGAAACGCTAACATGCGTGAGATCCTCGGAGGTAAGGGCGCAAACCTTGCAGAAATGACCAACATCGGTCTCCCCGTTCCCCAGGGCTTCACGATCTCGACAGAGGCCTGCAC
>CAZQII010000061.1:0-9601 GCA_964593825.1 uncultured Ruminococcus sp.
CGCTGTCGCTCGGCGCTGCTTACGCAGTTCGGCTCTGCGCGGCCGTGACACGCGCGCCGCTCAGAATGACACGGCGGGGCACCCCCGAGCGCCATTTTCTTAAACTAAGTGTGATGTATGTGTCATCATGAGTGAAAATCGGCGCCCACGCCGATTGAAACCGAACCCGGAGGGCGGCGGGCGCTCTGCGCCTTGCCGGGATCTCGTGCCCTCTTCGGTACGCTTGTCACACAGAAACAAAGACATACCCCTTAACAATTTCTCCGTAATATTATACTATAACTCCCCCGAAAAGTCAAGCCGCCCACCGCTTGACAAAGCGGAAAAAAGATGATATTATTAAATAACCGTAGATTCATATAAGGAGAATGTCGAAAATGCATGTTTTAAAGATATGTGCGACCGTCATTTCAGTCGCACTGTTGCTTTTACTTTTGGCCGTGTTAATCCTGAACGCGGTTTTCCAAATCACCTACCGAGATTTTTATAAGCGCTCGGAGCGCACATTTAAGCTCCCCGGGCTGAGCTCCGGATTTGTTCCGCAGGGCATAGAGGAAACGGATCGCGGCATACTCATTTGCGGTTATATGAAAAACGGCTCAGCCTCACGCATCTATCTATTGCAGGAAAACAGCACCACCCATGTCGAGATTTTTAACCCTGACGGCACTCCGTACCTCGGCCATTCCGGCGGGATCGACGTATGTAATGACCGCGTTTTTCTAACCGGTGACACGACAGTCGAGCTCCTCTCTCTCGAAGAGATCGCCGCCGGCGGGAAAGCCGTTGTGAAGGGCTCGTTCGACGTGGGTGTCATCCCCGCATGGTGCACCGTCAAGGATAATTATCTGCTCGTCGGCTCATTTGCAAATCCGAGCGGCGATGCATACCCGCCGAGCGAGAGCGAAATCATCACGACCCCTTGCGGCGACCGCAACATTTCGCTCGTTAAGGTATTCGCACTCGACGAGTCCTCTCCGCTCGGAATAGATCCGAATCCGCTCTGCGCGATCTCCACGGGAGAAAGAGTGCAGGGTCTGTCCTTTACCGACGACGGAAGTATTATTCTCTCAACGTCATACGGCCTCTCATCATCGCGACTAATCGTCCACTCCACCGAAAAAATGCTGTCCTCTCGCGGTGAATACGCCGTCTCCGACACCTCCGTCCCCCTCTATTACCTCGATTCCGCAAGCGAAATGTACACGGTAAAAGCCCCTCCGATGTCAGAGGAGCTGATGATAAAGGACGGCTATGTTTATATCGTCAACGAGTCAGCCTGCGCAAAATATATATTCGGCAGATTCTTGGGTCTCAACAGAGTCATGCGCTATAAGCTATGATTTGTCCCATATAAAAACCGCGCATCGCAGTAAAAGGGCACCCTCGCCTGTTTTGTAACACGGGGTGCTCTTTTACTATATCCGATAGCCCTTTTTCTCAACACGGGTTCCCTTACCGTGTCATCCTGAGCGGAGGAACAGCGCACTCCTAACCCCGCACGTACGGCGCCCCCCAAGACTGTCATCCTGATAGGAGGGATGCGCCAAACCCCGCTGGAGAGAGGGCTCAAAGACTGTCATCCTGAGCAAGAGACGGAGTCTCGCGCCGAACCCCACCGGGGCGATGCGGAGCGAACGTCCGCATCGGGATCTCGTCCCCTCTTTGTTACGCACGTCAAGCGCACCGCGCCTCAAAGACCGTGTCATCCTGAGCGGAAGGCGAAGCCTGTAGCCGAACCCGTAAGGGCGGCATGCGCCCCGCGCCTTGCCGGGATCTCGTTCCCACTTTGTTACGCCCGTCACACACAATTCCTTAACACGGGTATCCCCCTCCTATACCAACGCTCCCCTTTTCAATACAAAAAAAGATGCTCCGCGATAATTCGGTAAAAGTCGGTGCCATTGCACCGCACCGAGCTCCGCGAGCATCTTTTTTCGATATTAAATTAAAGCTCCGCTATAACCTCGACCTCAACGAGCACGCCGCGAGGCAGATCCTTCACCGCAACGCATGAGCGCGCGGGCTTTTCCGTGAAGTACTTACCGTAAACCTCGTTGAATGCCGCAAAATCTCCGATATCGGCAAGAAAGCAAGTCGTCTTTACAGCCTTCTCATAGCACGTGCCCGCCGCCTCGAGAACAGCGCCGAGGTTCTTCATCACCTGCTCTGTCTGCACCGCGATTCCGACGGCATCGACTGTTCCGCTCTTCGGATCAAGCGGTATCTGACCCGATGTGAAGACCAAATTTCCTACCTTAACGGCCTGCGAATACGGTCCGATCGCCGCAGGCGCCTTTTCTGTTGAAACCTTTGTTGCCATTTTCTTTTCCTCCTTTTAATATGTACCCGTGTTTATTTTTCCGCCCTTATATGCTCTCCCGGAGCAACGGAATACAGCTTGCCGTCTATGTCAAACCATACCTTTATCTGCGTCGGATTATATATTCGCGTTCCGTCCGCGCTGATCTGAAGGGACTCATATGCCTTAACGTAATCGTAGATCTCGATGTTCGTCGCGTACCACGTGTCATCCTTGCCCGCAAGCATATCGCATATTTTTTTGATCCTGTCCCAGTTTCCGTCGCGCTCAAGCTCAAAGCTGTGCCCCCATACATAGAAGAGGCGCGGCCACCGCACGGAGCAGTACGTTCCCTCGAAGCCCGTGCTTACGAACTTTTCGATGTACTCAAAGATCCTCGGATTGTTGTGATGCGCCGTCGGCATCCATTCATACCAGTCGGTCGGCAGCTTGAACATGTCGTTATCTGCGCCGAGCGTGCGCGAGTATACAATGCCGAGGTCCTCGAGCTCGCGCTTCACGCGCTCCGCGCTGTTGCCGTTGTGGAGCAATCTCACACCCGTGTCGGGATATGCCATGCCGCGCAGGGTCATGTCCAGCATGTCCTCAAGCCCCATTCTGCCGAAGAGGACCTCCTTTATCGCATCGATCGGACGCGCCGCGGCGGGTGCAATGTGGTTCTCCCCGTGCACGGCAACCTCGTGGCCGCACCCGATGATAAAGCGCCGTATATCGTCCACGCCTATCCTGTCGCCGTTCGACACCTCGGGCACCCATGACGAATTAAGATTAAATGTCGCCTTCATTCCGCGCTTTGTGAAGATCTCGGAGAGACGGATATCGTATATCGCACCGTCGTCATAGCTGAACGTCACCGCCTTGATCTTCCCATCCGGATATCTCATGTAACGGTATCTCATAGGCAGGCTCCTTAAACAAGCTTGAAGCCCGCCGCCTTAAGCGCGCCTATGATCTCGTTGATATGATCGAAATTCCTCGTTTCCATCACTATTCTGAGATAGCATCCGTTTACATCGGAGCCCTCGCTCGCGCGCTCGTGATGCACCGATATTACATTTCCGCCGAGAGTTCCGATGATGTTCGAAACGCTCATGAGTTGACCGGGCTTGTCGACCAACTCAACTGTGAACTGATACGTCCTGCCGGACATCAGAAGTCCGCGCTTTATAACTCTCGAAAGTATAGTCACATCTATATTTCCGCCGGAAAGCAGGCATACCGCCTTCTTACCCTTGATGTCGACCTTGTCGAACATAGCCGCCGCAACGCTCACCGCGCCAGCGCCCTCCGTCACAAGCTTGTGCTGCTCCATAAGCGCGAGTATGGCCGCGGATATTTCATCGTCGCTGACAGTTACTATTTCGTCCACATATTTGCTGCAGAGCTCAAAAGTATTACAGCCCGGCTTCTTAACCGCAATGCCGTCCGCGATGGTCCTCACGGAGTCGAGCTCCTCTATCTCCCCGTCGGCAATGGAATTCTTCATTGACGGCGCGCCCGCCGCCTGAACTCCGTATACCTTGATGTCGGGCTTTAATGTCTTGAGCGCGAATGCCACGCCGGAGATGAGTCCGCCGCCGCCTATCGGAACTATGACCGCGTCAAGATCCGGAAGCTGATCGAATATCTCAAGACCTATCGTTCCCTGTCCCGCTATGACATCCTCATCATCGAACGGGTGGATGAACGTGTATCCGTACTGGTCGCGCAGCTCGAGTGCGCGCTTGTATGCATCGTCGTAAACTCCCTCGACGAGACAGACCTCGGCACCGTAGCTCTTCGTCGCCTCCACCTTGGAGATCGGCGCACCGTCGGGCAGGCAGATGACCGCCTTTATGCCGTTCTTCTGTGCCGCAAGGGCAACGCCCTGCGCATGGTTTCCGGCAGAGCATGCGATAACTCCCCTCGCCTTCTCCTCCTCCGTCAGCTTGGAGATCTTGTAATATGAGCCGCGCACCTTGAACGAGCCCGTGATCTGAAGATTCTCCGTCTTCAAATAAATGCTCGCGTCCTTCTTCAGCTTCGGCGCATAAATTATGTCGGTTTTGCGCACAACTCCCTTTAAAGCATTGCTCGCACGGTAGATATTATCGATTGTCAACATAGCATCTCACCCCTTATAAAAGACTTTTGATAAAATGCTCGGCGCACCTTGCCGAGCGTGAGCCGCGCCGTAAGGCAAATGCCTCGGCATCTATATCCAGCTGTTGCGCATCGTACTTAATGCCATAGCGATCCGCGAGCTCATGGACGATCCTCAAATAAAGCCGCTTGTCCGGCTTTGAAAATCTGACAGTGAGTCCGAAGCGCTCCGAAAGCGAAAGCGTCTCCTGCATCGTGTCATTGCGGTGGACGTCGTCTCCGTCCCTGTCATCGAATGACTCCTTGATAATGTGGCGCCTGTTGCTCGTTGCGTATATCACCGCATTCGGAGCCTTTGCCGAGGCGGAGCCCTCGAGCGCCGCCTTGAGCATGCTGAAGCTGTCATCGTTCTGATTAAACGAAAGGTCGTCTATGAATATGATGAACTTCAGCGGATTTTCGCTTATTTTTCCCATAATGTACGGGAGCTTCGAGAGCTGATCCTTTCTCAACTCTATCAGACGCACGCCCCTGTCGAAGAACGCATTGGCGATCGCCTTGACGCTCGACGATTTTCCCGTTCCCGCATCTCCGGAGAGCAGCGTGTTCGCCGCCGGGCGCCCCTCAACGAAGGCCTCCGTGTTTGCGTAAACAAGGCCGCGCTCCTCCTCGTAGCCGATAAAATCGGAGAGCAGTATTTTATCCGCGCTCACTATCGGCTCGATCTCGCCGGAGTCCGCGAGACGGAACATTCCCGCCGAAGCAAATATACCGTAGCCGAATTTATGTATCTGCGCTATGCGCTCCTCGTAGAGCCCGTAAAGATCGACCTTCTCGGTCTTGTAAGGCGGGACAAACTCCGCACCGGAATCAGCCTTGAAATCCTCCGGCGTCAATGCGGCAAACCGAGCGAAAACATCAAGCTCGTGCTTTACCGTCTCCTCGATGCACGCATTTCTTTTCGCATCCCTTGCATAAAGCTTTACATATACGTTTTCATCCTCGAAAATATATTTCTTCACAATATCCGAAAGGACGGCGCCGCCCCTGTATATCTCTCCGACAAACGAGCCGAGCGCAGAGAGCTTACTTACCTCTCCGCCGTATTCCGCGGTGTCCGCAAAGGCATAATCAAAGAACTTCTTGAAGAGCCTCTTCTTTAGTACTCCGCGGAAAACAGCCGTCGTGCAAAGCTCGGTCGCAATGCTTTGTATATCAAACATCTCAAATACACTCGATTATCTTATCCGTGATGGCGTCCGTTCCGAGCGCCTCACCTCCGTGCGCGAGATCGGCAGTGCGCCAACCCGCAGCCAACACCTTATCGACAGCGGAAACTATCGCCTCCGATTCCTCCGCGAGGTCGAACGAATAAAGTAGCATCATTGCGGCGGAGAGCACCGTCGCGATCGGATTAGCCTTGTTCTGTCCGGCAATGTCGGGCGCGGAGCCGTGGATCGGCTCGTAAAGGCCGCGCTTCGTGTTTCCAAGCGAGGCGGAAGGAAGCATGCCGATCGAGCCCGTGATCTGCGACGCCTCATCGGAGAGAATATCGCCGAACATATTCGTCGTAACTACCACGTCGAACTGTGAGGGGTTTCTTACGAGCTGCATCGCCGCATTGTCGACGAGCATATCCGTGCACTCGACCTCGGGGAACTGTGCGTTCATCTCGTGAACGATCCTTCTCCAAAGTCGCGATGTGTCGAGGACGTTCGCCTTGTCGATGCTGACGAGCTTCTTATTTCTCTTCATCGCGCACTCGTATGCCACCTTGCAGATTCTCTCTATCTCCATGCGGCTGTACGACTCCGTGTCATAGGCCTCCTCGCCGTTTTCGCCGTTTCTCGTTCCGCGCTCGCCGAAGTAAATGCCGCCGGTAAGCTCGCGCACGATCATTATGTCGAATCCCTTATCTACGATGTCCTCACGCAGGGGACACTCGGCCTTGAGCGCGGGATAAAGCTTTGCGGGGCGCAGATTCGTAAACAGTCCCATAGCGGAGCGTATGCCGAGCAGAGCCTTCTCGGGGCGCAGATTTGCGGGGAGAGTGTCGTACCTCGGTCCGCCGACCGCACCGAGCAGAACGCTGTCCGCCGCGAGGCATCCCTCGACAGTCGCGTCGGGAAGCGGAACGCCGTGCTTATCGTATGCACATCCGCCTATGTCGTACTCGGTAAAATTAAACTTGTGTCCGTATTTCTTTGCGACAGCCTCAAGAACTCTGACGGCGCTGTCGACGATCTCGGGTCCTATACCGTCGCCCTTTAAAAGTGCTATATTATAATTCATTTCTTCTCCCTTTCAAGTAGATCTTGCACGGAATCGAGCCACCCGTGTCAAGCTTATTTAATATCTCCGCGCTTTATCGACTCAACAAGACCGCCGGCGGATATTATGTTTTGGATAAACTCCGGGAAGGGCTGAGTCTTAAAGCTTTCGCCCGTCGTAAGATTGCGGATGATGCCCGCGTCGAGATCCGCATCGATCTTGTCTCCCTCTCCGATCGCGTCGACCGCCTCGGGGCACTCGAGTATCGCAAGTCCGATGTTTATAGAGTTGCGGTAAAAGATGCGTGCGAAGCTCTTGGCGATTACAAGGGAAATGCCGCTCGCCTTTATTGCGATGGGTGCATGCTCGCGCGACGAGCCGCAGCCGAAATTAAAGCCGCCGATCATTATGTCACCGTCCGAGACCTTCTTTGAGAAATCTCTGTCGATGTCCTCCATGCAGTGCGATGCAAGCTCCTTATGGTCGCTTGTGTTAAGATATCTTGCGGGGATTATTACGTCGGTGTCAACGTTGTCACCGTATTTTATTGCTTTTCCTGTAAACTTCATTTTACATTTACCCCCCTTGTCATGCCTTCATAATTTCACACGGGTCGGCGATCTTGCCTGCGATCGCGCTCGCCGCGGCAACGGCGGGGCTCGCGAGGTATACCTCGGAGGTCACATCGCCCATGCGTCCGACAAAATTGCGATTCGTTGTGGCAACTGCTCTCTCGCCCGCCGCAAGTATACCCATGTAGCCGCCGAGACAGGGACCGCACGTAGGCGTGGAGACCACGCACCCAGCCTCAATGAAGATCTTGAGAAGACCGTTTTCCATTGCCTTAAGATATATATCCTGCGTTGCCGGAATAATTATCGCTCTTACGTTCTTTGCGACCTTTTTGCCCTTGATTATCTCGGCTGCCTCCGCAAGATCCTTGTAATGTCCGTTGGTGCACGAGCCGATGACGACCTGGTCGATTTTTACATCACCAATTTCGTCGAAGGTCTTCGTGTTCTCCGGCAGATGCGGGAACGCGACCGTGGACTTGACCGTCGAGAGATCTATTTCTATCACCTCATCGTAAACGGCATCCTCGTCCGCCTTGAAGATCTTATATTCTCTGTCCGTGCGCTCCTTTATGTACGCCTCTGTCTGTGCGTCGACCTCGAATATTCCGTTCTTCGCGCCGGCCTCGATCGCCATGTTCGAGATCGTGAGCCTGTCGTAGACCGTCAGAGACGACACGCCCTCGCCGACGAATTCCATCGACTTGTACAGTGCGCCGTCAACCCCTATTTTTCCTATAATGTGGAGTATGACATCCTTGCCCGACACATACTTGCCGAGTCGGCCCTTAAGCACGAACTTTATAGCCGAGGGGACCTTGAACCACGCCTTTCCCGTTGCCATTCCGCACGCCATGTCGGTCGAGCCGACACCGGTCGAAAACGCACCGAGAGCTCCGTATGTGCAGGTATGCGAATCCGCGCCTATCACCACGTCGCCGGGAACCACCAGACCCTTTTCGGGCAGGAGCGCATGCTCGATTCCCATGCGTCCGACATCGTAAAAGTTTACAACGCCCTCCCTCTCGCAGAAGTCGCGGCACATTTTGCACTGGACCGCCGCCTTTATATCCTTGTTGGGGGCAAAATGGTCCATGACCATAGTCACCTTTTCCTTATCGTAAACTCCGGCGGCACCTATTTTTTCGTATTCCTTTATCGCAACAGGCGATGTTATGTCATTGCCGAGCACGCGGTCAAGGCTCACAAGAATGAGCTGACCCGCCTCGACACTGTCGAGCCCCGCCTTGGCGGCAAGGATCTTTTGAGTCATTGTCATTGCCATGATTCACTACCTCTTACTTATTTATTATAGCGCCCTTGTCCGCGGAGCTTACCTGAGCGGCATAGCGCTTGAGATAACCGGTGATATCCGTTTTTCTCTTTATCGTCATTGTCTTTTTACGCTCCGCGATCTCCTCGTCGGAAACCTTAAGCGCGATCTTATATTCGGGGATATTGATCGATATTATATCGCCCTCCTTGACGTAAGCGATGAGACCGCCGCTCACCGCCTCGGGTGAAACGTGTCCGATCGACGCACCGCGCGTCGCACCGGAAAAGCGTCCGTCCGTGATGAGTGCGACATCCTTGTCGAGTCCCATTCCGGCTATTGCGGACGTGGGTGAGAGCATCTCTCTCATTCCGGGGCCGCCCGCGGGTCCCTCATATCTAATGACGACAACGTCGCCCTTCACTATCTTTCCCGCGTAGATCGCCGCGATGCACTCCTCCTCGGACTCGAAAACTCTCGCCGGTCCCTCATGCACGAGCATTTCGGGTGCGACCGCGCTTCTCTTGACCACGCATCCGTCGGGTGCGAGGTTTCCGCGCAAAACGGCTATGCCTCCCGTCTTGGTGAACGCCGTCTCGGGCGTCCTTATCACCTGCGGGTCGAGGTTGACCGCATTCTTGATGTTTTCCGCCATCGTCTTTCCGGTGCAGGTCATAACGGAGGTGTCAAGCAGTCCGAGCTTATCTATCTCCTTGAGCACGGCGCTGACGCCGCCTGCCTCGTTGAGATCCTCCATATACGTGGGTCCGGCAGGTGCAAGGTGGCAGAGGTTCGGCGTTCTTTCGCTGATCCTGTTCACCTCGTCCAGCGAGAACTCGACGCCGCACTCGTTTGCTATCGCGGGGAGATGGAGCATGCTGTTCGTCGAGCAGCCGAGCGCCATGTCCGCGGTGATGGCATTCTTTATCGCCGCGCCCGTCATGATGTCGCGCGGACGTATGTTCTTTTTAACGAGCTCCATTATCTGCATGCCGGCGTGCTTTGCCAGCTCTATTCTCGCGGAATATACCGCGGGGATGGTTCCGTTGCCGGCGAGTCCCATACCGAGCACCTCGGTCA
>CAZQII010000062.1:0-9560 GCA_964593825.1 uncultured Ruminococcus sp.
CGGTTTTGGCAATATCGCTGATTTTTATTAAATATAGAAAGTTATAATTGACTTTTTGATGAAAATGAGATAAAATTATCATGTAAGATCATCAAAATTTAATGTCTTACGAGAAAGGAGAAACATGATGACAAAGGCAAAAAAGACAGCGTTGTTTTCTGCTGTTCTTTCGTTCATTCTTTGCGTTATCGTGGCATTCGGATGCATTTACGCCTCCGACAGCGAGAAGACGGCGAAGAAGAGCGACGGATACACCGTTTCGCTCACGGCGGACGAGGGCAGTGCGGGAAGCATCGACATTGCTGTCGACTCTAACTGTCAGTATGTGATTATTTTCAGTACAAGCGGTACAAACAAGGTTCAATCTCTTGCGAATTCGGTAAAGTCTCAGCTTTACAAGGGCACAGGCAAGTTGCTGACGACTAAGCCGCAGTCTCAAAGAGAGCAGGAATTTGAAATTCTTATAGGAACTACCAACCGTACAGTCTCTCAGCAGATGTATGCGTTCGTAACGGCGCAGGCAACGGCGGAGAAGCCCTATGTATGGGCATACGGCTACAGTAATGGCAAGCTCTACTACGTTGCGAGCAACGACACGGCGTTTGAGCTCGGTATGGAAGACTTCCTCTCCCTCATCGACGCGGACGGAAAGCTCAGCGTTCCCGCCGATCTCAATGTGGTCAAGTCCATGACCAAGGCCGAGTACGACAAGATGCTCCAAGACCAGGCGGAGGCGGAGAGACAGGCGATCATCGACGCCCTCAAGGAAAAGAACGAGGCGTTCAAGACCGAGGAAAAGCTCACCACCGGCTACAAGTCCATGATAGGCGCGGACGGCTACTATCAGGAGAGCCCGTATGCGGCTCCGTGGGTCTACCCCACAGAGGGACAGCACCCGAGATACCTCATCACATCCAAGGATGTGGAGAGAATACTCGAGATGATGGACGACCCGCAGTACGCGGACGTTTTTGAAAATCTCCGTAAGTTTGCGGCATATGATATAAAGGACGGTATCCTCCCCGACAGGACGGGCGGAAGCGGCGAAGTATACAGATACAGTGAGACCGTAATTACCGCGATCCAGGCACGCGCGATGATGTACCTGCTCACGGGCGATGAGGTCTATGCCTACGAGGCGATCATCGGTATCAAGAACGTAATTCTCACCCTTAAATATACAACGGATCTACATATGGACGTTTACCACGGTGCATCGCACGTAATGGTCGCGCTCTCCGCCGTATATGACTGGTGCTACGACGTTCTCACCGAAGATGATAAGTGGCAGATCATCACCGGAACGGTCACATGCCTGTGGCCGACGATGGAGTTCAACTATCCTCCGTCGAACATGAACGGCGTTTCCGGCCACGGAACGGGTCCGCAGTTCCTGCGTGACTACATGTCCCTCGCGGTTGTATTCTACGATGAGGCACCCGACTGGTGGGAGTTCATCGTGGGCAGATACTTCGAGGAATATCTCCCCGTTGCAAATGCACAGTACGCGAACGGCTGGGTCTCTCAGGGAACGGCGTGCTACGCACCCATAAAGCTGTTTGTTTTGCTTTGGTCGGCGGATCTTCTCTACACATGCACGGGCGAGAACTACTTCACCGAGGATGCTGCGCTCGGCATTCAGATGTTCATAGGTCAGCTGCAGCCCAACGGCAGGTACTTCCAGACCGGTGACGGCGGAAGAACCCCCAACGGAACGGCACCGGGCTTTGCGGAATATCTCTTATCCGCGGCACTTTTCAACGATCCCATTGCATATTCTTGGGCAAAATATCTGTCCAACGATTTCAAGAAATACAGCACGGGATCCATCTTCACGATGTCGCCAGACTTTGAAATCTGCCTCCTCTCGAGGATCACGGCAGAGGAGGTCGACAGGCACGAAGCAGTCGGACTCGTTCAGTACATGATCGATCCCAACGCTCAGATGACCGTCAGAAATTCTTGGAACGATGATGCTGTGGCAGTCTTCATGAAGGTCGGTAATATGACGAACGCGAACCACGATATCTACGATCACGGTACGTTCCAGATATATTACAAGGGCCTCCTTGCGGCAACGTCCGGCTCCTACAAGAAGTACGGCGGCGACTCGCACTACTACTACCTGCAGTGCACCGTTTCTCAGAACGGTCTGCTTATATTCAACCCCTCCTTCGCGGGAGATGCGGTAATGAACGGCGACAAGGTCACCAACCCCGGAACCTACTATTATTCCGGAAGCCAGCATAAGCTCAGCGGTGCGTCCACGCTCACAGAGTGGCAGAACGGATCTTATCACATGGCCGATACGACCGGCGCGGCATGGGGCTACAATGCGGACGGCTCGATCAAGTTCGGTTATCTCGCGGGCGACATCACAGACGCCTATGACGAGAGGACGGTCGACTACGTCGGCAGAAGAATGCTCACGATCTACACCGGCGATGAGGAGATCCCGATGGTATTCCTCACCTTCGACGAGATAATCTCCGACAGCGAAAGCTTTGAGAAGACTTATCTTCTCCACACTGTCAAGGAGCCGACACTTGATGTCGATAACATGACCGCGGAGATCATAGAGGGCGACGGCAGAATGATATTCACCTCGCTCTATGGCGCACGGGTCATGGAAAAGATCGGCGGCGAGGGCAAGGCATACTGGATCAACGGCTATACTAAAGAGGACGGTACATACGTCGAAGGAAAGAACTGTCTTGACGAGTACACCCCCGATGACAACTACATGAACATCTGGGGCAGACTCCAGCTCCGCACCAGCGGCGAGAAGACGACCAACTTCCTCAGCGCAATGTATGTCTCCGATGCGACAAGCACGGCGACCCTCGATATAACCAAGTTCCGGACCGAGACGGTCTACGGCGCGGCATTCGGCAACAATGTAACGGTGTTCACAGTCGGCAGAGAGAAGCAGTACAAGGCATTCTCCTTCGAGACTGAGGGCAACGGTCTTTACAATTATTATATAAGCGGCATCTGCGACGGAACATGGAATGTCAAGGTTGACGGCATTTCCGTAGCATATTCGCTCTCCTCCGATGAGTCGGGCATGCTCACGTTCACCGCACCGGCGGGCACGGTCGAGATCATTCCCGGCAGCGACGTTTTAGGTGCAAACGGAGGAAAGATCCAGTACAACAGCGGCGGAGCAACTCTCCCCGATGACGCACCCTACACCTACAATAACGAAACGGAAACCATTCTTCCCACCACCGCAACAAGAGGCGAGGACGTGTTCCTCGGCTGGTACCTCACGAGCGAATGCCTCCCCGAGGACAGAGTTTACTCCGTTCCCGCAGGAACGACAGGCACGTTCAGAGTATATGCGAAGTGGCTCACCACGTTTGTAAATGAGGATTACAGCTCCTCTAAGGTCAATGCGATCAAGAGCAGTGCGAGCGTCAACGGTATAACCTACGCCGGCGACGGTAAGCCCGGCTCCTCCTTCAAGACAAAGACGGATGAGGACGGCAACGGCTACCTCGAGTGGGTCAAGGGTCCGAGCGACTCGTTCATCTACTCCATAAACTACAACGATAATATTTCGACATCCGTCTCCGACGACAAGACGATTTCCTTCACAATTGAGTTCTCGGGCGAGGACGGCGTTGCCTACCTGCCCACCAACTTCCAGATCGTTTCAAAGAGCAATGCGAGCGGCGGAGCTATCTCATCGCAGCACACGACGCTGTTCAGAACCGATTCGAACGGTAAGGTCACGCTCGGCGCGACGAAGAAGATCGGCTCGCTCAAGGACGGAAAGGTTACCGTACGCATAGCGCTCGACTTTAAGAACGGTCTTATTAAGGCATATGACGAGGACAACAACATGATCCAGTCTATGTCCTATGTTCCCGCGTCCGCACTCGGTGCGGCGAAGCCCGAGGACGCAATTAAGTGCTACACGTCCTACATCTTCTATTGGCACGGCGACAGCACAAACAAGGACTACGACGAGACGATGCGCATCTACAAGATCAAGATCCAGGACGGCAACATCTTCGAGTCATCGACCGATGTTCCCGCAGGCGGAATCAAGTATAATTCCTACGGCGGAACTCTTCCGAAGGACGCTCCGAACAGCTATTCCAACGAAACGCCCACCCTCCTCCCGACCAACGTCGTGAAGGAAGGCGCGATATTCCGCGGATGGTATACGAGCGAGAACTACGAGGAGAGCACGAGGACCTACTACGTTCCCACAGACACAACGGGCACGTACGAGGTGTTCGCAAAGTGGAGCTACTACGTCGTAGACGAGTCGTTTGACGGCAAGAGCTTCATCATCCCCGAGAGCACCTCCGGCTCCAACGGCAGCCTCAGTTACAATGCGGGTAGCGCAAACGAGCTCAAGCCCGGCTCCTCCTTCCAGACCGTGGATGACACGGACGGAAACACTTACCTTAAGGCGAGCGTCGGACCGAAGAACGCGATCTTCTATTCCTCAAGCTCCTCTTACAACCTCACTCACTTCACCGAAACGGCGATATCCTTCCAGTTCAGCCTGAAGAAGCTCGAGGGCATCGACTTCCCGAGCGTGGGTATCAGGATCCCGACATCCGGCTCCAAGTACGGCGAGATCAGCGTAATGAACATCAACGAGAAGGGTCAGGCGACGCTCACGGGCGCGTCTACAGTATTCGCGACGGTCGGCGAGGATGATTACACAACGTTCCGCATCACGGTCGACTTTGCGACAGCGACGATACTCGCTTATGACGCGGACGGCAATGTTATCACCGACTCCAAGATCACGAGCGTGCCCGGCGGACAGAGCTCGTTGCTTGAATGGCAGAAGGTCGCATCGAACTACATGTTCTATGCTGTAATGTCGAGAAGCGACAAGACCGAGGGCGCGGTCTCCTCCATGGCGGTCGACAATGTCAGGATCGCAGAGGGCGACATCTTCTATCAGGAGGAGATAGTCCTCCCGACAGGCAACAATATCAACTTTGTCACCAACGGCGGTAAGCTCCCCGACGGTGCACTTAAGGAATACGACACCGAGAACGGCACTCTCCTTCCGAACGATGTGAAGAGGGAAGGCTACGTCTTCGGCGGCTGGTATACCGACAAGGAATTCAAGTCGAGAACATATTATGTTCCCGCAGGAACGACCGGCAGCTACACGGTATATGCCAAGTGGCTCACCGTCCTTACCGATGAGGACTACAGCGAGACGGACGTTGATTACGAGAAGCTTCCCGGAGTCAACGGCGGTCAGCCCGAGCTCGGCGGAATTACGTATAATTATCTGAACGACGGTACAATATTCAAGACCATCGAGGATGAAAACGGACACAGATACCTGCGCGTTGATAACAAGACGCCGGGCAAGAATGCGGTCATCCGTACAACGGACGGCGGCTACAACATCTCCACATTCAACGAGACTGCAGTGTCGTTCGAGCTCAGCTTCGCAAAGATCCCGGACGTTCAGCTCTCCTCTCTCGGACTTTCTCTTGAGGCTTCCAGCAGTGTAGGCGGAAGCGGCAGACTCGATCTTCTCAAAGCCGACCCTGAAGGAAACGTCAAGCTCGTCGGCAGCGACAAGGTCATCTACAAGATCACCGAGGATAAGTTTACAACAATAAGGATCTGCGTTGACTTCGCAGCAGGCACAGTCACCGCATATGGCGAGAACAACGAGGTGCTTGACAGCGTAACTCCTTCGCCCGAATCCACGACATTCGATTCTCTTGCAACATGGCAGAGAGAGGGACTCAAGCATCACATCCTCTTCCTCGGCATCGGCAACTGGAACAATGCGGAAAGCGGAATCGAGGCCGGCGTGCTCATCGACAGCATCAAGGTCGTTGACGGAAGAGCATTTGAGGCTCCCGTGACCAAGATCCCCGCAAACACGAGCGTCGAGTACGTGACCGGCGGCGGTAAGTTCAAGACCGACGCACCCACCGAGTACGATCCCGAGACGGGACTCATCCTTCCGACCGACATAGAGAAGGACGGATATGTCTTCGGCGGTTGGTTCACATCCTCTGACTTCGCGGCAGGCACCGAGATCGATTATATCCCGATGGACAGCAAGGGCGCATTCAAGGTATACGCAAAGTGGCTCACCGTCCTTACCGACGAGAACTACAGCGAGACCGATGTCGATTACGAGAAGATCCCCGGACAGAATGGCGGTCAGCCCTATAATAACGGAATAGTTTACAACTACCTGAACGAGGGCGCATCCTTCCATACGGTCGAGGACGAACAGGGCAACAAGTATCTGTACGTTGGAACCGCAACTCCCGGCAAGAATGCAATATTCCGTACGGCAGACGGCGGCTACAACATCTCCACCTTTACCGAGACTGCGGTTTCGTTTGAGGTAAGCTTCGCAAAGGTAGCGGGCACAGAGCTTGCATGCATCGGCTGGACGCTTGAAACGCCCGGCGGCACTAACGGAAACCTCGGACTCCTCTGGTCGGATACGGACGGAAACGTTATGCTCTCCGGCAGTGAGAAGGTCATCTACAAGATCACCGAGGATAAGTTTACAAAGGTCAAGATCTGCGTGGACTTTGAGGCGGGCACCGTAACGGCGTACGGCGAGAACAACGAGATCCTCGACTCCGTAACGCCCGCGGCACCCAAGGACTTCGGAACTCTTGCAAAGTGGCAGAGAGAGGGACTCGGCTCGCACATTCTGTTTGTCAACATTTATAACCCGAAGGATGAGACCAATCCCGAGGCAAACACCCAGAGAGCAATACTCGTAGACGACATTAAGGTCATCGACGGCAGAGCATTCAGAGAGCCGAAGGCCGCAACGCCTATCGTCGACACGAGCATCAAGTATGAGCTCAACGGCGGAACGCTTCCGAGCGGTGCGCTCGACAAATATGACAGCGAGACGGGATACACTCTCCCCACACCCACACGTGATGACCACACGTTCGCCGGCTGGTTCACTTCCTCCGACTTTAGCGAGGACAGCAGGATCACCGAGATCGCGGCCGGAACAGAGGGCAAGGTCAAGGTGTATGCAAAGTGGACAGAGGTGCAGAAGGGAACCATCGTATATGAGCTTAACGGCGGCGAGCTCGCAGAGAACGCTCCGACAGAGTACATATGCGGCACGGAGACTGAGCTCCCCAAGGCAAACCGCTTCGGCTACAAGTTCATGGGCTGGTACACGACATCCGACTTCCAGGAGGGAACAAGGGTAACGTCCGTACCTACCGATGCAACAGGCGAATTTAAGGTTTACGCATACTTTGTTTACAACCTGTAATTCAAAAGCTTAATATCACGCGCGCATGCCGAGATTATTCTCGGCATGCGTTTTTCTTCGCCTTGCGCGGCACCCGTGCGGAGAAAACGGCGGCGGAGTGGAAGAAGGGGGGGAGGACACTACGAGGTGAAAGGTGCGTGTCATCCTGAGCAAGGGACGAAGTCTCGCGCCGAACCCCGCAGGGGCGATATGCGGCGAAAAGCCCATATCGGGATCTCGCCATCGTTTCGATATGTGGGTCACACTCTCCTCTGTGTTTTGTTATTTGAAAAAATCGGTGCGTGCGACGGACGTACCGAAGGGGGTACGAGATCCCGGCAAGGCGCGTGGCGCATGCCGCCCTGCGGGTTCGGCTCCAATCGGCGCGGGCGCCGATTTTCGTTCAGGATGACAGAGTCTTTTGTGCGGAGTGCCCCCGCCGTGTCATTCTGAGAGGAGCGCGTGTCACGGCCGCGCGGAGCCGAACTGCGTAAGCAGCGCCGAGCGACAGCGAAGGCGGAATCTCGGCGGAGAAGGGAGTGGGGATAAACTTGTTTTCATTCTTATCGTTGCGTCTGACCGACATACCGAAAGGGGAAATAGATCCCGATGCGGACTTCGCTCCGCATCGCCCCTGCGGGGTTCGGCGCGAGACTCCGTCTCTTGCTCAGGATGACACTCTTTGGGACGAGGCGGGTTGGTGGGTATGACGGGCATAACGAAGGGGGTACGAGATCCCGGCAAGGCGCGTGGCGCATGCCGCCCTTCGGGTTCGGCTACAGGCTTCGCCTTCCGCTCAGGATGACACGGCCTTTTATGCTTGTGTTATAAAGTGATGGTTTTTCACTTTGCAGAGACACTTGCAGGGCACCCGTGTATAGAAAAAACGGCGTTGCGGGGAGCAACGCCGTTCGGTAATATTCGATTTGGATTATGCGGATCAATGTTGGATCCGTGTTCGATTTCAAGAAGTGGTAATGTAAACTTTTGTTTGCATTACGGCTTTTGGGGCTTCGAATTTTTGAAGTACTGATAAAGGTAGCAGGGGATCATTCCGTTATAGAGCTTGCGCACCTTATCCGCCTTCTTGCCGTAGAGGCGCTCAAAGGAGGGGTGTGAGGTGATAATGTAGATTTGCCACGGTGCGAGGGAGCGGAAGTGCTGACCCAGCTCCTTATAGAGGCGCTCGACGGCGATGGGCGTGCCCATTCTTTCGCCGTACGGCGGATTTGCGACAACGGTGGCGCGTCTGCCCGGGGCGGAGATCTTCCTCGCGTCGCAGATAAAGGGCTTTATTATATCGTCCACGCCCGCTGCCCTTGCGTTTCGCTCGGTGAGGGCGACGCAGTTCTTGTCGATGTCGGAGGAGTAGACCTCGAACTTGGTGGCGGTTATGCCGTCAGCGGCCTCCTCTCTTGCATTTTTCCAATGCTTTTTATCAATGAAGGGGAATTCCTCCGCCGCAAAGCTGCGGCGTGCGCCCGGGGCGATGTTCTTCATTATCATTGCCGCCTCAATGCCGATCGTGCCGCTGCCGCACATGGGGTCCCAAAGGAGCACGTCCTCTCTGGGGCGGGAGGTTGCCGCAATGGCGGCGGCGAGGGTCTCGCGGATGGGGGCGGAGTTTGACTCCTTGCGATAGCCGCGCTTGTGCAGGGGGAGGCCGGAGGTGTCTATCATGAGCGAGGCCTCGTCGTTCAGGATGAAGAATTCGACCTGAAATTTAACACGCTCCTCGGGGAATTGGAGAATTCCGTACTTTTCGGACATGGATCTGACGATTGCCTTCTTGATTATCGACTGGCAGTCGGGGACGGAGTGCAGGGCGGATTTGATCGAATGCCCCTTAACGGGGAAGGCGTCGTCCCTGCCTATGAAATCCGACCACGGGAGTGCCCGCGTCCCTTCAAAGAGCTCGTCAAAGGTGCGCGCGGGGAAGGAGCCGAGCTTTATGTACACCCTTTCGGCGTAACGGAGAAAGACGTTTGACAGGGCGACTGCCTCCTCGTCGCCGAGGAAGGTAACGCGGCCGTCGATCGTGGAGATGCGCTCGTATCCGAGGGCGTCTATCTGCTCGCCGAGGAGGTGTTCAAGCCCGAAGAGGCAGGTTGCAACAAGCTGAAGCTTCATTTATGGATCCTTTCTTTGTGTGAGTAGCTTTTTTTGGTGTGACCGACATAGTATATTGGGCACGAGATCCCGATGCGGACGTTCGCTCCGCATCGCCCCTGCGGGGTTCGGCGCGAGGTGTTCCACCTCTTGCTCAGGATGACACTCTTTTGTGCGGAGAAGAGAGTGGGGACGTGTTAAGCTTTTT
>CAZQII010000063.1:0-9492 GCA_964593825.1 uncultured Ruminococcus sp.
CGCAGCAGATAATGTCGTTCACACACATTGCGACGGCGTCGATGCCGACCGTATCGTGCTTATCCATAAGGATCGCAAGCTTGACCTTCGTGCCGCATCCGTCGGTTCCGGAGACGAGCACGGGCTCCTCCATCGTTCTCACGGGAAGACCGAAGCAACCGCCGAATCCTCCTACGTCATCGAGACATCCTTCGTTGCGTGTGCGCGCGATATGCGCCTTCATAAGCTCCACGGCCTTGTAGCCCGCGGTGATGTCAACGCCTGCAGCGGCGTAACTTTCGGATCTTGAGTTCTTCAATTTTCATTCTCGCTTTCTGAAATTTTATTGTCAAATTTATTTTTTATAACAACGGGAGCCTCCGTCGGATATTTTCCGTCGAAGCATGCCGTGCAGTATCCGCACGCGGTGCTGCCGCTCGCGATCTTTTCAACATCCTCGAGCCTTAAATAGCCTATCGAATCGGCGCCCACGATGCGTGCAATCTCTTCTATCGTATGGTTGCAGGCAATGAGCGCCTCCTTGGAATCGATGTCGGTGCCGTAATAGCACGGGTTAAGGAACGGCGGTGCGGACGAGCGAAGGTGGACCTCCGTCGCACCCGCGTTGCGCAAGAGCCTTACTATGCGCGCACATGTTGTTCCGCGGACGATGGAATCATCGACGAGCACGACCCTCTTCCCCTTTACCGTTGCGGAAACGGGATTGAGCTTGATCCTGACCTTGTCCTCCCTCACATCCTGGCCGGGAGCGATAAACGTCCTGCCGATGTACTTGTTCTTAATGAGACCTATTCCGTAAGGGATGCCTGAGAATTCCGAATATCCTATTGCCGCGTCAAGTCCGGAATCCGGAACTCCGACGACGACGTCCGCCTCGACGGGATGCGCCTCGGCAAGAAGGGCGCCTGCCTTTTTCCTCGCGTCGTGGACAGCCCTGCCGCAGATGACCGAGTCGGGACGTGCGGTATATATGTACTCGAAGATGCAAAGGGATTCGGGCTTTGTGCCGCAGTGCTTCTTTATCGAACGGACTCCGTCGCGAGAGAACACGAGGATCTCACCGGGCTCAAGCTCGCGCACGAAGACGGCACCGACGGAATCGAGCGCGCAGCTCTCCGTTGCGACAACGTACTGACCGTTATCGCGCTTGCCGTAGCAAAGAGGATGAAATCCGTGCGGATCTCTTGCCGCGATCATCTTCCGCGGCGACATAAGAAGCATGCAATATCCGCCGACAAGGCGGTCCATGGCCTTTGCGACGGCCTCCTCGATGGATGAAGAGGTAAGCCTCTGCTCCGTTATGATATAGGAAATTATCTCCGCATCGCTGTTGGTGTGGAAGATCATTCCGCGCATCTCGAGCTCATGCTTGAGCTCTGCCGAATTGACGAGCGGTCCCGCTGTCGCAAGAGCGAGCCTGCCCTTGATATGATTGACGACCACCGGCTCCGCGTTTATGCTGTCCTTGGTTCCGAGCGTGCCGTAACGAACATGTCCGATAGCCATGTTTCCGTACCCGAGATCATTCAGCGCCTCAGCCGAAAAGACATCGTTTACAAGTCCCGAGTTCTTGTGGGATGTAAAAACTCCGTCATCGTTTACAACGATACCCGCGCTCTCCTGACCCCTGTGCTGAAGGGCGTAAAGTCCGTAATACACGCTTGACGCAACATTGGTTCTCTCATCACCTATAATTCCGAAAAGTCCCATATATTTTTCTCCTTAAGCATTAAATTGCTTCTCGATAAGGGCATTCTTTTCAAGCACCTTGCACGCTCCCTCATTACGCTTGTCAACGAGCTTGTTGTAAAGCTCCTCGTCACCGAGCGCGATGATCTGCGCCGCAAGATGTGCGGCATTCGCCGCGCCGTCGATCGCAACCGTTGCGACCGGGATACCGGAGGGCATCTGAACCGTTGCAAGAAGAGCATCCATGCCCCCTGTGTTCTTGCATGAGATCGGAAGTCCTATAACGGGGAGCACCGTGTTCGCCGCCACTGCACCCGCCAGATGCGCCGCCATGCCCGCGGCGGCAATTATAACACCGAAACCGTTGTCCTTGGCGTGCCCGACGAACTCCGCCGTCTCCTTGGGTGTCCTGTGCGCCGAATAGACGTGCACCTCAAACGGGATCCCGTAATCGCGAAGGACCGCGATACCCTTTTCCACTGTGGGAAGATCGCTGTCGCTTCCCATAAGAACAGCAACTTTTTTCATTTATATATCCTCCTTAAAATAATATCAAAAAGCAGGAAGCCCCTCCGACCTGTTTCCCGCAGAGAGCCGAGCGGAAAAGCGTCATAAAAAAGAGGGGTTACATCAAAATAATATATTTAACTAACATAAATAATTTTATCATATTATTTAATATTTGTCAATAAGCATTTGTAAGTTAAAGAAAAAACTTGTCGGATCCCGACACCGGCGCGGGCGGCAAAAGCAAAAAAGAGTCCGCATCTCACCTTTCGGGCTCGGTGCTCGGACTCATCTCTGTAAATAAATGTTTACATTTTCTATCGTTTTGCCGTTTTTTCTCGACACGGGTGCACTCGGATGCGAATTTACGAGTCTCGACCGCCTATGCCTTTGCCGTCCGAGGCGCGTGTCCAGCCCTCTCCGTTTACCTCGTGTGCGCGCTGGACCGTGACGAACGCGTTCGGGTCTATCCTTAAAACGGATGCGAGGAGCACGGAATACTGCGTCATGTCAAATGAGACGGACAGCATGCGCTTTTCTCTTCCCGAATATCCGCCGATGCACGGGATGACCGTTGCCGTACGGCCGAGCTCGCTTATAACCGCCCCGCCTATCTCGTCGGATCTGTCGGAAATTATATTTGCGACAAACGCCTTCGTCCCGCCGAAAAGCCGATCCGTCACCGCCGAGGAGGTAAACGCGGAGATGACACCGAGCGCGGTGATGACGGCATCACGGGCCACAAACGCCCCGATCATAATGACCGCCGCATCCAGCATGAAGAGTATCCTCGCCCTCGAGAGCCTTTTTACGTGCTTTGCTAAGATAATAACAAGTATATCGACACCGCCGGTGGAGCCTCCGCCCGTGAACGCCAAAGCAATCCCCGCCCCGATGACGGCGCCGCCGAAAACCGATGCGACGATGATTCCGGCGTCTGCATACACCGAGGATGAGATGTCGAGCATGCCGCCGAGCACATCCGACTGTGCAAGACGCATGCAGAGCGAAAACGCAGGCGGATACACCAAAGCCGAGACCAGAGTCTTCAGGGCGAACCCCTTGCCGAGAAAAATCAGCCCGAGCAAAAAAAACGACCATGTTAAAACGGTAATATAAAAGTCCTCGTCAAGACCGACGGAGGCGGATATCTCGGCGAGAACTATCGCCATGCCGGACATTCCGCCGGCCACAAGACCGTACGGAACCAAAAAGAGCCCTGTTCCGAACGCGATCGTAACCGTTCCCGCTATGACAAGTGCGGTGCTCTTTACCGCACTTATGACCTCTTTTTTATTTTTTAAGCTTAACTTCACCTTCTCTTCCCCTTTTAAGAGCCGCCCTGTATGCGTGCGGTGTGACGCCCTTCGCCTTTTTAAACGTCATGATGAAATACGACGGACTGCAGTATCCGCATTTTTCCGTTATTTCGAAAATAGTGTCCTCGGTCGTTATGAGCAGCTCCTCCGCTTTTTTGATTCTGACAAGATTCAGATGCTCCTTGAAGCTTCTCCCCGTGACAGATCCGAATAAGCGCGAGAAGCGGCTGTAGCTCATTCCGACCGCGGTGGCGACATCCGCCGCGCTTATACCGTCGGCATATCTTTCGTTTATAAACGTCAGCGACCGGTATATCGAGTCAAGCACCGTACCGTCCTCGTGCACGACGTACCTTGCTCCCTCGCTTCCGCTCTTATTCTCATATCTTAAAAGGAAGAGCAAAAGGCTCGCGGCATAGCGGCGCACGGATATATCGAAGTACGGACGCTTCTCGCGGCACTCCTCGGCGAGCAGGCGCACCGTTCGCTCGACATCCGTCCCCTCCAGCTCCTGCGCGCGCCAGACTCTCTTCGCCCGCTCGTCGCAGATGGAAAACTCGATCATATATGCCGCGCCGTTTTTCTTGTCTGCAATATCGAATATGAGCGACGGATGAATCTTTATCACGTAATAAGTATTATCGTCCTCATCAAGCGAAAAAATTCTGTGAATATCTCCGCTGCGGAAAAAAAGCATATCCCCGCGACAGACGCTGTAGCGCGCATCGTTTATTTGCGCGATGAAGGTGCCGGATTTAATATAGATTATTTCAAGCGCGTCATGCAAATGTCCGCGGGTCGCAACGCTGTTTTTGCGCGTATGCTGGATCCCGCACTTCACGCCCTGCTCCTCAAACCAGCCGGTTTCCTCTTCCACGTATGCGTCGCCGTCCTTGTAATACGGCTTGTATGCAACCTTGGCGGCGCCCGCGTCCTCACGCGGATAATAGATCGCGCACGGGGTTATGGAAAATTCGGAATTTTTGCCGTCGTTCATTGTCGTTGTCCTCGCAAAATAAAATTTCATATTCATTATAGCACATGCGACGGAAAAAATCCATATACCTTGCGTATTTTAACTTTTATTTTTAACTTTTTTCGCAAAAGGACTTGACAACTTGACATAAAAGCTTTATAATATAGTGTACGACTTTGCGGTTCGTAGCCTAAACTGCGCCCAAATGTCAAAAACAATACGGGAGGTGCTCGCGATGAGGCTTGATCTAAGACCCCTGCTCGCAGGTGACAGATACCTGTCATTTGATTACGAGTTACCGCTTGACACCGATCCGGAAGATTCCTCGAGCTTTCTTTACGGCGTAAGTTTTCCTTCTCCCATGAAGGTCACCGGTGACATTACCAACACCGCGGGATACATGAGGATGGCTCTTACAATGTCGGTCGAGTATACGGCCGCATGTGCCAGATGCCTTTCTCCTATTTCGGGCGAGTTCACTCTTGATCTTGAGAAAACCGTTGCACCGAGGAGCTTGCTCGGCGATCTTGATGAGGACAGGCTTGATGATTATGCCATAATCGAGGACGGATTCCTTGATATGGACGAGCCGCTCAAGGAACAGCTTGAAATGGAGTTTCCGCTCCGATTCCTCTGCAAGGAGGACTGCAAGGGCCTGTGCCCGAAATGCGGATGCAATCTCAACGAGAGGGAGTGCGCGTGTACGTTAAAGGAACCCGATCCGCGCTTGGCTCCGCTCCAAAAGATTCTTGACGCGATGAAAAACGAAAATAAAAAATAACATAAATGCGAGGTAAACAACTATGGCAGTACCGAAGAAAAAGGTTTCTCATTCGAGAAAAATGAAAAGACGCTCCAGCGTATGGAAGCTTGAGCACCCCACAAATATCGTAAAGTGCCCTCAGTGCGGCGAATTTAACCGCGCATACAGAGTATGCAAGGCTTGCGGATACTATAAGGGCGTTGCAGTTGTTGCAAAGGCAGAGGCTGAAAAATAATTTTGCACCTGCGCTTGCATGCCGGTTAAAAAGGATGGAGCCGTGTTGCGTTCTCCGTCCTTTTTAAATTTTATAGGCACTTCTTACCTATCGCACGCTCACTCAGCGTGTCGGCACATTAATTTATTTCAAAAGAGGATATACTAAAATGAAACTGACAATGATGATCTTCACCATCGTCCTCTATATGGCATACATCATATATCTTGGCGTCAAATGTGCAAAAGCGAACAAGAATTCGGACGATTTTTATCTTGGCGGAAGAAAGCTCGGCCCCTGGGTCACCGCAATGAGTGCGGAGGCATCGGACATGTCGTCATGGCTGCTCATGGGTCTGCCCGGTGTTGCACTGCTCACCGCCGTTGCCGGAAACACGACCGGATTTGCCGAGGCTCTCTGGACCGCGGTCGGACTCGGGATCGGCACATATCTGAACTTCCTTTTGGTGGCACGTCCTATAAGAATATATTCGGAAAAAACGGAATCGACGACGATTCCCTCCTTCCTCTCCGACAGATTCGGTGACAAAAAGGGCTTCCTCACCGCTATTTCGGCGGCGGTTATCGTCATCTTCTTCGTGCCCTATACGGCATCGGGATTTTCCGCGATCGGTAAGCTTTTGAACTCTATATTCGGCATAGATTATCACGTTGCCATGATAACCGGCTCCATTGTTCTGGTCATATACACGGTTATCGGCGGCTTCCTTGCCGCATCGGTCACAGACCTCATCCAGTCGATCATCATGACCGTCGCGCTCTTCATTATAATCGGATTCGGTGTTGAAAACGCCGGCGGCCTCGGCGCGATCGGCGACACGATACTGAGCCACGATGGTATCTCCTCCGTCGGTCAGTATTTCAACCCCCTCGGCACGGACGGCGGCAGCTTCGGCTTCCTCTCGATAGTTTCGACCCTCGCATGGGGGCTCGGATATTTCGGAATGCCGCATATACTTCTCCGCTTCATGGCCATCGAGGACGATCATAAGCTCAAGATGTCGCGCCGTATCGCAATCGTCTGGGTCGTGATCTCCATGGCAGTCGCAATTGCGATAGGCGTGATCGGCTACAGCTTCGCCGCATCAAGCGGCATAATAGACTCCGCATCGTTCGACTCGGAGCGTATAGTAATTTACATAGCGGATGCAATCGGAAATCTCGACACCTTCGGCGCGGTGATCGCCGGCCTGATCCTTGCGGGCATTCTCGCCTCGATCATGTCAACGGCCGATTCTCAGCTCCTTGCGGCATCGTCATCCGTTTCGGAGAATATCATCAAGCGCTTCATAAAGAAGGACATTTCGGAAAAGTCGCAGATGTGGCTCGCCCGTCTTACCGTCGCGATAATAGCGGTTGCGGCAATGTTCCTCGCCTGGGATCAGAATTCCTCCGTCTTCAGAATCGTTGAGTTCGCATGGGCGGGCTTCGGCGCCGCATTCGGCCCCGTCATCCTCTTCGCCCTCTTCTGGCGCAGGACCAACAAGTGGGGTGCGCTTGCCGGCGTTATCACCGGTGCGACAACGGTATTCGTTTGGAAGTTCCTCATCCGTCCGATCGGCGGAGCATGGAACATCTACGAGCTCCTTCCCGCATTCATTCTCGGCGCAGTCGCCATCGTCGCCGTTTCGCTCCTCACGGCCGCGCCCGAAAAGGAGATTACGGACACGTTCGACGATGTGCGCAGGCTCTGCCGCACAAGATCGAAAAAAAGTATCCGCACCGAGGAAAGTGCGGACTGAAAAAACAATTCGGCTTACCCTGTTTTTTAACACGGGTAAGCCGTTTTTTTATTTTACCTGCAAAGAATGCGTGCGACCGCGTTCGGTGCTTCAGCTACAAAGTCAAAGCCCGCCGCCCTTATTTCATCCGCACCGCCGTGCCCCCATGCGGCCGCCACGGAATCTATCCCCGCTATGCGCGCGCCCTCGGCATCATACCTTCTGTCACCGACGAGGATCGCCGATCCGCGATGCTCCTCGCCTATCCCCTCAAACACATAATCGATGACCTCATGCTTTTTGTCGCGCCTTCTGTCGCCGTCTGCCGCGCCGACAAAATCAAAATATCCGTCAAGTCCGTGAAGGCGAAGCACCTTTTCAGCAAAGAATTGCGGCTTTGAGGTCGCAACGGCAAGGATCTTATTCTCATCCTTAAGACGGCAAAGGAGCTCTGGTATACCGGCGTAGATCTTATTGTCCCACCAGCCGTACACAGAATAGTACTCATGAAAAAGAGCCAGTGCCCTGTCCGCCTCCGCATCGGAAAGAGAAAAAACGCGCTTCCATTCCGAATAGAGCGGCGGGCCTATAAAGCGAGAGAGCGACGCCCGCGTGCCGTAATCTATATTCATTTTTCCGAGTGCATAAGCAAATGAAGAAACAAGCCCGGACTGCGGATCGAGCAGCGTTCCGTCTATGTCAAAAAGCACAGCATCATATTTTTTCAAGATCAACCTCCCAAAAACCGTGTGATCATGTTTTATTTTTCAAAGTAAATTCCGTAGATAGTTTTAATATGCTCGGCGAACCCGTCGCGCACGCACATGGGCGCCTCGATCCGCATTTTATCGCCGAAACCCGCCACCCATGCAAAGAAATTGGGGCTGACCGTGACGTGGAGTCTTACGGCGAACGAGTCGTTGCCGCGCGGCTCGAAATTGACGCAATTGCCGAATCTGTCGATTATGACGCCGGCGATCTCATTCTTGCATTCCAGCGTCACAAGCTCCTCGCGTCCTCCGTACATGCCGAACACCTTTCTTGTATAAACATTCGGGTCGACATGCTCCGCGAGCGCCGCCTTAGAGCGCGGCGAGTCGCCTATGCGGACGCTCTCCATCCTGTCAACGCGAAAATTCTTCAATTTGCCGCCGTCCTCGTCATAGGCGATTAGATAATAATTTTCATCGTTCCAGACCAAGCTCAGCGGGCTTACATGATAATCCGATGCGTTTTTGTGATATTCCTTTTGCTTGCGGACATTATAATTAAAGTACTTGAACGTGACGGTCCTTGATAAATTTATTGCGGTATGTATGGCATCCACGGAATAAAAGACCGCCTTACTTTTAACGCGGTCATCGATATAGACCTTGCGCGCAAGATCGCGCGCCCCCCGCTTTCCCGCAAAGACCTCAAGCTTTTTAACTATTTCCCGACATTTTTCCTGCGGAATGAACTTTGACGCCTCCGTCGCATCGACGAGCATCTTCAGCTCCGCGTTCTCAAAATATCTTCCGACGAGCGCATATTTCACGGGTCTTGAATCCGTCATCTTCAAAACCTCGAATCCGAGCTCGCCAAGGCACTCGATATCCGAATATATGCTCTTTCTCTCCGCGCTTATTCCGTACTCCGAGAGCGCGGAGATTATTTCGTTCATGTCTATTCCGTGCTCGTCATCGGTCCTTCTCATCAATATATCGAGAAGCCTGAAGAGCTTGAGCTTTTGATTTTCTCCCTTTGCCATTTCAGCACCGCCGTTTTAGTTATTATAGGTTTTTAAAAAAGCAGGCTTCGAACCGAAGCCTGCCCTGTATGCGTGCTATAAATTATACCACACCCTGTGCCATCATGGCATCTGCAACCTTAAGGAATCCGGCGATGTTCGCACCGGCAACGAGATCGTCGCCGAGTCCGTATTTGTGTGCCGCATTTACGGAAGCCTCGAAGATATTCTTCATGATGCCCTTAAGCTTTTCGTCAACCTCTTCAGCAGTCCAAGAATAACGCATGGAGTTCTGCGACATTTCAAGACCGGAAACGGCAACGCCGCCGGCATTTACGGCCTTGGACGGAGCAACTATAACGCCGTTGGCCTTCAGATAAGCGACCGCCTCGTTCGTTGTGGGCATGTTGGAGACCTCAACGTAATACTTGATGCCGTTGGCGACGATCTGCTCGGCCTCTTTGATGCCGACCTCATTCTGAGTTGCGCAAGGCATAAGGATATCGGCCTTAACGCCCCAGGGCTTCTCGCCCTTGAAGAACTTAACGCCGAAT
>CAZQII010000064.1:0-8728 GCA_964593825.1 uncultured Ruminococcus sp.
TTGTAGAGCAGGCCCTTGTCCCAGATCTGTTTGAGAGCCCACCACTCGGACTCGATGAAATCGTTGGTGTAGGTGACATAGGGGTTGTCCATGTCTGCCCAGAATCCGACCGTGGCGGAGAAGTCCTCCCACATCTCCTTGTATTTCCACACCGACTCCTTGCAGTGTGCGATAAAGGGCTCAAGACCGTAGCTCTCTATCTGCTCCTTGCCGTCGATGCCGAGCTTCTTCTCCACCTCGAGCTCAACGGGGAGGCCGTGCGTGTCCCAGCCCGCCTTTCTCAGAACTCTGTCGCCCTTCATCGTCCTGTATCTCGGAACCATGTCCTTGATGACACGGGTGAGGACGTGACCTATATGCGGCTTTCCGTTTGCGGTGGGCGGACCGTCGAAGAACGTGTAATTCCTGCCGTTCTTCTTTTCGCCGATGCTCTTTTCGAAGATCTTGTTCTCCTCCCAGAAGCGGCGCGTCGCCTTCTCCCTTTCGACAAAGCCGAGGTCGGTTGAAACCTTTTCGTAAATTGCCATATTTCCAATCTCCTGTTTGAAATTTTTATCGAGAAAATAAAAAATCCGTCTCCTATGGAAACGGAAAAATTAAAACCACCGTCAACATATCGATCAATATGCGCACGCATGACGCCCGTGCCCGCGGCTGATCCTACAGGGCGCCGCGGCGCCGTTCGGTAAGCAACTCGGAAGTGATCTTCACCGAAGGCGCGGACACCGCCGGATCCCACCGACCCCGGCTCTCTGCAGGCTGACCATTTGCGCACGGCTACTCTCTTCGTCACAGTTTTTATGATTTATTTTATTTTTATTATAACATAATTTTGAAAAAAGTCAAGTGGCTTGCCGAAAAAACACGCGTTTTGAGACCGAAACGCCGCCGAGGCGAAAATAAACCGTCCCGAAGGCCCTTTGTCGGAGCCCTCGGGACAGAAAAGAGACGGGGAGTGAGAGGGTCCGGTCTTTGCCGCGACCGTCCCGCCCCGGGTGCACACCCGCCGCATTATCGGGCGGGTGTGTGCAATCTTAGTTTAAGCGTAAATATTGCCCTCGGCGATCGTAATGCCGTAGATCAAAAGCTTGCTGTCCGCGGGCGCGGTGTTGTCGCTCGCACGGAAATAGAGCATGTATCTCTTAATGAGTCTCTGCCATTCCGCCGTGGTCGCGGCACCGGACACCTCCGGAGCGGTGAAGCCGAAGGTATGGAGGACCGTGTTATCCTCCGAGTAGAAGATCAGCTGTCCGCGCGCGAAGTCGACGGTGAAGCGTATGTCGGTCACGGAGCTGTCGGACAGAGTTGCGATCACGATGCTCTCGTCAAGGGGACAAACGATGTCGCCGTTCTCCTTGATGGCAAAGAGCTTAAGCGTGCCCCACGCCGTTGTGCCGCTCGTGTTAACATTGGACTCGAGGATTATCTCGGGTGTGTAGAGCAGAGGAGCGTCGGAGCTCTTCTTGAGCTTGAACGAGTAGCTCGCCGCTGTGGAAGCCATGGTGGAGAAGTTGGGAGTCACGTCGGAAACCCTGAGGAGCGAGTCGGACGAGCCCTTCGTCCATTCGAGGTACTTCCTTCCGTCTTCGTCCGTCTTGGTAACGAACGAGGCGCCGCTCTTACCTTGGGTTATGAAGTATAGGTCTCCGTAGGAGTCGTTTGAGTTGACCGTGGCGTTGACATCGTTGCCCGAGAAGTCCGCGTCGACGAATACCGAAGACCACTTTGCATAGAGGGTGATGCACTTCGTTCCGCCCGCGGGAATTGAGTAAATGCGGGTACCCGTGCAGCCGGAATCGGTGTACCAGCCGGCGAAGATGTAGCCCTCGCGGGTCACCTCGGTGGGAAGGACGGTCTCTTTCTCCGCATCGTATGTTCCGGGTGCGTTCGGGGGCAGAGTGCCGCCGCCAGTCCTGTAGGTTATGGAGTTGCCGTCCGGAGCCTCGACCGTATCGAAGATGTTGCCCTCCTTGATCTTTATCGCGTGGATGTTGATCGTGCTGTCGGCGGAGACGGTATTGTCGTTCGCACGGAAGTAGAGCATGTAAAGCTTGATGAGCCTCTGCCACTCAGCCGTGCTCGCGGCACCGGATTTTGCCGGGGCGGTGAAGCTGACGGTCGTTGCCACACTGCCGTCCGCGGAGTAATAGGTCAGTGCGCCGTTTATGAAATCGACGGTGAAGTTGACGTAGGCGATGTCGCCCTCGACGATCTTGGTGATATCGGAGCCGTCCGGCGCGAGGACTGTGCCGTCGCTCTTTATGCTGAAGAGCGAGAGCGCGCCCCAAACGCCCTCCGTGCCCTCCGCGCTGTAATTGGATTCGAGGACTATGTTCGAGGATGCGAAGACGTCGCAGCCCGCCTTTTTCGAAAATGCGAATGAGTAACTGACAAGACCCGTCGCCATGGTCGAGAAGTTGTTTTCCGTGCTCTTGACGGAGATGAATGAGTCCGACGAGCCCTTTACGAATTCGACGTACGGCTTTCCGTTTTCGTCGTATTTCGTGACGGCCTTTGCGCCGGTCTTGCCCTTGGTGTGGAAGGTTATCAGACCGAGGACGTCGTTTTCGTTCTCGTCCGCGTTAACGGAGCTGCCCGAAAAATCGGTGTCGACGAAGGTCATGAGCCATTTTGCGTAGACCTTGACGGGACCTTCGCTGTCCTTGGAGACGTGGGTGATCTCGGTTCCCTCCTTAAAGTCGGGGGTGCTGTACCAGCCGCCGAATTCCGCGCCGCTCTTTGTGGCCTCCGGAAGGAGAGTGTCCTCCTCCGTCGAGTAGTAGAACGGTGCGTCGGAGGCTAAGGAGCCGCCTGCGAGATTGTAATCTATCATGCGGTCCTTAAGCTCGGTGTTCTCGAGCACATTGCCCTCGGAGATTTTAAAGCCGTAGATCCTTATCGAGGAGTCGGCCTTGCCCGAGGGATTCGGGTAGATGTATGCGAGGTATTCCTTCATGAGCTTGCGCCATTCGGAGCAATTCGGTGCGCCGGAGCCGGAGGGAGGAGTTATATCCATGCTCACGGTCTTGGCACCGAGGTCGTTGTATACCTTTATGCATTCGTTTTTGAAATCGACCGCGACCCTGATGTTGAGCACGCTTCCGTCCGCGATGCTTCCGATCACGGAGCCGCTCGAGCCGAGGCAGACGGTGCCGTCGCTCTTGACGGAGAACAACGGCATCTCGCCCCAGACTCTGTCCGCGTTGGTCTTATATTCGACGTTGGACATTATGCGGAGGTTGAAGGGCAGGATCGGATTGTCGCCGTCCTTTGCGATCTTGAATTCGAAGGAGACTGTCTCGTCGTCCGCCGACAGGATCGAGAAGTTGTTTTCCGTATTCTTTACGGACATGAAGGAGTCGGATGAGCCCTTGGTCCACACGAGGTACGAGCCGCTGTCGTCCGTCTTCGTCACGAATGAGGAGCCCGCCTTGCCCGAGCCGTTATAGTTTATGTTGTTCTTGCTTGAGTTTGCTTCTTTGTTGTTAATAACGGTGCCTTCGTAGGTTTCGTTAACATAGGTGGAGAGCCATTTCGCATAGACCTTGACCGTTCCCGTGGTTCCCGCGGGGATCTCGGTGATCTCCGTGCCCTTATCGAAGGTCGGGGTCGTGTACCAGCCGAGGAATTTGTCCGTTCCTCTCGTTATATTTTGGGTGATGGGAGTTGCGGTGTCGTTATGATAGGTGTACTGCGCATCGTCGCCGAGCAGGCCGCCGCCGGTGGTGTACTGTATTCTGCCGCCGGTCGCGCCGAGGACGTTTTCCGTTGGCTCGAGGGAAACGGTGCCGGACGGAGCGATGAAGCTCGCGAATCCGCCGTCCTCGGAGACATTGACGCTTGCCACGCGCACGCCGTCGACGAGCACGCTCCATGTTCCTGCCTCAAGGCCGCTGATGTAATAATTCGAGAGCCCTGTGCCCTCGGTCACGAAGGAGAACTGCTTATACTCTCGCTCGCGCGAGGCGGTGAAGATCGCGTAAATGTTCTTGAATTTCGCGCCGAAGATGCGGTCGTTCGAGAATTTCTCAAATGCTGCGGTCTCCGTGCTCGAGGAGTCCGTGACGTACATCGCGGTGAGCATCTGAGTGAGAGCCTCACCCGAGGCGGTCAGCTGAATCCTGCCCCAGAAGCGGTCGGCATTGTCGGTCGGGCAGTATTGGTCGACGCAGTTCTTGCCCTCGATCCATGTACCCTCGCTGTTGTAATATCCGTTGATCCAATAGGCGTAGCCGGAGCCGCCGATCTTTTCTATTTTGTCCGCGCCGAACAGGGACTGAACGTAAAGGCGTCCCTCGCCCGCGCGAATATCCGCGGTCATACCGTCGGTGTCGACCGTCGGCTCATTGACCGTATGAAGGAGGAATGTTTTTGCGAAGCTTGCCTGCTTTGCCTCCATCGTATCAAAGGTGAAGAACAGTGCGGGCAGATCGGGATCGCCCGTGAACACCGTAAGCATGCGGCGCTCGATGTATTCGACCGTGGCGCTGTCGTACGCGTCGGTGATGTCACCTGCAATGTAGGCGTATTCCGCCGAGCCGTCCGCGTACGAGTAGCCCTTATCGACGCCGGTGACTGTGCCCATGCGGTAATTGCCGCCGAGCCAGTTTTCCAGCGTGCCCGCCTCGCTGAGGCGCTTCTGCCCGCCGGAGTAGAAGTACGAGGCACCGTTGAGGACGTTCAGGGGGTCGGCGTTGCCGTCGGAATCGGTGCCGAGCCTTGGCTCGGCCGACGCGTATGCGGGGTTGAAGACGAGCAGTCCGTTCTGCGCGACGGTGGACTGAAGGTAGTATTTGTGCACGTTGGAGCCGTATTTGTTGTATGTTCCCGTGCTGCCGGCGAGCAGACCCTTATAATAGATCTGGAAGGTGCCGGAATCCAGTATATCGTGGTTTGCCATGGTCATGGTGCCGATGCGCATGAAGAACACGGCGGCATCGGAGTCCCACGACGTTCTTGCGGTCATGGAGCCCGCGGGATGCTCGAAATATTGGATAGTATCGATGCTCTCGAGCGCGTCGGGCTCGGGATCCGGGAGATATGCGAGGTAGGCGAGGATCTTCGCCGCGGGTGCGTCGTTGTCCCAGTCCGGCTTTGCGGCGTTGTTCATTCTGTCGGTTATGCTGTAAAGATATCCGGTAAGAACGGAGTCGCCGAATATTGCCGCAACGTCATACAGATATGAATATTGAAGAGATCCGCCGGAGGGGTTTCTCGCTCCGTCGCCGGTCTGAAAGTATTTGCCGTTTGCCTGAAGGTGGCTTATCACATAGTAGGGCGCGAGCCTAATGCCCTCCGTGTCGTAGGGGAGCTGACCCGTCGAAAGGTAGAGGAGCCTCGCGGAGATCATGAGCTCTGAGAACTTGCTGGGGCCGTAGCAGGAGGTGCCCTGAGTCACCCAGCCGTTCTTTGTATGCTCGTTTATGACGGGGACGTATTCCTGGAAGTACCGTCCGCCGACGTATTCCCACCAGTCGGGCATCTCGTCATAGAGGGCGATGCAGATCATTATCCAGTCGCGCAGGAGCTGCGGGCCCGTTCCGTGGCCGGAGACGGCGTTCATGCCCGAGGGAGGAAAGCGCATGCCCGACTCCATCTGCGGGCCGATGATGTTGGAGATGCCCGCCGCGATCTGCATCTTGTCGTCCTCGGTCATAAGACCGTAGCACCAGTCGTATATCTTTGCCACGGCGATCATGACGTGCGACGCGCCGTGGTAAAGGTCCATGTGGATGTATGTGGAATATTTGAGCGTGAGGATCATGTTCTTCGCGCCGATTATCGCCTCGTAGCCGTACACCTCATCGCCCGTGATAAAGTAGGCGAAGGCCTTGTTCTGCAGGGCAGAGATTATCGAAACGTCGTAGCGGTAATAATCGTCCTCGTAAAGGTCGTCGGGATCATCGAAATAAACAGTGGGAAAGCCGCCAATGCATTTTTCGCGATCCATGTTGACATCGTTATAGAATGTTTTGACGAGCTTTGCATATGCGGGATCCTCCATGATCGCGCGGACGTCGTCGAGCTTATCCGCGGTGATGAAGATCCTCGGGTGCATGCCGGAGGCGGGGTAAAGAAGGGGGGAGTCATAGGGGGACTCGCCCATTGATTTCGGATCGCCGCCGAACTGCTCCTGCGTAAAGGCGCTGTTCATCGCGCGAAGCTCCTCCAGCACCTCCTGCCGCTCGAGCTCCTCCTTTTCCTTTATTTCCGCGTCGTATTCCGCGCGCGATTTGACCTTCAAAACGGAGAGGTCGCTCGGAACGGTGAAGCTGTTCTCGGCGAGATATGTAACAAACTCGGTCATGCCGTATTCGAAGGCGATGCCGTCACTCGCCGTGTAAAGGAGCTTGCCGTTCATCATGCAGTAGCCCCAGACCAGGTCATCGTCTGCGGTCTTCAGCGTTTGGAGCGCCGCGGCCAAGGCCTTGGACTCGCTTCTGTTCGTCGTTCCGATGAGGATCTCCTTATCGGTCGCACGCACGGCGGAGTCTGCCTTGTAGGCGACGCGTATGCCGTACATTTCGTAAATAAGGGTGGAGATGTCCTTTGCCAGCACCTGATCCGACTGAATAGCGTCGCCCGCGCTGAAAAAGATCTTGTAGTCGCAGGCTCCGTTGCTTGCGATCACGGTCTGTTCACCGCTGTCCTGCATCAGCGATACCGTGAGCGAGTCTTGAGGTCGGCGCCCGTGCGCCTCCTCGGTCGCGTAGCCCGAGAGCAGAAGAATAATCGCCAAAAGCGTTATTGCGACCGCCGCGGTGATTTTAACGGTTGAGCGTTTTGTCATAGTCGTTCTCCCTTCAAAAATAAATACGTTTTCAGCAAAGTGCATAAATATGTATTAAAGTAACACACAAAAATGTACAATGAACTACAATAATGCTAACATATTTTTAATGCGGTGTCAACTTTTTTAAATGATAAAAAGCAAAATCGGCGCTTTACCCAAATCACAAAAAAGAAAATTGTGGAATTTAACCAATTGCCGAGCATCGAGCATCAAAGAGCGTGTCATCACGAAGCGAAAAAGTCAGCCTCTTTAGTGCTCGGCTGGTGTGACGGGCATACCGAAGAGGTTACGAGATCTCGATGCGGACATTCGCTCCGCATCGCCCCTGCGGGGTTCGGCGCGAGGCATTCTGCCTCACTCAGGATGACACGGCTTTTTTGCTCGGCTGATTTGTGGGTGCGACGGACGAAACAAAAGGGGGGACGAGATCCCGGCAAGGCGCGTGGCGCATGCCGCCCTTTGGGTTCGGCTTCAAGCGTTCCGCTTTCCGCTCAAGATGACACGTGCAGGGTACCCGTGTGGAGAAAATAATGCTTATTTTGTTGTTTTTATGTTCTTGGCATGCTATGGAATGTACTATGGAAAGAGTACGCGTCGGTACCGGCTTTCACTCAGGATGACACTCTTTTGTCTGAGCGCCCCCGCCGTGTCATTCTAAGCGGCGCGCGTGTCACGGCCGCGCGGAGCCGAACTGCGTAAGCAGCGCCGAGCGACAGCGACGGCGGAGAAGAGGGTAAAAATAA
The DNA here is from genome assembly GCA_964593825.1 of uncultured Ruminococcus sp. Taxonomy (GTDB): domain Bacteria; phylum Bacillota; class Clostridia; order Oscillospirales; family CAG-272; genus UBA1740. The sequence continues at coordinate 7,537 of CAZQII010000064.1, forward strand.
ACTTGTTACGCATTCTTATTTCGGTTTTTAAATTAGATTAGAAAACGGTTGCTGTGACGAACATACCTCTTTCGGTACGCCCGTCAAACGCGCCGAGCAAAAGGCGCGATTTTTTGTGCGCGATGTTGCTTCTTCGCGTTGAGGTTGCTTTATTGCGCTGTGATAAATATTTTTCTCCTTCTCGGGCAAACTATCCGTGTCCGAGGCGTTGCTTTCGTTTCGGGCGAGCAATGCATCCGAAAGGAGGATAATGACCGTGTTTTTTAAAAAGCCGGAATGCAAGACTTCGCACCCGTGTATATTTATTGCGATAGGTATGATGGCGGCGCTCGGCGCCGTTGCCTGCACGAAGCCGGGAAGAAAATTTATAAAATCGAAGGTTCAGAATATGCAAAAGAAGTCGTGCGGCTGTGATGCCGCTCAGTGCTGAGCCTTTGCGAGGTCCGCGCGGCGGACCTATGTCTCGGAGCGCGGCTGTGCATGCCGCACTCCGTTTTTTGCTTTTAGTGCACCCCGTGTTAAGAAAAAGCGGGTGTGACGGGCATAACGAAGGAGGCGAAAGCCTTTTAAGTGAGTGTGACGAGCATAACAAAGTGGGAACGAGATCCCGGGAAGGCGCAGAGCGCATGCCGCCCTCCGGGTTCGGTTGCGGGCATTCGCTCAGGATGACACTCTTTTGTGCCGATGTGCCACCGCCGTGTCATTCTGAGAGGAGCGCGTGTCACGGTCGCGCGGAGTCGAACTGCGCAGCAGCGCCGAGCGACAGCGACGGCGGAATCTCGGCGGAGAAGAGGGTAAGGATAAACTTGTTGCGCATTCTTTTTTTGTTTTTTGTGAGAGTAGAAAATGGTTGGTGTGACCCACATACCGAAGCGGGAACGAGATCCCGGCAAGGCGCGTGGCGCATGCCGCCCTCCGGGTTCGGCTACAGGCTTCGCCTTTCGCTCAGGATGACACTATAAGGGTACCCGTGCTGAAAAAATGCATGTTTGACAAGCATAACGAAGGGGGTACGAGATCCCGATGCGGACATTCGTTCCGCATCGCCCCTTGGGGGGTTCGGCGCGAGACTCTTGCTCAGGATGACACGTCTTTAAGGCATCGCCTTTCGGGTTCGGTTGCGGGCATTCGCCTTTCGCTCAGGATGACACGTCTCTCGCCTCGCCATAAATAGGCTGACTTTTTGTTTCAG
>CAZQII010000065.1:0-8650 GCA_964593825.1 uncultured Ruminococcus sp.
CGACAAACGCATTTCCCGGACCGACGATCTTGTCCACCCTCGGCACGCTCTCCGTTCCGTACGCGAGCGCCGCAACCGCCTGCGCTCCTCCGACCTTGAAGATCCTGTCTACACCGGCGATCCTTGCCGCGGCAAGTATTGCGGGATTGACCTTACCGTCGCGGCCCGGGGGAGTCACCATAACTATCTGTGCACAGCCCGCAATGCGCGCGGGGATCGAGTCCATGAGCACCGTGGAGGGGTAGGCCGCCGTTCCGCCGGGGACATAAAGGCCCACGCGCTCGATGGGCATGACCTTCTGACCTATCACAACGCCGTTCTTTTCATTTATTATAAAGCTGTTCCTGACCTGACGCGAATGGAACGCGCGGATGTTCTCCGCCGCCTCCCTTATGATCTCAATGAATTTCGGATCGACCGAGCAAAACGCCTCGTCGATTTCCTCCTCGCTCACCTCAAGGGAGGATAGCTTCACCCTGTCGAACCTTTCGCAGTACTCGAAGAGTGCGGCGTCACCGTTTTTTCTGACATTGGCAATGATCTCCGCCACCGTCCCCTCGACATCGGGGCTTATGTTGTCCCGCGCAAAAATCTCTTCGTTTTTAACCTCTCCGTATTTATAGATCTTGATCATCTTTCAGTCCTCTTAATCCGGTATCAATTTTGCGAGCGCGGCGCTGACGCGCTCTATTTCCTCTGTTTTGAACTTATAGCTTGCCTTGTTCGCAATGAGCCGTGCGCTTATCGGCACTATCGTCTCCACCACCTCAAGGTCGTTCTCCCTAAGCGTCGTTCCCGTCTCGACGATATCGACTATAACGTCGGAGAGCCCGAGGATCGGCGCCAGCTCTATGGAGCCGTTGAGCTTGATTATATCTATCTCACGGCACTTTGACGAATAGTACGTCTTCGCTATCTCGGTAAACTTCGTCGCAACGCGCAGCGTCCTTCTGCGGTCGTCAAAGAATCCGCGCTTGGCGGCGACGGCCATCCTGCACTTTCCTATATTAAGGTCGAGCAGCTCGTATACGTCCGGTGAATACTCGAGCAGTATATCCTTGCCGGCAACGCCGATGTCGGCGGCACCGCGCTCGACATAGATCGAAACGTCCGAGGGCTTCACCCAAAAATATCTCACCCCCGCCGCGGCGTTCTCGAAAATAAGCCTTCTGCCGTTCTCCTCGATCTGCGGGCACTCGAAGCCCGAGCGCGCAAACATCCCGTACACACGCTCACCGAGCCTGCCCTTCGGCAGAGCAATATTCAGCATCCTCATGACCTGCCCTCCATTCTCTCTATGCGTCCGTATCTCAGCCCGTCCGGTACCGCCCTCTGCGCGGAGACGGAGCATCCGTCAGATATGAGCTCATTCACTCGGGCGGCGACGGCACCCATGTCAATCCTTTCATCGTATATCAAAAGAACATCGACATCGTGCTCCGCACCGACATCCGAATATCCCTCGAGCAGGTCGAGGTAGAGCGCAAAGCCTATCGCACCCGCGTCCTTGCCCATTTTATGCATCAGTGCATCGTATCTTCCGCCGGAGAGGACGCCCTCGGCGATCCCCGATATAAATCCGCGGAAAACTATTCCGTTATAATAATTCATGTCGTTCATCAACGAGGCGTCGAAGAACATCCTGTCGCAAGATCCGCTCCTTGCAAGGAGCTCGGCAATATTCGCGATCTCCTCCACCGCGGCCGCACCCGCCTCGGTGACCGCCATGCACGAGAGCGCCTCGCGCGCCTCGGAGAGCGGAACGCGCAGCGATGTCAGAGCGATTATCTTCTCCGCAATATCGGCAGGCGTGTCGCATTCCGCGAGCAGACGTGCCACCCCGTGCGAGCTTTTCGACGATATGAAGGACAGGAGCTCAGCCCGTTTCTCGCCCTCGATCCCCGCCGCACTCAGAAGCTCGGATATCAGCCCCATGTGCGATATATCAAGCACGAAATCACCGCCAATGCGCTCGAGGCTCGCCGCGGCAAGACCGATCGTCTCGCATACATCATACGCATCCGTGTCGCCGATGCACTCCAGCCCCATTTGCATGATTTCCTTAAATTTATGAGACCCCGTCGACGTGCGGTACACGTTCTCGCTGTAATAGACCTTATTCTTCACGCCGCGCGCCGCGCTCGCGTTCTTCACGATGGAGAGCGTGACATCCGGCTTCAGCGCCAAGAGCGTTCCGTCCGCGTCGGTGAAGCTTATTATGCTCTCTCCGATCAGAAAGTCGCGATTCTTCATGTAAAAATCGTATTCCTCGAACTTGCTCATCTTAAAAGGAAGATAGCCGTGCATCTCATACATCTCGCGCAAGGAATGCATCAGTCGCTCCTCAAAGCTGAGGCTCATCCTCTTTTCCCCGGAATTCATTTTCCGTCCTCCTTTATTCTCGAGAGCACGATGCCGTAGCCGCCCGTGCCGTATTCGAGGCACTTGTTCACTCTGGACACCGTCGCCGTGCTCATGCCCGTTTCGCGGCAGACGACGGAATAGTTCTCTCCGTCCGTGAGCATCCTTGCCGCCTTGAGCCTTTGGGCAATGTCGAGCATCTCCTTCACCGTGCAGATGTCCTCGAAAAATTTATAGCACTCCTCCTCCGTCCTGAGGCTGAGTATTGCGTGAAAGAGATCGTCCATTTCCTTTGTATGAAGCTTTTCCATTTTGTTCTCCGTTTCTCGGTTTTATCGCTTTATCACTTTACTATGCTAAAATTATACTCCGTTTTTACCGCTTTGTCAATAGCATTCCGAAAATTTTTCGGCACTTTTTAAAAAATCTTATGCCCGCGTCCGCATATGTCAAAAAAAAGCGTCCCGCGGAAAAGGAACTCGCCCGATTTTTCCGCGTATATTTTCGCCGCCGTCGGTAAAGTTAAAAGAAAAGCAAAGCGAGGAATGCTGCCACATGGATTTTTTAAAGCTGATACTGACGTCGCTCCTTTCCGTCGCGGCGATCTTTCTCATAACAAAGCTGACAGGGCATAAGCAGGTCGCCCAGCTCGACTTCTTCGATTATGTCAGCGGCATCACGATAGGCTCGATCGCCGCCGAGCTTGCGACGGACCTGGAGCGACCGTGGAAGCCGCTCGTCTCACTCATAATATACGGCCTCGTCTCCGTCGGGCTGAACCTTCTGACGCACAAGCTGCCGCGCACGAGAAAATATGTCAACGGCACGCCGACGCTCTTGATCAACGACGGCAGGCTGCTCCGCTCCGGCCTTAAGGCGGCGAAGCTCGATCTGTCGGAATTTCTGCTCCTGTGCCGCGAGCAGGGCTACTTCGACCTCTCCGAGATACAGACCGCCGTCTTCGAATACAACGGCAGGCTCTCCGTCCTGCCGAAGAGCGACAACCGACCCGCAACTCCCTCCGACCTCGGCATTAAGGCGGAGGAGGCGCACATCGGCACGGAGGTCATCATGGACGGCAGGACCGTCGGCGGAAATCTCGCGCGCCTCGGCAGAAACGAGGCATGGCTGAGTGCGCGCCTGCATAGCGCAGGCTACAAGGATGCGAAGGAGATTCTCCTCGCCGTCTACCGTCCGGACAACGACAGCCTGACCCTCTTTCCGAATGCCGAAAAATAAAAACAGATGAGTCGGAAAAAAGCGCTCTCCGACTCATCATGTATAAAGTATCCTATTTTTTACGGTATTATGATGAGCGGCGACGGTCTTATTGCTCCGCGCCCTCATCGTATTCGGCTATGTACGGGAGATTTCTGTAATACTCGCCGCAGTCGAGGCCGTACCCGATGACAAATCTGTCGGGTATGGTGAAAAGAGAAATATCGGCATGGAAATCCACCACCCTGCGCGACGGCTTGTCCAAGAGGGTGACAACACGCAGAGAGACGGGCCCGCGGGATCTGAGGATCTTGACAACATCCGACAGGGTGCGACCCGTGTCGATTATATCCTCGATTATGACCACGTGATACTTACTTATATCCCTGTCGATATCCATCGTGATCTTCACGTTTCCGACCGAGACCGTTCCGTCATAATAGCTCTTCGCGCACATGAACGCGATCTCGCACGGCACGGTGACGGCGCGGCACACATCCGCCATGAAAACGAACGAGCCGTTCAATATTCCGACGAGCAAAAGCGGTCTGCCGTCATAGATCGCGTCCAGCTTGTGTCCGAGATCGGCGATGGCCTCCTTGATCTGCTCTTCGCTTACTACAACGCCGTTTATTCTCTGCCGATAATCCTTATCCGAAATTATTTCCTTCATATAAATCTCCGTTCTGCCGCTTATCGGCGATCGCACGGGGCGCCGTGGCTCCTCCGCGCCGCATATGCGGTCAATTGAATATTGAATGCCCTTTTTCGAGTGCTTTTTTATATTATACCACTTTATTCGACACTTTTCAATACAAAAGCGCGGAAAAAATCCGAAAACCTTTAAAAAATCTTTTTAAAGACGGGGAGCATCGGACATCCTCCGACCGCTCCCGCGCAGTGCTGTCATCTCGGCAGTCTTCCGTACTCGAGGAAGGGATCCGCATTTCCGGAAAATACGGGCTTTATATAGTGGGTGAATTCGATCCTTCTCTCGCTTATCGTGTATTCCTCAGCAAGCTGCGGTCCGCATGAGTTCGAGCCGAGTCCGCTGTTTCTGTAATCGATTATGACAGTCGTCTCCCTCTCGGGGGTGAGCTCGTAATCATGCTTAGTTTCGGTAAGGTGCTCGGGCGAATAGTGCGAAACGGAGAGCGAGAAGCTCTTTGCCGCAAAGTAGAGTCCCCTGCCCGCCGTGCTCGTAACATCGGCGAATCTGCATCCCCAGTGCGCGCCGTTCTCCTGCGGCCTTATATACGGCTCGAAATTATCCGTCGCCGTCGTACGGAAGAGGGACATCCTCGTCGACAGGCGCTTGTCCTCGTATGCCTCGTGCGGTCCGTAGCCGAAATATCTGACATCCTCGAAGCCCTCGAGGAGCGTGTACTTAAATCCGAATCTCGGAAGCGGCGGAAGCTTCAGATATACGCTTCCGTCCCATTTGTCCCCGACCTCGGTAGTCTCCCAATAGTCGACCGTCTTTATATCCGTTATATCGGCGGAGCAATCGATCTTGACCGCCTTTCCGTTTTCAAACGTGTAATCCACCTTGAGCTCCGCAACGGGCACGTGCGATTTTGCTGCCATAGATATGCGTGCGCTCACGGTGACCGAACTCTCGCCGAACGAAACGGATGTTCCGTAGCAGTTTGTCCGAATGCGATCGTAGCCAAAGCTCATCCACTTCTGCTTTACGGTTACGTCGTTGTCCGTCGGCGCGCGCCATACCGTCGGCACCACCGGGGATGCGAGCATCTCTCCGCCGAAGGCGCAGATGCTTTCTATAAGTCCCGTATTCTTGCCGACCCTCGCCGTCACGTCACCGAAGGTTACGGTATAAGCAGACGGTGTTTCTTCAACAGTAGGCATGCCCCCGTGTGAAATTATCTTGCCGAACTCGAGCCCGTCGGAGACGGTGAACTGCTCCTCGGCGACGCACCATCCCGCCTCTGCCCAATCGGTCGCGGCTATGTTCTTTACATATACGTTAAGCGTTACGACGGCACCGGGCACGCTCGGCAAAGAGACATTGAAGCTCTGCGACTCGCCGGGCATTATGTCGAGCCTGCCCGCATCGACCGTGGCAATCGCCCTGCCGTTTGCCTCGACTACATAAGTGAGCGAGAGATCGGAGAGCGACGTGAAGTGACGGAGGCTCCTCAGCGTCAGAGTGCCGTCCGAATAGGTGATGCGCACCGGCGTCAGCACCTGCTTCAATTCGAGAAGACCCGTGTGCGGCCTGCGGTCGGGATAGACGAGTCCGTCCACGCAGAAATTGCCGTCGTGCGGATGATCGCCGAAATCGCCGCCGTACGTATACTCCGGCCTTGCGTAAACATTATCTCCGCGCGCCGCGGAATGATCGGTGAACTCCCATACACAGCCGCCGAAGAATCTGTCGGACGAGTATATAAGATCCCAATACATTTTAAGGTCGCCGGGGCCGTTGCCCATCGCGTGGCTGTACTCGCACATGAAGACTGGCATCTTGCACTTCGAGTCATCGAGGTAGTAATCTGTCAGCTGCTCCCTTGTCGGGTACATGCGGCTCTCGAGGTCGATATATTCGCGGAGGCTGTCGGGATCAGGAACGGAGGGCGCACATACTTTCGCGAACTCCTCTATTCCCCTCGCCTTGCGCGATTCGTCCTCCGCGTGCACGAGCCTCGAGCCGTCGCGCCGCTTGAAGTATTCTGCCATTGCCCTGTGGTTGATTCCCGCGCCGCTCTCATTTCCGACCGACCACATTATGATCGACGGATGGTTCTTGTCGCGCTCGAGCATACGCTCCGCGCGGTCGAGGTAGCTCTCCTCCCACTCCGGCCTGCTCGTGAAGGAGTTCGTTCCGTACACGCCCATGGAATGGCACTCGAGATCCGTCTCGTCTATCATGTATATGCCGTACTCGTCGCAGAGCTCCGCAAAGCGCGGGTCGTTGGGATAGTGGCTCGTTCTTACCGTATTTATATTATGCCGCTTGAAGATCATGATGTCGCGGCGCATGTGCTCCATGGGGGTCGCATGACCGAGCAACGGGTGGCTGTCGTGGCGGTTGACGCCCTTGGCCTTAACGGCCTTGCCGTTGATGAGTATCACGCCGTCGCGCACCTTTATATTTCTGACGCCCGTCCTTATGCGTATGACCTCGCCGCCCAACGAAAGCTCGAGCGTGTAAAGATACGGATCCTCGTCGCTCCAAAGGTGAGGCGCGTCAAGCGCGGGGAGCTCAACCGCCGTCTCTCCGTTTACGGTGACCGAGGCGTGCGAGATCTCGCGTCCCTGCGCATCAAGGAGTCTTGCACTCACCGCGGCTTTACCGTTCGTCCTCACATCTGCCGTGGGTCTTGCGGAGGAGAAGTCGGCATTTATGTCCCATTTTACGAAAATATCCTCTATTCTGACCTTATCGCGCTCGAGAATATAGACCTCTCTGAATATGCCCGACGCGCGGTACATGTCCTGATCCTCGAGATACGATCCGTCGCACCACTTGAGTACGAGCAGCTTTATCTCGTTATCCCCTTCGGTAAGGAGGCGTGTTACGTTAAACTCGCTTGTCGCGTGACTGACCTGGCTATATCCCGCAAAGGTGCCGTTCACGAAAAGATAGAAGCAGGAGTCCACTCCCTCGAAGGTCAGCATGTAATCCTTGTCCGCCGCGAGGCTGTCGATATGCACATGCCTCGAATACATCGCCGCGGGATTTTCGACCGGAACGTGCGGCGGATTTTTGGGGAACGGATAATTGATGTTCGTGTAATTCGGAGTGTCGTATCCGCGGCCGAGCATATGCTGCCAGTTCATCGGCACCGGCATCTTCTCGTCGCACACGGTGTCCCCGACCGTAAGACCGTCGAGCTCCGTCACCGACGGATAAAATTTAAAATCCCAAACTCCTATCAGCGTTTTAAAATATTCGCTGTAATCGCGCTTGCCGATTGCGGCGGTGTCCGAGCTTGCAAAGGGGATGAAATATGCATGCGGGCGCTCGCATCCGACATGGAGGTGCTCCGTGCTTTTATGATAATCCTGTATTCCGAGTGGCATAAAATATACCTGCTTCTTTCTTTGTTATTTTTGTGTTTATTATAGCATACCTAAAGGACATTGTCAACAAAAATTCCTTTTCTTCATCCGCAGGAGAGCCGTATGCTGACGTCGCCCGTCGAGATATGCTCCTCCGTTCCGTCATCGCGAACGACCGTGAGCGCGCCGGCGTCATCTATTCCCGCGGCATATGCTAAATATTCCCCGTCGAATTTTATAACGCGCACGCGCCGCCCGATAACGCACGAGCGCCGCCTGTATTCCCCGAGTATGTCGAAAAAGCTCCGCTCCGACGCGGAATAAAGCTCCCGTATCACCGCGGCCGCGAGCTCGAGCCGCCCCGGCACTGCCTGTGCATGCTCCGAGAGCGAGGTCGCAATGTCCGAAAGCGACGCGTCGCTCGGCGTGCGCAGATTTATCCCTATCCCGAGCACCGTGTAGGCAAGATCGCCGAATTTGTCACACGCCCCCTCACATAAGATGCCCGCGAGCTTCCTTCCGCCGACGTAGATGTCGTTCACCCATTTTATCTCGGTGTCGATGCCCGAGAGTCCATCTATCGCCCGCGCCACGCATACCGCGGCAGTTGCCGTGATCTTCATCGCGTCCGTCGGGCTCATCTTCTTTTTAAAAAGCAGACTCATATAAAGGCCTCCCGCATCGGAAACGAACGTGCGACCGAGCCTGCCGCGCCCCGCACTCTGCGACCCCGATATGAACACGGCGTCCGTTTCGGCGTCCCGTGCCGCCTCCTTCGCATCCGCATTCGTCGAGCCTGTCGATTCCGTGCAGACTATCTTAAGCCCGTGTGCGACGGCGTCACAGCCCTCCAGCATGGACGCAAGCGCCCTCTCGTCATCATATATCCTGATCTTTTCCATAGAGCTCCCTCTCCGTTTTTTTAATTGTACCATACCTGCAGGCAAAAGTCAACCGAAAAGCGCGCCCCCTTACCCTAAATTTGCTTTTAGTAAATTCTCAAAGTAAATGCAACAGTGCAATTTAGAGTTGCATTTAGTCTGGG
>CAZQII010000066.1:0-8320 GCA_964593825.1 uncultured Ruminococcus sp.
TGACCATCGGCATTGCAATGGTCAGGAACGTTCTGAACTCGCTCGCGCCGTCAAGACGCGCGGACTCAAGCACCGTGTCGGGCACCGAAGATTCCATGAACTGCTTCATAAGGTAAAGTCCCATCGTCGTTGCCATAGAGGGAACGATTATCGCGAGATATGTATCTATCCAGCCGAAGGCCGAAAGAATTATGAAGTGCGTTACCTGGTTAACGGTGGAGTGGAACATAAGCGACATGACTATTATCTGGAATATCATGTTTCTTCCGGGGAATCTAAGCTTTGCAAGTGCGTAAGCCGCCATCGACGCAAATATAAGGTTTCCGACGGTTCCGCAGAATGTTATAAATACCGTGTTGAAGATGTATCTCGAGAAGGGCACCCATGAGTCACCCATCAAAGTAAACAGGTCCTTGAAGTTGTCAAACGACGGATCAACGACATAGAACTTCGGGGGGAACATGAAGAGCTCATCCAAAGGCTTCAGTGACTGAATAACAACATAATACATCGGCAAGAACATGAATGCGCCGAGAATTACAAGCACGAAGGTGATTCCGCCGTCGCCGCCCTTGGAGCGGTTAAGCACGACCTTATGGCCTCTTGTTCTTAACTTTTTCGACATGCTTACTCACCTACCTTTGAAAGTGCCTTTTTAATAATTATGTTACAGCCGAACATGATTACAAAGAGCACTACCGCTATCGCCGAAGCGTAGCCTATCTCATAACGCTGGCTTCCGTAGTCATTCAAATGGTGCATTATCGTATGCGCCGCATAATCGACCGACGGGAAGCCGCAGAGCGCGTCAACGACCGCGCCGAAGCCGAATGACTGTGTTATCGAAAGAACCGCACCGAACATAAGCTGCGGGCGCATCGTGGGAAGCGTTATGTACCAAAGCTCCTGCCAGCGGTTCTTGATTCCGTCCATTGCCGCAGCCTCGTACATAGAGCGGTCGATGGTCTGGAATCCCGCAATAAACGTAAGGAACGCAGTTCCGAGCGATGTCCAAAGTGCGACGACTATACAAAGCGGCATAACATAATCCGCGTTGTCGAACCACAGTATCGGCTCGGATATAAGTCCCCATTTCATCAAGGTCGCGTTTACCCATCCGTATGAGTCGGAGGAGAAGAGCGTCTTCCAAATAAGATAAACGTTACCGGAGATCGACGGTGCGTAGAATATAAGGGTTACGACCGCACGGATCTTAGGAGGAAGCTCATTGATGAACCACGCTATCAAAAGTGAAAGAATGTAAGAAACGGGACCGGTGATGCATGCAAATATCAAAGTGTTCTGACATGCAAGAATGAATATTTCGTCATCAAGGAAAAGTCTTGCGAAATTCTCTACGCCAACGAAATCGGGTATATTAAGCATATCAAAATTTGTAACGCTGAGTATCATCGACAGCACAACGGGCAAGACCGTGAATATAATGAAGAGAATAAGGAACGGTGCAAGCATGAAATACGCCGTTTTATTTTTCTTCATCTCCTTCCACGTCCATTGCCATTTAGACATTTCGCCGCGCTGTGTGGGACGCTTAGCCTCTGTCTTGGAACGTGACATTTAATTATCTCCTTTTCGTTAGCTTAAAATTTCGGGGTCGGATCGTCCTGACCGTCCTTACCGACATACCAAATGCCTCTGTCCGCAAACTCCTCACGCTTTCTCGTTATTTCCGAGTTGATCGCATCGATGTAGCTGAGAAGGGACTCGACCGCATTTGCTCCGTCGTTTACAGCATCGAGGAATGCGAACTTCATATATCTGCTGTAGATGTAAGAGCCGGGATAGTTTACGATAGAGCACATGTTGTTCATCTGATCCTTAATGGCAAGCTTTTCACTCGCTGTCCAAGAAAGATCCTCGAGAGCGCGGAGGTTTGCCGTTTCGTATTTTGCGGAGGGACCGATGAGCGCAACCATCTTATTACCGTAGGATGCCTGAACATCGGCATCGCAGCTCCACTGCACGAACTGCCAAGATGCAAGCATATCCTCGCATCCGCGGAGAATTACCGTTGCGCCGACGCTCGCGAGCGATTCGTAATGAAGCTCATCGACGCCGTCACCGTCGGAATCTCTGAACACACCGGGAAGCGAGCAGAACTCCCAGAGTCCCTCGATCTCCGTTGCATAAACGACAAGCTGGTTGTAAAGTCCGCAATAGCCTCCGACGAGGATCGGCATCTCACCGGTTCTGAAACGGTTTGCCGCATCGTAGGTTATCGGGAAGGAATAGTCGCTGTAAAGGCGGCATACATAGTCAAACGCCTCAAGCGCGATATCGGAATCGAGGTCTATCTTCGCGCCCGCATACATCGGATCGTACTCGGACTCGTCGGTATACTTCCAAAGGCTTCCGCCCTTCTGATAGATCATGAAATCGAGCGCGGAAATATAATCTACGCCGATTGACATGTTGTTTGCCTGAATTATAGGCAAGCAGGAGAGAAGGTCATCCCATGTTTCGGGAACACCGACATTCAGCTTTGCAAGAACGTCCATACGGTAGAACATCATTGCAAACGACATCGTCTGAGGGATTCCGTAAGATACATTAAGAAGTCTAAGCGTGTCCATCGCAGCCTCGGAGAATATCTGATCGTCCTCGCCGCTTATGACGGATGCCGACTTTTCGGTAAGCACGACCTCGGAATAAGGAAGCGTTGTGAACGTAAGCTGTCCCTTCCCCGCCGTCGGCTCTGTCGTTGTGGTGTAATTTCCGTTATCGTCACGGTATGTGTAATATTTTGTCGTAAACGCGGAGTTCTGAGCCGCCGAAAGCTCAGGGTCGTTTCCGCTCACGCCTCTGACGGCGCCTCTTATCGCATAGTTAATTACGTCGGACGCACCGAGACCGATATAAACATCCGGTCCCTTGCCCGAAAGAATTGACGGCAGAAGCGTTCCCGCCGCGACAAGCTTCAGCGCCGCGGCCGTGCCCGTCGAGTTTGTGTATCCGTCATTTGCGTCGATCATCGAACGCCAGATCTGCGACTGGTCGCGTCCTGTTGCAAGCCATACGTCGATCTTCTTTGTGTCCTCGGTGATCTCGGACGTGAGTCCCATCTCATCGTAATTTACCCAGAAGGAAGCGAAGAAGGACTTGACCTCGAACCAAAGCGACTTAAAGAAGCCCGCCTCAGCATCTCTCGGAGCCTCCTGCTCACTCGCAGGAACGATAAACAGCGCATCGACCATGATCGAGCTCTGCTTTGAGTTGTTGATCCATGTTCCAAGCGTACCGAGATACGACTTAAGGGTGCTCATGTTCTTCGCGACGTTATCGCCGTTATCCGAGCCCATCTGCACAAGGAGAAGAGCGATCGTGTCGAGCGTTGCGATATGTGAGCCGTTAGTGCCGCAGAGCTGCTCGAGCTTCTGCTTCTCGCTTGCAAGCACCTTGGCCTGTTCGAGAAGAGAGAGGAGAACCTCGGGAAGGATCTCATCGAATCTGTAATCACGGTTTTCGTCGGGGTCCGCACCGGTGAGCTGAAGGATCTGCAGATAGCAGTCATTAATTATATTAAGGGAGTTTTCGACAGTCTGAATACTGTTCTTGAGCGAGCCGAGCGAGCACTCGAGGTAAATCGTGTACTTGTGTCCAGCCTCAAAGTAAAACTCAAAATCCGTTCCGTTGCCGTCACCGAGGAATTCGGACTGCCACGACTTGCTGTAATTGAACTTAAGGTCCGTCGCCTCCTTGAAGGGAACGACCGCCGCCTCGCCGTCCTCGGTATAACCGTAGCCGGAGATCTTCAATGTACGGCAAACGAACATACCCTGAAGGGCGTTCTGCAGGAAGCGCATGGAGATCTTGTACATTCCGCTTGTGGGAACATAGAAATCATATGCAGCCCACTGTCCGACGGTGCTGTAACCGTTCTTTCCTATTACATTATAAAGCTGGGAGGAATGGTTCGTGGGGAAAGTTGCCGCGGAGGTGTTATCGTTTGATGCCGCAACAGAGGAGTCCGAAACATAGTCCGGGAACTCTGCCTCAAGCTGTACCCTGCCAGAGCCGATCGCCTTGTCGGAATGCTTTGCGCGGTATTCGGCATAGGAGCTTACCGTGCTTGCGGCAGCGGAACCGTCGGCAACATCGGCGGGAATAAGCTCAATGGACTTAATTACAAGAGGATCGCGCTCCGCAACAAGAGAGATGGTGTGATCTCCCTCGGAGAGATAGAACATAAAATCCTCGGTGTAATATCCGCTGGCGTCATTTACCGTGTAGGTGCTCCAAGAAGGAACCGCAACGGCCTCGGGCGCCATGGAGTTGTTGTTCATATCGGATCTTATGGTATACACCGTCGTTATGCGGTAATACTTGCCCGTGGCGGTATCCTGCTCGTAAGCGACAACGGTCTTCTTGTATCCGCCGCTCTCCTTAAGCGGATCGTTGTACGACGTGGAGGAAACACCTGCGGCATATTCGGCCGCTGTGATCTCTTCCTTAGATGTTTTAGTATCGTAATCGTACACCCACGACTTGTCGAGCGTTATGTAGCCCGCCTCGTCAAAAGGAATCTTATCGTCGATAAGGAACTTCCTCTCGATGGAGCTTGTGCTGCTCTCCGATGTCACGCAGGAATAATACGTAAACTTTATGTAATACGCTCCCGCATCGGCGCTCGAAATATTGAACTTCCATCTTGCGGTGCCTATCGAAGGCAGATAGATCGAGGTTGCCGCGTCGGAAGGGGTGAAGTTGGTCCAGTTGCGCCAAGGGGTGTCATCCTTTCCGCCCTGAGCGATCGGACTGTTCTCTACCAAAGTGGCATTATCAAAATATTTCGAGTCATCTCCGTAATCGAAGAACTCGAGCAGGTCGAGGATATTGTACTCTCCCTCGCCGTAAACGTAATTCGGATCGGGATTATAGTAGAAAATGATTGGATCCGTACGCTCGGGAGATTTTATAACCTGTGCCCAATCCTCGAGATATTTCGCATATGTGCGAACATCTACAAGACTCTGCATTTCGTCAAGAGTAGACGCCGTGCCGTTCACCTTGTACTCGCCGTTTGCCGCGCCGACGGTAATGCCGAACGCGCCCATAAGCGTTGCCAGTGCAAGAACAAGACAAACTACTCTTTGTGACAGTTTTCTTTTCATTTGGTGTTCCTCCAAGTTTTTTTGTAGTGAGGCATTTCGGTAATATGCCTCGCCGACGGTTTCATCAAGCTGCCCCATTCCGCATGACCGAACGTGGTCGGGCCGATTGATGACACCGCCGTGCGAACCGCGATGCCGCATTAACGCATATTGAATTATACCACACAAAAAAAAGAATGTCAACAGTTTTTAAATCTAATAAAATACTTATATGACGGTAAGAAAAGGCAAAAAAATATGCATTAATTGCCAATGTAAATAATTGTTTACATTGCTCTGATTGGGGACAAAGGGAGTTTTTGCGCAAAAGTAAATAAAACTGCCATTTTAAGTGCAAAAATCGCACATTTTCTCAAAAAATGTGCGATTAGGTAAATTTTATTTACTTTTTGAAGCGTGCTGTTTGAATTTCGCTTTGCACAAACACGCTTTATCGCTTTTGTGCAACGTGCACAAAATATGAACGTTTTTTTCTACACATCGAATTTTCTAAAAACGGCGTTTTCAAGCGCTTTTTACGGCTTTTTTCGCCTTTTCGTCAGCTAATTTCTGCTTGATTCAAGCATCTATAAAGCCGCCGGCAAGCATAATGTCACCGTCGTAAAGGACCGCTGATTGCCCGGGAGCAACGGATTTCTGCGGCTCCGAAAACCGCAAAACAGCTGTTCCGTCCGGATCGATGATCGCCTCCGCCTCCGCAGGCGGAGTATGGTATCTGAGCTTAGCCCGCACGGAGACGCAGACCTGCGCATCGGGTCTTTCCATGCCCGAAAATACCATGTCCGATATGCGCACCTCATTGCTGCTCTTCGGTGCGAATGACAGTGTGACATTTCCGCTCCGAGCATTTATATCCGTCACAAACGCACGGGCGCCGAGCGCGATCCCGAGCCCCTTTCTCTGCCCCACCGTATATCTCAATATGCCGTCGTGACGTCCGAGGGGATTTCCTTCGCTGTCGACGAAGAAGCCGTCCTTCGATCTTCCGCGACGTTCCTCCACGTATGACGCGTAATCTCCGTCCGGTATAAAGCAGATCTCCTGACTGTCCTTCTTCTCCGCCGCGGAGAGCCCCGCATCTCTTGCCAAAACTCGTATATCGCTTTTTTTCATATCCGACAGCGGGAGCATGAGCCGCGAGAGCTCGTCCTGCGAAAGTCGCCACAGCATATACGTCTGATCCTTCGATGAATCATCCGCTCTGGCGAGCGCGTATCTAACGTCATTACCGGATCCGAGCTTTAAAACCCGTGCGTAATGCCCCGTCGCGATCCTGTCAAAGCCGTTTTCCGCGGCAAAATCCGCGAGCGCGCGGAACTTCACCTCTCTGTTGCAGATTATGCACGGATTCGGCGTGCGCGCAGCCATATATTCATCAAGAAAATTTTCGACAACGGTCCTTTTGAACATCTCGCCGCAATCTATAACATAAAGCGGAATACCGAGCTCCGCCGCGGAAGCCCGCGCCGCGTCGACATCGGTGTACTCATGCATCTTCAAAACGGCGCCCGCAACGTCATATCCGCCGTCCAGCAGGACCCGCGCGGCATACGTGCTGTCGAGCCCGCCGCTCATGCCGAGGAGCACACGCTCATTTGTTCGAACATCCACAACCGGTTACTCCTTTACCTTAAAAATATCGTAAAAATCAGTAAACGGCAGAATTTACGTCACCGATTCTGCCGTTTAGCTTTTTATTCCTCGTCTCCGTCCGGCTTTTCTATTTCAAAATCTATCGGACGTCCGATCTTTCCGTAATAATCGGCGATCGCGCTCTTGACAGCCTCCTCGGCAAGCACCGAGCAGTGCACCTTGATGGGCGGAAGCCCCTCGAGCGCCTCCACGACCGCGCTGTTCGTAAGCGTGAGCGCCTCCTTGACCGAATGCCCCTTTATAAGCTCCGTCGCCATCGAGGACGTTGCGATCGCCGCACCGCATCCGAAGGTCTTGAACTTGCAGTCGGTTATAATATCGTTCTCGTCTATTTTAAGATAGATCTTCATTATGTCGCCGCATTTCGCGTTTCCGACCATGCCAACGCCGTCCGCATCCTCGATCTCACCGACATTGCGCGGATGAGTAAAATGATCCATTACCTTTTCACTGTATTGCATTTTCTTATTCTCCTTGACCTTTATTTTTTGTCTGCCTCTTCCCAAAGCGGGCTCATGCATCTGAGCCTCTCGATTATGGGAGGAAGCTGTTCTATAATGTAGTCTATATCCTCGTCCGTGTTTTCGTGCGTTATCGAAATTCTGACGGAGCCGTGCGCCTTTTCGTGCGGAACGCCCATTGCCAGGAGAACGTGCGAGGCCTCGAGAGATTCGGACGAGCAGGCAGAGCCGGTCGAAACGCAGATACCCGCAATATCGAGCCAGAGCAGCATGCTCTCTCCCTCTATAAATTCAAAACCGACATTAACATTGCCAGCCAGTCTGTTCATCCTGTGTCCGTTGAGCTTGGAATAAGGGATCGCGGTCAGCGCATCTATCAGCCTGTCGCGCATTTTGCGCACTCTGTCGAGCTCGGGCAATTTCGCCTTTGCTATCTCAAGCGCCTTGGCCAGTCCGACGATATAAGGAAGATTCTCCGTCCCCGGGCGCTTCCTTCTCTCCTGACCGCCGCCGTCGATAAGGTTGTTGATGACCACGCCCTTTTTGATGTAAAGCATACCTATGCCCTTCGGAGCATGGATCTTATGCCCCGATATCGAGAGCATATCGACCGGCAGTTTTTTCAAGTCTATATCGACATTTCCGACAGCCTGGACCGCGTCGGTGAACATGAGTGCGCCCTTTGCATGAGCGATCTCGCATATCTCCTCTATCGGCTCGATTGTTCCGACCTCGTTGTTTGCATACATTACGGCCACTATCGCCGTCTTCTCCGTCACGGCCGCACGCAATTCGTCGAGCTTCACCGTTCCGAATTCGTCAACGCCGACATACGTCACCGTAAATCCGTCCTTCTCAAGCGCCTTGCACGTATTGAGGACCGCATGATGCTCGATCGCGCTCGTGACGATATGAGTCCTTCCCTTTGCCCGCGCCCTGTAGGCCGCACCCTTTATCGCCCAGTTGTCGGACTCGGTGCCGCAGGAGGTAAAATATATCTCGCTCGACGAGCAGTTAAAAACATCTGCTATACGGGCTCTGGCATCATCAAGCATCTGCCGCGCCTCGTTTCCC
>CAZQII010000067.1:0-7604 GCA_964593825.1 uncultured Ruminococcus sp.
CGCTTTTTCCTTATTCGGTTTCCTGTGGGCGTTTGTTCACATTGAAAATATTATTAAAATTTAATATTCCTCGATAGCTCAGTCGGTAGAGCGCATGACTGTTAATCATGATGTCACAGGTTCAAGCCCTGTTCGGGGAGCCAATTAGATGAGTACGGAAATGTACTCATCTTTTTTATTTTGTTTCAAATTGGTTTTTAAAAATATTGCACCTGCTCTTTTAGATAAATGCTCAAAAAATGAACAAAACACACATAGTCACTTGAAAAAAATATTCAGTTGTGTTATACTGTTGTAAAACTAAGAGTCGATTTATGTCGGAGTGTTTATGGACAACAAAAGAATTCTTGAGTGGCTAAAAGAAATAGATGTTTCTTATGGAATGCTTTAAGCGCTTAATGACAGACTTATCAATACGCTTGAGCATCTGGACATAATTGAGCTTACTTAGCAGTCTTGTCAAAAAAGCACACCTAACGCTCGCGCGGGAAAATTGCTGTTGACAAGTGTTTTTGCTTGTGATATACTTATTGTTGCGGCCTGGATCAGAGCCGTAACGGAAAAGGGTTTGAGGGAGATTTGAGAAGAGAATATGACGGACGGAAAATTTAAGCTTAAAAGCGAATATAAGCCGACGGGAGATCAGCCGGAGGCGATACGTGCGCTCACCGAGGGTATCCTCGCGGGAGAGCGGGCTCAGACGCTCGTCGGTGTTACCGGCTCGGGCAAAACATTTACCATGGCGAACGTCATCGCAAACGTAAACCGTCCCACCGTCGTTCTCGCACACAATAAGACCCTCGCCGCACAGCTTTGCTCCGAGTTCAGAGAATTTTTCCCCGAGAATGCCGTCGAATACTTCGTATCGTATTACGATTATTATCAGCCGGAGGCATACATCCCCGGCAAGGATATGTATATAGAGAAGGACGCGATGATAAACGACGAGATCGATATGCTCAGGCATAGCGCGACATCCGCCCTGTTTGAGCGGCGCGACGTGATAATCGTGGCGTCTGTCTCGTGCATTTATTCACTCGGCGATCCTATGGAATATCAGAGCCTTCTGGTTTCCGTCAGGGAAGGGATGCAGGTCTCGCGCGATGAGATCGTGCGCCGCCTTGTTTCAATAAGCTATGAGAGAAACGATATTAATTTCACGAGAAATAAATTTCGTATAAGGGGCGACGTCGTTGAGGTGTTCCCGGCGTCGAGCACCGACAAGGCGATAAGGATAGAGTTCTTCGGCGATGAGATAGACCGCATATCTCGCGTGAATACCCTGACGGGCGAGGTGATCGAGCGACTGTCGTACGCCGCGATCTTCCCGGCGACGCACTATGCGGTGTCAGATGAGCATAGGGAGGCCGCCTTGGCCGAAATCGAGGTGGAGATGCGCACCCGTGTTGAGTTTTTTAAGAGTCAGGGGAAGCTGATCGAGGCACAGAGAATAGAGGAACGCACAAAATACGATATCGAAATGCTGAGGGAGATAGGATTTTGCTCAGGGGTGGAGAACTATTCGCGCATACTGTCCGGCAGACCCGAGGGCTCGACGCCATACACGCTACTCGACTATCTTCCAGACGACTATATAATGTTCATAGATGAGTCACACGTAACTTTGCCGCAGGTGCGCGGAATGAGCGGTGGAGATTTCGCAAGAAAAAAGAATCTTGTGGAGTACGGCTTCCGCCTTCCGTCCGCATTCGATAACCGTCCGCTCTTTTTCGATGAATTTGAGGAAAAGCTGAAGCAGGTCATCTACGTCAGCGCAACGCCCGGTGAGTATGAGCTCGCGGAGAGCACCAACCGCGTGGAGCAGCTTATAAGACCGACGGGACTGGTCGATCCGCAGATAGATGTCCGCCCGATCGAGGGACAGATCGACGATCTGCTCGGAGAGATACGTACGGTCTGCGCACGGGGAGAGAAGGTGCTTGTAACGACCTTGACCACGAAAATGGCGGAGGATCTCACCGAATATCTCGCGGATCATGCCGTCAAAGTCAAATATATCCACCATAGGGTAGAGACCATTGAGCGAATGGAAATAATAAGAGATCTGCGCCTCGGCGAATTCGACTGTCTTGTAGGAATAAACCTCCTGCGCGAGGGGCTTGATATTCCGGAGGTCTCGCTCGTTGCCGTCCTCGATGCGGACAAGGAGGGCTTCTTGCGAAGTGAAACGTCCTTGATCCAGACCGCGGGACGCGCGGCGAGAAACATCAACGGCAGAGTTATCATGTATGCCGACACCGTTACGCGCTCGATGAAGGGGGCGATAGACGAGACAAATCGCCGCCGTGAGGTGCAGATGCGCTACAACAATGAGCACGGCATCACACCGGAGGGAATAAAGAAGAAGGTCGCCGACGTTATAGAAATAGGCAAAAAGATGCCGCGCGAGGCGGAAAAGAAGAAGCTGACGCGCCCGGAGAGAGAGAAGCTCATCGCGGAGCTGACGGTGCAGATGCGCGCCGCCGCAAAGGCACTCGAATTCGAGCAGGCGGCATATCTGCGCGACAGAATAAACGAGCTGAGAAAATGAATATTTCCCGTTTTTCGGCATCTCGGAAAAACAAATACCCGTGCAGTAGTTTACCTACTGCACGGGCCGTTTTTTTTAACACGGGTCTGACTTTTTCTTTACAAAGTGCCCTCGACTGTCACTATTCCGCTGTCGGGAAGGATGTTGACAAGCACGTATCTTGCGCCTGCCTCGCTGCGGATCTCAAGCTCCTTGCAGATGCCGTTTTGCATCGCTCTTGCGGAGGTCCACGAGTCGTCGACGCGCAGCTTGACGGTGAGCTCGGTGTCGAATACAGCGTCGTCCTCGCTGTCGGTCAGGCTGACGGCGATCATTTCATTGCTAAGAAGGCGGACATCGAGCTTGGCAGTATTCCATTCGCAGAAATATTTCAGCGCCTCGCTGTACGTCGTTGCCCAAAGGTCGCCCGTCTCGGCGTGCTTTTGAACATATTTGAATATCGCCTCTGCCTGCTGCTCGTAAATATGGAGTCCGGATTTGTTCGTGCCGCCGTTGTATGTGTCGGGCACTATGCCGTGAATGCAAAATGCCGCGAGCGCGTTGTTCTCCATGGCGCAGTCGATGAACTTCTCCACCTGGGAAATATCCGCGTTTCCGTCCGCGTCGAGCTTTATCGCATCCTTCGCCGAGATCGTTGCGTCGGAGAACTTGCCTTGCTCGTTCAGCCACATTTTGTTATACTGAACCATGAAGGAGTCAAAGCGCTTTCTCTTCGCCTTGTCGAATTCGGACAGCGTGTTTATCATCGGATATACGTTTTCCGATGCGTTCGTTCCTCTGCAGCCGATGTAGAGCTCGACTCTTACATCGTTGTAGCTGTCGTCGACCGAAAATCCGCCCGGAGTTATGAGCGCCTCGGAATTGTATCCGAACAGACCCTGCAGTATGTGCCTCGGCGCGAGCAGCTCCGCGTAGTTGTCGCCGTCCTTCGGAGCGGCGTGCGTGTGTGAGTGGCTGATCAGCTCAACGCGTGAGCCGACTGTGTTGCCGTTGATGTCCGTATTTTGCAGATAATTTCGCCAGTATTCCGTCGTTTTCTTTTGCTCGTCGGTCTGGGTGAAGGTGTATTTGCCGTCCTCACTCATGACGTACTCTCCGTCTTGCTTGACCAGCGTGGCGAGGTGCGATGTGATGAGCGCGAAGGATGCCGCGGTCTTGTCGTACTTTTTCAGATACTCGGCGACGTAATTTGCCGCCGTCTGATCTCCGTCGTCGAGGACGATCGCGACTGCACCCTTCGCCCCGTCCTTCACCACGATCTGCGCCCGCTCGCTATCGGAGTCGGCGACATACATGTCCGATGCAAGGGCATAGAGATATGCCGCGCGGCAGAGCGCCCTGTAATCCTCGCCTTCGCCCTCATCCGCAAGCGCGGAATATGCGGCGGACAGGGCACTGAGCGTGACGGTGCGTTCCTTCCCGTCGACGGTCACCGTCACCGTGTGCTCCTTGCCGAGAGAGTAGGGAAGCAGGCCGCCTACCGTTACGGAATACATGCCGTCAGCCGCCTTTGCCTCCGCCTCTTGGCCGTCGACGGTCACCGTGCAACCCGCCTGAGCCGTGAAGAACACCTTTAAAGAGAGCGTGCTGCCGGCGATGAGCCTTGCTCCCGTAAATTCCGTTCCGTTTTCGACTCCGCTTACTCGCATTCCGTATCTCCTCAGCGAATCCGCGGTAATATATGAGAGATCCTTATATTTATCATCGATGAAGCCGTTTGCGGGATCGCGAACGGTGTCGCCGCTTTCGTGCGCTATGTAATTTTGCATGCTCGCTCCGTAATTAAGCGTCGCACGGCACAGATTCTGCTCGTATACATCCTCGCTCACCGTGAGCACCTCCTTCATGCAGTCCGTTATGCTTGTCACGTATGGGCTGCCGCCCGCACCGTCGGACTCGAGCGCAATCGTGACATTCTCGCTCATCCTATCGGGGCTCAGCCTTATTTCAAAAATATAGTTGCCGTCATCGTCGGGGCGCGCATCGGATATCTTGAATTTCACGTCCTCGCCGTTTGCCGTGATGACGATCTTGGCGTCATCCTTGCCTGTAAGGCTGCTGTCCAGCCTCGTATAGAACCGCAACGCCACGTATTTTCCGACCGTGACCTGCCGCCCCGTGACGATCGCGCCCTCTGCAAGGAGGTGTGCTCCGCAGCTGTCGCATTTTCCGTCGCCGAGCGTGTCAATCGGAAGGGTAAGCTCGCTGCCTTCCGCTCCGCAGTGGCACTTGAGCTTGACTCTTATCACTCCGCCGGCGAGGTCGTGCTCGTGCCCCTCGACCGTGAATATGTGACCGGCGCACTCCGTAAAGCTGTCAGAGTAATACAGCTTCGGGTTGTCGACGCTTACAAAGCCGTCGCTTACCGTGTTCGATGCCGTCACGTGGAATGAGCGGATGAATCCGAGCGTGTAATCCTTCACCCCGCGTGAGACTGTTCCGTTCGATGCCGTCCAGCTGATCTGCTCGCTCTCCTGTGCATTCATAAAGGGAATGTCCTTGACTATCGCCCTTCCGTTTACATAGACCGTATAGAGCCCGAGTTCACCATCGCGCGGCCTCACATGGATCGAGACCGTCGTAAACTCCGTCGCCCCCTTTTCAAGCCTGTATCCCGTCGCACTCGTCACTCCGCTGCCGGTTGCGAGCCTCGGGTCGCGGTAATACAGCATTCCGCTTGAGTCAATGTTCACATACGTGACATTTGTGGCCGTGAATGCCGTCGCCTCTCCCGCGTCGTTCGTGGAGGTCGGCACCATGTACGCCAAGATCTGAAAAATGTTCTGCGTCAGATTGAAGCTCTCGCCGAGCCTGACATCTATCGAGTATACGAACGCACGGCCTGCGTCGCGGTTGAAATTATTGAGCATTGCCGCGCCTCCGGCATTTCGCGTTGCGTTCAAATATGCTTCGCCGCTGCTCTTTTTCGCCGAATATTGGATGAACGTGTTGCCGTCCTCCGTCCTCGCCGAAATACAGCCGTTGGAGTTGGCAACGGAGGAGAAGCCGAATGTCGGTGCGCCCACGGTGCAGTCGGATGAGATTATAATGTTTTCCTTACCGACGAGCGCCGCAAGCTCGCTCGGAGATACCGTCCCGCGCGCCGATGTGTCCGCCCGATGCGAAACGCAGACGTCGCATATCTTATCCCCGTCGGCATCGAGCGCCGCGGTGTACTCCCGCACCGCGCCGCACCGAGTGCACTCGGTGGTGACGCTTATGCATTTTTTGCCGTAATCGTGCACATGATCCGCGAGCTTCGCCTCGTCGTGCGCGCAGACGTCGGAGTTCTCGATCTCGCACAGGTCGCACAGCGCGTTTCCCGTCTGATCCATCGGAATGCTTATCTCCCATTTTGCCAAGCAGTTCTTGCATGTAAGAGAGACGCATGCGCTGAGGCTGTCCTCGTCGTGCGTGTGCTCGCCGATCGCTATATCGTGCTCCGTGCATTCAAGGTAGAAATCGGAGTAGTATGCCTTCATGCTGTCGAGGCTGAATTGGTCGCCGACAAAGTTGAACGGCGCGCGCGTTTCCTCGCCGTTTTTCTCGGCTGTGCATCCGTCGGGGCAGTCCTGCCCGTGATAGGTCGAATAAATGTGCATGAAGCGCGCCCACCCGAAGGTGAAGTCCCTGTGGCCGTCGGCGCTCACCGTCACGGTCGCTCCGTTCGCCTTGTATTCCGCATCCTTGAAGGTGAGCAGCTTTTCCTTCTCGCTGTCTATGAGCACCGTCTCGATTCCATCCGTTTGGCACACCCCGTCCACAAAGACGCGATAGGTGTTCTCCTCGGGAATTATATGCACCGCCACGGTCGTGAACTCCGCCGCGCACTCCGCCGTACTCTTGTTCACCTTTTTCTCCAGCTCCGTGCCGTTGACCACCAGCGTTCCGTCCGCACGGATATTGATGAGTCGGATGCCGACGCTGTCGGGCGCGCCGCTCGCATTCACCGCAAGATAGGTGCGCACATCCATCAGCGCCGTCTCGGGAATGTCGTATCCCGCCTCGAGCCTGATGTCTGCGCTGATCACGATCGCCCGCCCCTTATACGTCGCGTAATTCTGCGCAACTCCCGCGTGGTTCTGCGTATATTTGCTGTCGAGCTGGACGAAGGTCTCCTCCGTCGTCCCGCAGGTGAACGGGGTAGTATGTATCTTGTTGCCGTCCCCGTCCGCGGTGTAGGGCGTCTCGCCGACCTTTATGTATTTTCGTCCGCCGCTCCCCGTCTCGTCTATGACGGTCTGAAAGCTGTTCGTATCCTTGCCCTTAGTGTCGCACGGATTCGATGCCGCGATGCTTCCTTCGCCTATCAGCGCGGCGATCTGCTCCACGGTCATGATCCCGCTCGCGCTCGGCATCTTGTCTCCGATTGCCTCCGCGATCGCCCCGTCCGTGTCGCCTGCCGCGCCATCCGCCCGAGCGCCGCCCGCCTCGGAGGCGAATATCGCCGTCGGCAAACAGCCGAGCAGTAAAGCGAGTGCAAGAATAAAAGAAACTACGCGTATATTTCTTTTCATTTCTGTATCTCCTTAGATTTTTAGGGTACAAAATCATTTTACCATGCATTTACAGAAAAGTCAACAGGGGAGAGAGGTTTTTAGAAAATGCGGACGATACCGCTTTTTGTATAATTTGTGATTTTGAAAATAATATAAATTTTTGTAAAGAGTCTTGACTTTTTAAAAAAATGTGTATAATAATAACAACAGAACCCGACACGCCTCTCAACGATGCGGACCACGTCGGGTCATTTTAATTTATACGGAAGTGAAACATATGGACCTTGCTACTTTAGACTTTTTTATGTAGAATTTTGTACGCCTTTTCGCTCGGTGTGATGTATGTGTCATCCTGAGCGGAAAGCGGAACGCTTGGAGCCGAACCCTTTAGGGCGGCGGGGCGCACAGCGCCCTGACGGGATCTCGCTATCATTTTGTTATGTCCGTCATACCCGCTCGGCCGGTGAGGTTGAAGAGACGTGTCATCCTGAGCAAGAGACGGAGCCTCGCGCCGAACCCCGCAGGGGCGACACGATGCACAGCATCGAGTCGGG
>CAZQII010000068.1:0-7458 GCA_964593825.1 uncultured Ruminococcus sp.
CAAAGACGCACCGATGTCAACATTCACATGAGCAAAGCCGTCATTTTTATTTTTTAAAATCATTGACAGCGGCATGCACACGGTGGTATAATATTCGTAACTACAAATGTTCTTTGCGGAGAATGAAATGAACGGTTGCGTTTTCAATATACAAAGATTTTCGGTAAATGACGGCCCCGGGATAAGGACGAACGTATTCCTTAAGGGATGCCCCCTGTCCTGCATATGGTGCCACAACCCGGAATCCAAAAAAGCCGAGAGAGAGATCTTCTTCGATCCGACAAAATGCATCACATGCGGAAAATGCGCGGTCGCCTGCCCAAGCTCGGCGCACGCGATCGAAAGCGGAACGCACATCCTCGAGCGCGAAAAATGCTCCCGCTGCGGAAAATGTGCGGATGTCTGCCCGACCGGAGCCATCG
Source organism: uncultured Ruminococcus sp. (assembly GCA_964593825.1). GTDB lineage: Bacteria > Bacillota > Clostridia > Oscillospirales > CAG-272 > UBA1740. The sequence continues at coordinate 423 of CAZQII010000068.1, forward strand.
AGGCTGTCGGCACCGTTATGAGCGCACAAGAGGTGATGGGCGAGGTCATGAAGGATCGGATCTTCTACGAAAGCTCAGGTGGCGGCATAACGCTCTCGGGCGGAGAGCCCATGCTCCGGTTCGACTTTGCATACGAGATACTCGCCTTAGCTAAGGAAAACGGGATCAACACCTGCATGGAGACGTGCGGATTTGCACCGGCGGAAGAATATGCGAAGATCGCGCCGCTGGTCGATATCTTTCTCTTCGACTGCAAGGAGACCGACGACCTAAGGCACCGCGAGTACACCGGAGCTTCAAACAAAACGATACTCGAAAACCTGCGGATGCTGGACGCAATGGGGGCAAGGATCATACTTCGCTGTCCCATTATTCCGACGCTCAACGACAGGGACGAGCACCTCGCCGCAATCGCCGAAATAGCAAATTCGCTGAAAAGCATTATCGAGATAGACATAGAGCCGTATCATCCGCTCGGCGCATCGAAAAGCAGACTGCTCGGCACGGACTATCCCCTGTCGGAGCTGACGTTTCCGAGCGAAGAGCTCATTAACGGATGGATCGCGAAAATACAGGCTAAGACTCACGTTGCCGTAAAAAGACCGTAAAAAATACCGGCGCCGCACGCACGCGGACCGCAAATAACGAAAGGTACATAAAATGGATAAGAAAGCTAAATGGATATGGAGAGCGGGAACACCCGAGAAGAACGAGTTCGTATATTTTACCGACGAGTTCGAATACGCAGGCGGCTCTGTCAAGCTGTATATATCGGCGGAGACCGATTACATCGCTTACGTAAACGGGGTCGAGGTCATGTTCGGCCAGTATGCGGGATTTCCCGATCTGAAATTTTACGACGAATCCGATATAACGGAATATTGCTCCGAGGGAAAAAATACACTGTCCGTGACGGTCAGATACGAGGGGCTTAATTCCGCGACACATATCGACGACGGTGCGGGAGTCATCTATTCGGTCAATTCCGAGGACGGCGTCCTCGCCTGCTCCGACGAGCATACTCGCTCCGGGCTCGATCCGCGCTATATTTCCGGCGGTGAGCCGAGATTCATAACAACTCAGCTCGGCTATGCCGCGGACATGACCGCGAGCGCGGCGGAAATAAAAACATCGTGCTCCGTTTCGGTGAGCAAGACGCTTAACATAAAGCCCCGTCCGATAAAGAAGTCCGTCACGGGTGAAAGATTAGCCGCGCGCGAGATACGCCGCGGGCTCTACGACCTCGGACGCGAGGAGGCGGGCTATGCCTACATAAAATATTCAAGCACCGCGGACACAACGGTGAAGCTCGCATACGGCGAGCACATTGCAGACGGCTCCGTGCGCTACCTCATCGGGAATCGAAATTTTTCGCTGAACTTTCACGTCGGCCGCGGCGAGGGCGAGCTGTGCCAGAAATTCGTAAGGATCGCAGGAAGATATATCGAGATCTTCGCCCCCGAGACGGTGACGGTAGAAGAGGTCGGTATAATTCCCGTGCTCTATCCCTTAACAGAAAGGTCGCATAAGCTTTGCGGCCTTGACAAGCGTATATACGAGACCTCCGTGCGCACGCTCCGTCTCTGCATGAACTACCATTACGAGGACTGTCCGTGGCGCGAGCAGGCGCTCTACGCCCTTGATTCCAGGAATCAAATGCTCGCGGGATATTACGCGTTTGAGGAAACGGAATTTCAGCGTGCGAATTTGGTTTTAATTTCACACGGGGTACGCTCTGACGGCTTTTTGGAGCTTACATGCCCATCGGTGAACACGCCGGCGATCCCCTTCTTTTCCCTCATATATCCGCGTGCTGTGCTCGAATACATAAGAAATACGGGCGACTCCGGCATTCTCGACGAGGTGCTCGGCACGGTGGAGGCGATCATGCACGCGGCAATCGCCAGAATAGACGGAAGCGGACTGATACGCGAGCTTGAGGCTCCGTATTGGAACTTCTATGAATGGACAGACGGAAGCAACGGAGAAAAGCGGGACGGCGGATATCATCTGATACTGAACTGCGCGCTCGCCTATGCCATGGAAGCATTCTCGGAGCTGTGCGCCATTTACGGAAAGGATATCAAGACCGATACGGCGTCCTTGAAGGAGGCTATAGTCCGTCACTTTTATCACGCAAAAACAGGGCTCTTCCACCTCTCTGACGGCGAATGCGAAAAGTATTCGGAGATGGGTCAGGCGTTTGCCCTGCTTATAGGTCTCGGTGACGGGCGGACCGTCGATGCACTGAAATCCGGCAAGCTGATACCCGCAACACTCTCGACCGCCGCGTTCGTATACGATGCCCTGCTCGCCGCGGATGCCGCAAATTCGGATTTTGTTCTGAACGATATAAGAACGAAATACAAGAAAATGCTTGACGCGGGCGCAACATCGTTCTGGGAAACCATTGACGGCGAGAGCGCCTTCTGCGGTGCGGGAAGCCTCTGCCACGGCTGGAGCGCGATACCCGCATACTATCTTAAGATATTGACCGAAAAATAAATCCGATATTTAAAGCAAAAAATACCCGAAAAGGCCGTAGCAACATATACAGCTACGCGATCCCTCGGGTATTTTTTGCTTTTATTTATGAAAAATATTTATCCGCGCCCGTCATCCTGTAAGCCGCGTCTATTATGCGGAGCGTTTCCTCGGAAATGTCAAGATACCGTCCGAAATCAAGCTCCCCGCCGATCGCCTTACAAAAGGCGTCGATCTCGTAGATCATATTGTTCGGCACCGGCGAATAATCGAGCACGGCAGGCTCGGCGCCGCGCATGTGCAATATTATTTTCGACGGCGAATTGATCTTGTCGAAGGTGACGGAGCCGTCCTCACCCTCTATTACCGAGGGATTCACGCTGTCGGTAATCTTGGAATAAATAATATTAGCGGACATGCCGCTGTAAGAGAGGTCTATATTTCCCATCCCCTCGAATCCGTTGTCCAAAAACAGCGAGTGCGCATCGACCGCCGACGGCGCGCCGAACAAAGCGATGCAGGCATGGAGCGGATATATACCGATGTCGGCGAGGGCGCTGTTTTTCAATTTCGGATCAAAGGCGTTCAGCACCTCGCCGCGCTTAAATCTGTCATAGCGCGAGGAATACTGGCAGTATTCGAGCTTAACTCTCCTGATCCTTCCGATCCGACTCATAGCGCTTCTTATAACTTCGAGGGCGGGATCAAAATCGGGGCGCATCGCCTCGAGCAAGACCCTGCCGCTCCTCTCCTGTGCCCGCCGCTGGCGCAAGAAGCCGGGAAGATCCGAGGCTATCGCCTTTTCGCAAAGCACATGCTTTCCGCTCTCGAGTGCGAGCGACGCCTGCTCGCTGTGACACACATTCGGAGATGCGATGTATACCGCATCGATCCCCTCGTCGCCGAGCATGGTCATATAGTCAGTGTAGACCGTTTTCACGCCGTATTTTTGGGCGAAGGCCGCACCCGTGTCAAATTTCCGCGAATATACTGCCGCAAGCTCCGCCCCGTCGGAAAGAGCGAGAGCCTCGGCGAATCTATCGCTTATAAAATTCGTGCCGACCGTGGCAAATCTTATCTTGCCGCTCATCTTTTAATAAAATACAGGATCAGCACTACTGCCGCGGCGGCAAAGATCGCTGCGGTCACAATGTCCATGACCTTGTTGAATTTTCTGTTTGTTTCCTCTTCCCGCTCTGTCTTTTTTCTGTCCTCATCGGTCTCGAGGAGCTCCTCGGGAATTTCCTCGAAGCCTTCAAAGCCGTCATTTTCGTCAAGAGCGAAATCGTACTCACCGTCCCTGATCCTCTTCGCCCGCTCCGACGACTCCTTGAATATATCCTCAAGTGCCTCGAGCACGGCGCTGTCGTCCGTGGAATTGGCACTGACATGCTCGCCAAGCTTCGCCATTGCCGCCTCCGCCGCATCCGGATCGCGCGACCTGAGTGCCGTTTCAATCAGAGCCGCGCATTCGTCGCAAAGGAGGCGCGGCCTCGCAAAATGACCCATCGTCAAAACGGGGGCATCCTCATTCTCGATCCCTTTAAGGCAAACCGAGCAAAAAGCGTTCTCCGACTTATTTTCTTCCGCATTCATATCTTCTTCTCCTCCGTACCGCGCAGGGCGCGTCTGAATTCCTTTAAATATTCCTCTCTGAGGCTCTTCTGCTCCGCGCATTCATCCGGCGTCAGTGTCCTTTTCTTCGAAAGCCGAGCAAGCTCGTTGATTCTGTCGATCTTAACCTTTTCCATTCATATCCCCCACGTAAAGCTTGGCAAGTCCGCCCCGAGATGTTTCTCTGTAACGGCTCGACAGATCCTTACCCGTTTCATACATTGTTTTTATTACGAGATCCAGTGATATTTTTCTCGAGCCGGCGAGGAAATTCGCTAAGCTCATCGCGTTTATCGCGCGCATCGCCGCAACCGCATTACGCTCTATGCACGGTATCTGCACGAGCCCGCATATCGGATCGCACGTGAGCCCCAGATGATGCTCGAAGGCAATCTCCGCCGAGTATTCGATCTGATCTATCCCCATTTCGAAAAGCTCTCCGAGCGCGGCAGAGGCCATGGAGCACGCCGTTCCTATCTCCGCCTGACATCCGCATTCCGCTCCGCTCACGGAGGCATTCGTCTTCACAATATTCCCTATCAGTCCCGCGACGGCGAGCGCTTTTAATATCTGCTTATCGTTAAATCCGTGCTTTTCCTGCATATATTTCAGCACCGATGGGAGCACGGCGCACGCACCGCATGTGGGAGCGGTCACGATCGTGCCGTTGTCGGCATTTTGCTCACTGACGGCATATGCATATGCGCACACTATCCTGTTCTCGCGCGTTACAGGGCTTTCGTCTATGTGGCGGCGGTTGTAAAGATAGCGCGCCTTACGCTCGACACCGAGTCCGCCGGGGAGAATGCCCGATGCGGTCAGACCCTCGTGGATCGACGTCTTCATCGTCTCCCACACCGTGTAGAGAAAGTCATATATCTCCTCTCCCTCTCGCATGACAACAAAGTCGGAGAGACGTATTCCCTCATTTATGCAATAATCGGCGATCTCGGTAAACGAGGTCTCCGTGTATATCTCCTTTGCGACATCGCGTTCGCGCCCCTCAACCGAAATATCTCCGCCGCCTATGCTCATGAATCGCATCCTTGCCGTGCGTGCACCGCCCTCGTCAACGGAAAATACGTCCATCGTATTTTCATGCGGCAGATCGATCTCCGATGTGTCGAAGATTATATTAACCGGGCGCGGCGACACGCTCTCGATCGCCTTGTCGGTTCCGTGCCCCCTTCCGGTGCTGGCGAGCGAGCCGTAGAGCACGACCTCGTACGAATATGCATCCGGATGCTCCGATACATAGAGCTGCATTGCGGACGCAGGGCCCATGGTATGTGAGCTCGACGGTCCTTTTCCTATCTTATATACATCCTTTATCGATTTCATGATCTCCTCCGAAAAGTACTCAGCGGCTTGTGTCCGCTATATTTTTATATGACGCTTTATTTTTCCCGAGATAAAAAGCGCGACAAATATCTTTACCGAATCGGGAACGATGAACGGCAAGATATAATACGCCAAGCAAGAGATGGCCGATGCAAATGTGCGATCCGTGTAAAGCATCACCAAAAGCACGGCACCGGTAAAATACAGCGTCAGAAACGAGAGCACCGTGGCGATCACTCGCGCGCCCCGTCCGCGGATCAGCCGCTCGCAAATGAGATAGACCGCCGCAGAAAAGGCAAATCCGATTATAAAGCCGCCGCCGGGCTCGAAAAATCTGCCGACTCCGCCGCAGAACCCCGAGAACACGGGCAATCCGACGGCGCCGATCAGTATATAAAGAACGGACGAAGCGAGCCCGACCTTGCCCCCGAGGGTAAAAAGTATAAAATAAAACGCAAGCGTTTGAAGCGTAAAGGGTACAAAAAAAGGAACAGATATCATTGCCGACACGGACATAAGTGCCGCGCACAGCGCAGTATACGCCGCAAAGCCCGCACCGCTCATATGCTCATTGAATTTCATTTTCGGTTTCAATATCCACTCCCCAACAGTTTGTAGACCGCATGCAAAATGCTTTATTCCCATTCTCTGCTTGCCGCCTCTCGATGCGCCGTCCGACCTCGGGCGCATTTACGCTACTCTTATATTGTAACATATTTTTTTGAATAATGGTAGAGCTTTTTCAAAAAATATTAAAAAAGAGGAGAATATCTCCTCTTTTTGTTCACACTCAGGTGTGATCGTGGTCATGCGTTGTCGACTGCTTGGAATAGTATTCCGTGCCTATTCTTATATAAGTGTTCGTTTTAAGGAACTCGTACGTCTCCGTGCGCTCCTCCTCTGTCTTGCCCGCGTAAGTTCCCGCATCGTCCCAGATAAAGGTGATGGTGCCGCTATACGAGATCTTGTACTTACCCGTAATATCAGACATCGTCGATGATGACTCGTTGTATGTTAACGTCTGCGTCTTTCTTACAGTCTTTCCTTCAAATACATATGTAGTTGTCAGCATATTACTGCTGCTACTGCTCGAAGCATATGTTCCGTCAAGGCGTGTTGAGCACGACACGAGCGACAGCATAACGCAGGCGAGCATCGACAGCGTGAGAACCACAAGAACTATTCGCCAAAATGCTTTCATAACTCCTCCACAAAATGTTTCTATGCTGATATTATAACACACTTTGCCGCTTTTGTCACTATCTTTTCGCATTTTTTCGATTATTTTTTTGAATATTTTTGAAATTCGCCTTCACAGCGTTAATGCCCAGAGATTTCGCCCGCAAAATTCAAGCGCGCCCACACTTTTTTCGTGTTTTTTCATCAAAATGCAAAAAAAGCTTGAAAAAAGCAAAAAAACATCATTTTGGTATTGCATTTTCCAAAAAAATATGTTATAATTATTATCGCTTTGATACGCGGTACGCAAAATGCGAGCAACTTACGGCAGTTCTCGCACCTGCACCGTCAAGGCACATTTAAGGAGAGGTATCGAAGTGGTCATAACGGGGCTGACTCGAAATCAGTTTGCGAGCAA
>CAZQII010000069.1:0-7246 GCA_964593825.1 uncultured Ruminococcus sp.
CCCGGGGGCAATCAGTAATTGAAGCCCTCGAAGATCTTGATGTTGTCAAAGCCGACGGAGGATTCCGTGCCGGCCGTCTGTGCCTCCGGATTGGTCATGTAAGCATAGAGGAGGTAATTCGTTGCCACCTTCTGCCATACGGCGAGGCTCTCGGCTCCGCCTATCGTCGGAACGGTGAGATTTGCCGTGTCGATCACGTTTCCTTCCGCATCGTAAGCATAAGCCTTCGCCGCCGCGAAATCGATGAGCAGGCGGAGCGTTACGCGTCCGTCCTCATGGAGCTTGCCGATGACCTTTTCGCTGCCGACGAGCTTGATCTCACCCGTGGCGCCGTCCAGAGCCGCAATATCGACCTGACCGTAAGCATTGCCCGACGTTGCGAGCTTGATGCCGAGGTTCGAGGTGATGTCGCCGGATTTGACGAGATCCATCTGAATGGAGAGCTGCGTTTCCGTCATGGTGGTCAGGTTGTGCGAATCGTTCTGCAGCATGAGCATCGCGTCGTTGCTTGTTGCGCTGACCTTAATGTACTTGTTGCCCTGCTCGTCGAGCACGGTCTTTGCGGTCGAACCGACCTTGGAGAGATTAAAGCCGATGTCGTTGTACTTCGTGCTGTCCGTGGCGTCCATATCCTTGCTCTCGAAGTCCTCGTCGGCAAAGATGTACGACCATCTCGCATACAGAGTCACGATTCCTTCCGTGCCCTCCGCGATCTTTTCGATCCTCGTTCCCTCGGCGAAGTCGCTCGTAGTATACCATCCGAGGAAATTGCTGTTCTTCTTCGTGGGGATCGGGAGCTCGGTCTCGCCCTCGTACTCATCGGGTGCGCCGTCGGCCAGAGTGCCGCCGTTGGTCTTGTAAACTATACCGTTGACCTTGGGGAGCTCGGTCTCAAACTTGATGCCGTACGGTCTGCCGTCAATGACCTTAAAGCTGTCATATCTTGCGCCGTAGAGTAGTCCGTCGCCCTGCGTGAAGCCGGTAGGAGCGGAGAACTGATTGTAAACAAAGTTGCCCGTCGAGTATTTCATCCACTCGACCCAAGATGTCGGCTGATCGTAGCCGCTCTTCGATGTCGGAACTGCGCCGAGGCTCGCCGAGTCTATCACATTACCGTTTTCATCATATGCCGTGACTGTTGCCGCCGCAAAATCAACGGTGATGCGGAATTTGACCATCTCGGCGCCGATCGTTGCTATGACCTTGTTGGAGCCCTCAAGCTTCGCCTCACCGGTCGCGCCGTCGATGGCAAGTAGCGCGCGCTGTCCGTAGTTTGCGCCGGACGACTGGAGTCTGGTCGCGCAGTTTGCGAGAGGAAGATCTCCGTCTCTGCCGTACTCAAACTCGAAGGACATTGCCGTCTCCTTGAAGTCGGCGAACTGATATCCCGCATCGTTCGATACAAGGAATACTCCGTAGCTCGGGCTCCAGAATTTAAGATAAGTATTGCCGTTGTCGTCCTTGACCGTCTTGAATCCGGTTCCGGGCTTTTGCTCGCCGGACGAGCCGGTGTTATAGAACATATTGTTGACAGTGTTCATGCTCGACTCACCGTGGTCAATCTCCGTCTTCTCCCAGTCCTCATCTCTGACGATCTTGAACCACTTTGCATAGACCTTCACCGGTGCGGTCGAGCCCGCGGGCACGTAATCGATGCGTGCGCCGGTGCAGCTTGCGTTTGCATACCAGCCGCCGAAGATGTAACCGTCCTTGGTCACGTCGGTCGGAAGGACCGTGCCGAGAGAAGGATCGTACTCGCTCGGTGCGCCGTCGGGCAGCTTGCCCTCGTTTGTCTCGTAGATTATGGAATTTGCCTTCGGGGGCTCCTCGCCCTCCTTGAATATGAAGGAATTGCCCTCCTCGATCTTGAGACCGTAGATGCGGATCGCGTCCTCGGCCTTTGAGGAATTACCGTTTATTCTTCTTATATAGAAGAGATAATTTCTGAAGCACTGCTTCCACTCGAGGGTGTTCTTCGCGCCGCATTCGGTGGGAATTCCCGACAGCGCGGTGCTTGCGATGACCTCGCCGAGCTCGTTGTACGCCTTGATCGCCCCGGCCTCAAAGTCGATGACGATTCTGACCGTCACGGGCTTGTCACCCACGTTCGCAATGACGGTACTCGTGGAGCCGAGCCTCAGCTCACCGTCAACAAGCCTTGCAAAATAAATATTGCTGTCCTTCGTTGCGCTCGAGCCGTCGGTGTTGTGCTTTCCTATGAGTCTGAACTCAAGGTCGGGCAGGTTCGCCGTGCCGTTCTTTCCGAGCGTGATGGTGTAGCTTACGGAGTTGTCGCTCATCGTGGAGATGTTGGTCAGCGTGTTCTGCATCATGATGATCGGATCGGACGAGCCGACGCTCCAGAGCAGATATTTCGTTCCGTCATCCGACGTTACCGTCTTGAACGATGATCCGGGCTTTCCGTTTCCGTTATAGCTTATACCGTTATGCGATTTGTTCGACTCCGTGTGATCGATATTAGCGGAGGAGTAATCCTCGTCGAGGAATACGGCGCTCCACTTAGCCCAGACCTCGTAAAGTCCCTCGTAATTTGCGGGGACGTAGGTCGTGCGCGTTCCCTCATCGAAGGTCGGCGTCGTATACCAGCCGTCGAACTTATGTCCCGCGAGCGAAAGATTCGTCGGCAGGACGGTTATCGTGCCGTCGGTGTTGAAGTCCCTCTGCACACCGTCGGGGAGCTGTGCTCCGTTGGTATTGTACTTGATTCCCTCTGTCTGCGGCTTTTCGAGAGCGGTGAACTCGTCACCCTCCTGAATTCTCATTCCGTATATACGGAGTGCCGCATCGGTGATCGTGCTCGATGTTCCGCCGTAGAAGTACCAGAGATACTGCGTCAGGCACTTGAGGAATTCCTCGGTGTTCTTCGCCTTTGTCTGTGCCGGTGCGCTGAACTTATCCGTTACTATAACGCGGTAATCATCGTCGTAATAACGCATCTCGCCGTTCTTGAAGTCGACGATAACGCGCACGCTCGTTACCTTGTCCTCGGACAGCGTTGCGACCGTCTTTCCGTTATTCGAAATTACGGTGCCGTCCGTCGTGGTCTTGAAGATGTAGGTGCATGTGGATCCGATCGCCGCACCCGTGACATCCTGCTTCGCTATAAGACGCAGATCCGTCTGCATGGGTGTCGATCCCTCGTTGAGTCTCAATTTAAACGTAAAGGAGATGCACTTGTCGTCCGAGCCGAGCATGGAGAAGTTCTTGGTCGTCGACGTCTGCATGATCATCGGGTCCTGCGTGCCCTCGGTCCACTCGAGGTAGTTCACGCCGTCCGCGTCCGTCTTCGTAATGAAGGAGGAGCCCGCCTTGCCCGAGCCGTTGTAGCTTACGCCGTTCTGAGACGTGTTTCCGTTCTTTACGTTAAACTTCGTTAAGGTGTAATCCTCGTTTAAGAAGTTGGAGATCCATTTTGCATAGACCTTATATGTGCCTGTCGTTCCGACGGGAACCGCGGTTACCTCCGTGCCCTCGTCGTACGTGGGGGTCGTGTACCAGCCGACGAAGACATCGTCGCCTCTGGACAGCGTAGTGGGAAGGTCCACACCCGTGTCGCTCTTATAGGAGTACGGTGCGTCGGACGGAAGAACTCCGCCGCCGGTGCTGTATGTGATCTTTCCGCCGTTTGCGCCTATGACATCGTCGCCGGGCTTAACGGTAACATTGCCCGCCGGTGCGGTGAATGTGATGAACGATTCGCCCTCATCCGCCAGCGTGTAAGCAACGGAAACTCCGTCAACGAATACCTGCCACGTTCCTGCCTCGAGGCCGCCGATATAGTACTGGCAGAGGCCCTTGCCCTCGGTCGTGAAGGAGAACTCGTAGTATCTGTTCTCCGCGGGCTTTGCGCTGTTGTTCAGGAATGCGACAACGCTGTTCTTGAACTGTGCGCCGTAAACCAGGTCGTCAAAATTGAACTTGCTTATTTCAAACTTCGTGTCGTTGTCCGTGTCCGTCACGGCGAGGACGTTGAAGAACGTCGTGTACTTCTCGCCCTCCGCGCGCAGCTCGAGTCTGCCCCAGATGCTGTCGCCGCGGTCATTGGTCGTTACGCCGTCGAGCGTGTTCTTGCCCTCGACCCACGAGCCGATGTTGTCGGGATCGTCAAATGCCTGAAGCTTGCTGTTCCAGGAGCCCTTGTTCGTGGGATCCGCGAAGTATCCGTTGATCCAGAACGCTTTGCCGACGCCGCCGACCTTCATTATCGACTGTGCGCCGTAGAGCGACTGCAGATACATCTTGCCCTCGCCGTTGATGACCGTTGCGGTGAGATTGTCCTGATCTATCTCCGGCTCTTTTATCGTGTGGAGCAGCCAATGCTTTGTGAAATTCTCGTCGTCGGACATGATCTGATCGAATGTGAAGAACAGCATCGGGAAGTCCTCGTCACCCGTGAAGAGTGTGAACATCCTTCTGCCGACGTAATCCACCGTTGCCGCGTCGTACGCCTGCGTCAGATCCGCGGCGAGGTAGCCGTACTTCGCATTGCCCTCGTCATCGTAGCCGTATGCGGCGCCCAGCGTCTCCGCCATTTCCGCGCTTGCGAGCCAATCGGCCGCGGAGGACGTGTTTACCTGTGCGCGCCTCTGGCTACCCGAGTAGTAGTAGCGCGATGCGTTGGAGACCGAATATCCGTCCGACTTATAGGTCGGCGTTGCATCCGCCATGGCGGGATTGAATATAAGAAGTCCGTTGTGCGCTATCGTGCACTGATGGTAGTAATAGTGTGCGTCCGAGCCGTACTTGTCATATGCACCCGATGTGCCGGCAAGCAGACCCTTGTAATAGATCTGGAATGTGCCGTGATCCGCGCCCTCGTGGTTGGACATCGTGAGGTTCATGACTCTCATGAGCACCGCGATGGAGTCCGGATCGTCCCACGCCTCTCTCAGTGTCATCGAGCTTGCGGGGCTTGCAAAATACTGTATGGTGCCGACCCCGTCTCTGTCCGTCTCATCGTCATAATCGATCGCCGATGAGAATGCGAGCATGAACGACGGCGTCATCGTGAATATCGTGTCGGTGGTGTATGTCTTAAAGTTTTGCGTTGTGCGGCGCGCGTGCGCAAACAGCGTCGGATCGTTATACAGTGCCGCAATGACCAAATATACCTCATATGAGACCTGCGTTCCGCCGGGGGATCGCGTTCCGTCACCGGTCTGGAAGTAGTACTGCTGGTGCGGGCTGTTCGTCTGGCGCGGCGTTATATGGCTCATGAAGTAATACATCGTCTGATGCGCGTCATCCGTCAGGAACTGATCGCCCGTCGACGTGTAGATGAGATATGCCGCCCATGCGTGGACGTGGATCTTAATGGGTGCGTAGCACGCCGTTCCCTGAGAGACCCAGCCGTTCACGAACTGCTCGTTCGCAACGGGGAGATACTCGTTGAAATATCTGCCAGCTATGTATCTGTACCAATCGGGAGCCTCGCCGTAAAATACGACCGCAACGCTCATCCAGTCGCGCAGAAGCTGCGGGCCGGTTCCGTGGCCGTTGACGCCGTTGAAGCCCGACGGGGGATATCTGTATCCCGCCTCCATCTGCGGGCCGAGGATCTGCGCCGTGCCCCATATCATCTGCCACTTATCGGTCTCGGAGAGCACGTCGTAGCACCAGTCGTATACCGCCGCGAGCGTTACCATAACGTGCGAGGGACCGTGGTAAACGTCCATGTGCAGATCTGTCGTGTAGTTAAGGGTGAGCATCGCATTCTTGATGCAGATGATCGCCTCGTAGGCATATTTTTCATTACCCGTAACAAGGTAAGCCATAGCCTTCGCATCGATTATCGAAAGTATCGTGCCGTCGTAATTAAATGTTCTTCCCGTGTTTTTGTACTCCATGGTGGGGAAGCAGCCCCAAAGGTGCTGAGTCTCGTCCGCGTCCGCTAACTTCCAGAAGTTCTGCACCATGTTGTAGTAGACGGAGTCCTTACTCTTGCCCTCCTCGAGGATCTCCTTGATCCTGTCGACGCTCTTGCTCGTTATAAGATACGAGGGATGCTGGCTTTCCGACGGATAGATGTAGGGCTCACCGCTCTTCGTAGTCGTGAAGTAGCCGTTGCCGTTCTCGTCTATTATCGGCTTGTAGAACTGGCCGGGGGTGAACTTATCCGTATTGAACTGGGAATCCTCGAACTCGTTGTTCTTTTCCTTGAGGCTCTCGAGATATTCCTGCTCCTTCCTCTCCTCCTCGATGCGGATCTCTTCTTTGTACTCCGCCATCGATTTCGTCTTAATGACGAAAAGATCGGACTCGACGCTCAGCGTTCCGTCCGCGGCAACAACGGCGAGAAAATCGTCAAGGCCGTAGGCAAACGCGGTGTTGGAATTGGCAACGTACGCAAGCTTGCCGTCCTTGTATGCGTAAGCCCAGACGAGGATCTCGTCGGCGCTGCCGTAGTCCTCGAGGACCTTAAGGACATCGGATGAGAACGCTCTGTTCGTGTTACCGATGAGGATCTCGTGCGCCGTCTCCTTCTGTGCCACAGCCGACTTGACATCCAGCCTGACGCCGGAGCTAAAGCTCGCTTTGGTAAGGGTGAAAATGTTATTGGATAACTTTTTCGCCAAATCGTACGCGCCGTCGGTCGACGGTGCAAAAACGATCATGTAGTCGCTGCCCGTCCCGGTCACTATATCGACCTTGGCCGCCGCCTCATCGCCCGTCAGTGCGACGGAGAGCTCCCTCCTTTCCGTTTCGGATCCCGTGCTCTCGGGGAGTGCGAATGCGCCGAGGCACACCGCAATGCAAAGCACGAGTGATGTCAGCAAAGAAATGATCAATGCTCTTTTCTTTATTGCCATGTTCATTCTCCTTTCAAAAATAGTAAACATATCGGCAAAATACATTAATATGCAAAAATAATTAAAATACTACATAAAAATGTACATTGAACTATAATAATGCTAACATATTTTTAACGCGGTGTCAACTTTTTTGAATGATAAAAAACAAAATCGGCGCTTTGCCCAAAACCGAAAAACAAATATTGTGGATTTTGACCAATTACCTTTCCGCTTTTTTAACCGACCGTTCATCTCCACGCAACCCCACCGCCGCCGTTTGTTAAAATACTGACAAAAAATCGAAAGATCGTGTCATCCTGAGCGGAAAGCGGAACGCTTGGAGCCGAACCCGGAGGGCGATGCAAAGCATCGGGATCTCGTTCCCTCTTTGTTACGCACGTCAAACCCACCGTCGCGTCAAAGACGTGTCATCC
>CAZQII010000070.1:0-7170 GCA_964593825.1 uncultured Ruminococcus sp.
GTCCGACGGAGCGCCCGCCGAGCACAAAGCCGGAAACATCCGTGGAATGACGTCTGCAATAAAAGCCGATCGCCAGCATTATTCCGAAGAATACGACCAGCATCGCTATTTTGAGTATCATGACAGTGTCCCCCAAAAATAAAAGATATTATTATTTTAACATAGCGAAAAGTAAAATGCAATACTTTTTTCATACTTTTAATAAAAATATTGCGAAAAAGGTCGACGCCTCCGCAAGGGTGCGGGGGATTGACAATTCGGTGCTTTTGTGATAGAATGGTTAAAAACATAAGTCGGAGGAGCTATGGGAAACGAGATATACGAATATACCGTCGACAAAAGGTCGGAGGGGAAATATAAGCTGGCGCGCTTTCTTATGGTCGCGGCATACGTGCTGTTCATGCTGGCGCTGTTCGTCATCGTGTACGTAACGCGCGTCATACCCGCCTTTGCTTTGGCGCCGATGCTTTTATGGATCCTTGTATTGCTCACGTGGCGCTATGTGAGCATTGAGTATAAATACACCGTCGAGGCGGGAGTGATGAAGCTCTTTGTCATCTACGGCGGAAAGAAGCAAAAGCTCAAGGCGGAGTTTCATATAAAAGAAGCGGTGGCATTCTTCCCGCTTGAGGGGAACGAGGCGGCGCTGCATAAATTTGCACCGGTAAAGACGTATAATTTGCTGTCGTCGGCACGCTCGCCGAAGGATGCGCATGCGTTCTTGACCGAGGCTGGCGGAAGACGCACGGCGGTCCTGATCGAGGCGCCCGCACCGTCGAGGAAGGCTATCCTCTATTATGCCGATGACGATGTCAGAAGCGAAAAATATCTGCATACGGATTTATGACATATAAAATATTGTAAAAGTCAACTTAAGTTTACATTTTTAAAACATAAAAACGCGCCTTCCGACATACTGTTGTACGGAGGTGCGTTTTTTATGAATGTTCTTTTTCTGATTCCGGTCACGGTAATTGCGGTGGGATCTTATCTTTTGTTCAGGCTTGGGTTCTTTATTTTCAGGCCGCGCAGGCTCGTCTCGGACGTACGTGGGCTCTTAAGGAAGCGCGGCGCACTTAGAAACATGATGCTTGCGCTGGCGGGCACTCTCGGTGTCGGAAACATCGTCGGAGTGGCGGTCGGACTTAGGATCGGCGGGGCGGGGAGCGTTTTCTGGCTTGTAATATCCGCGATTCCGGCCGCGGTCATAAAATATGCGGAGAGCTCGCTTGCGACGGCGGACTCCGCTCATTTCGGAATGATGAGCGTGATAGAAGCCTCATTTCCGCGCACCGGGGCACGCATGGCGTCGATTTATGCCTTCTTTGTACTGTTACTTTCGTTTACCATGGGTGCCGCGCTTCAGTGTGCAAGCTTTTCGGAGGTGTTTTCGGTTATTTTTAACACGCCTGCGGTTGTTTTCGGTATTTTGCTTGCCGTTGCCGCGTTGCCGATCCTGTTTTTCGGCGCATCGGGGATAAAGAAGGCAACGACCGTTTTTGTCACAACGGCAGCTTTGGTTTACATTTTTGCCGCCTTGTATCTCATTTTTCTCGGGCGGCATGAGCTGCCGAGCGCCGTTTCGGCAATAATTAACGGGGCATTCGACATTGATGCCGTCGGAGGAGGCGCACTCGGTGCGCTTACGTCGCGCGCCCTGCGCGAGGGATTCTGCCGAGGGATACTGTCAAACGAGGCGGGGCTCGGAACATCGGCACTCGCGCATTCGGGCGAGGTAGGCTACACGCCGCATGAGGCGGGACTTGTAGGTGTCATCGAGGTCATATTGGACACGGCCGTGCTCTGTCCTCTGACCGCGCTCGTGCTTTTGACCCTCGGAGATAGGTCTGCACATGGGGCGACGGAGTATATATTTTCCGCTGTGCGCGCGGGCGGTGCGGTGTGCGAATATGCCTTTGCCGCGTCGTTGTTCTGCTTTGCCTTTTCGACTGTGATCTGCTGGATAGCGTATGGGTCATCGGCGTATTCGTACCTTTACGGGGCAGGGCGTGTCAAATTTCGCATTATATTTGCCGCTTCACTGATCGTAGGATCGCTCGTCGGATCCTCGTTTGTTGTTTTTACGGTCGATTATATAATGTTGCCGCTCGCCGTGATTTCGATGCTCACGGTAATGAAAAGCTCCGACAGAGTAGCTTCACTCTATCGGAGCCGCGATTTATTGCATGATCTTTATGTTTGAAATTATTTGCGCGCCGGCCGAGCGGAGCTTGTCGAGGCATATCTCAAGCTCGCCGTCGGTGACTTGCGAGGTGATAAACGCGGTTTCTTTTCCCGCACCGAGTGTCGCAACATTACCGAACGCGGCCGCGACGCTCGCCTCGTCTGTGCCGGAGGCGGCGATATAATGCTGTGATTTCACCGTGGCGGCGAATGCCTTATCCTGCGACTGCTTCACGAAGACGGGAGCCGCTGCATGCGCGCCCGTGCACATGATCTGCATGAGGTCGCCGACCACGGCGGAGGCGGTCGGCCCGGCACCGGCACCGGGGCCGTAGAACATTACCTCGCCTATCGGATCTCCGATGACCTCGATGGCGTTGAAGACGCCGCTCACCGACGCGAGCAGCTTGTCCGACGGAATGAGTGTCGGAGAAACGGAGACGAAAACGCCGCCGTCCTCGGATATGAGGCATCTTCCGAGCAACTTTATCTGGCATCCTATCTTCTCCGCCGCGAGAACGTCCTCCGGGCGTATACCGACTATGCCCTCGACGGATATCTCCTCCGTCGGAATGAGCTTTCCGGTTGCGAGCGCGGTGAGGATCGCGATCTTCCTGCAGGCGTCTGTGCCGTGGATGTCCGCGTCGGGATTTCTTTCGGCATAGCCGTGCGACTGCGCGTCGGCGAGTGCGTTCTCGAAATTGTCACCGAAGGTGAACATCTTTGTCAGAATATAGTTTGTCGTTCCGTTGAGTATGCCGCGTATTTCCTTCAGCTTGTTTTGTCTGATGCATGAAATGATCGGGGAGATGACGGGAATACCGCCGCCGACGGCGGCCTCGAATCTGTATGAGACTCCCATCTCCTTCGCCAGGGCGAGGAACTCGTCGCCGAATCTTGCGACGACCTCCTTGTTTGAGGTAATGACGTTCTTCCGCTTTTTAAGCGCGCGGACCGTGTATTCGTAAGCGGGATCCGATCCGCCCATGACCTCGATGACGGTGCTTATTTCCGTGTCGTTCTCGATGACCGAAAAGTCGTGAACGATCCTGTCCGCAAATTCCGAGTCCGGAAAATCGCGAAGGTCGAGAATGTATTTTATATTTACGCTGTCCGCACCGAGTGCGGCAACTTCGTTTTTATTGTCGGAAAGAAGTTTCGCAACTCCGCCGCCGACAACGCCAAAGCCGAGTATCGCTATTTGTGTCATGCTTTTCTCATCCTAACATTTTAAAGTAATTGCGGTGTGTATATCCGTATCACACAGCGACCGTAATACAAACATTATAACATATAAAAATAAAAATTGCAATATTAAAATAAAGAAAACACGGTGTTTTTTTGACACCGTGCGCTTTGAGATATTATGCGGCGCTCCCGTCTCTTATCCCGAGGGAGGCCTCCTTGGACGCGCTCGTTATATGCGTCAGGGGATCCACCGTTCTGTTGTTTGATCTCATACCGAAGTGCAAATGCGGCTCATCGCCTATCTCGAAGAGGGAAGTGTAGCCCACAGTTCCTATTCTGTCACCCGAGGCGACCGTGTCTCCCACGGAGACAAATGCGGTGTCCTCCTTTGCGAGATTTGAATAGACGGTCTTGAAGCTCATGGAGTGCGTTATCTCGACCGTCCTGCCGTAAAACGGATCGTCGTATATGGCGGATATGACCCCGTCCGCCGCGGCATATACCGCGCAGTTCTCCACGGTTACGATATCAATTCCGTCGTGCGTGCCCCACTGCTTCAGCGTTTCGGAAAAAACGGGCTCGGACATGCTGTGCACCTGAGAAACGGTTCCGACCACGGGGGAGACGAAGGTCGGCTTTTCCTCCGCGGGCTTGCTCGGCTCGCTTTCACCGTCGCCGTTCTGATCCGTGTCGCCGCTGTTTTCGCTCGGCTCTTGCACCGGGTCGGGCGTTTTTTCGTTCTTACGCGATGCCACGGAAGCTATACCGACGACGGCAACGCAGATGACGAGGATGGCGAGCGTGGCAATATAAACTATTTTTACCGAAAGAGGTCTGTCGCTGAATTTGATCTTCTTGTTCATGTTGATTTCCTTTCTTGTGAATTCTGTGTGTATTTTTCTCCGAAAGGAAGATTTTTATTCAGCCGTCGGCAAAAAAGTGCGAGCCGAAAGCCTTTTCGCTCTCCGCCCGCACTCATGTGCCGTTTTTTTTTGTATTGTCAGGTGTTGTAAAAGCCGAAGAGCCCGAGCCATTTTATTAAAAGCTCCGACCAGACGGCGACATGGGGAACAAGTCTGTCCGCCGCTTCCGCAAGTCCGAGCCCGTGGCGTCCATAGGGGAATATATGAAGCTCGGTGGGTACCGCGAGCTCGCTCAGGCGTGTGACGTAGCGGTAGGTGTTTTTGACATCGACGATCTCGTCGTTCGATGTGTGCCAGATGAAGGCAGGCGGCGCTTCCTTGCTTGCAAGATTTGTGGGAGTCACGTCAGCGAAAAGCTCGCCGAGCTTATCGCCGAGGAGATTTTCGTACGAGCCGAGATGCCCATCCCTGTCTATTACGGGGTAGCAGAGGATCTGCGCGTTCGGAGCGTAGCTTTCGCTGTCCGTTTCATCGCCGACCTCGCCGTCGAGCGTGCCGATGTAGGTGGAGGCATGAGCGGCAAGATGGCCGCCTGCGGACGAGCCCATTATCGCGATCTTGGTCGGGTCTATTCCGAATTCCGCCGCACGGTGTCTGACAAAGCGTATCGCACGTCTCGCATCCGAAAGTGCGGCAGGGTACTTGTTCGGTGCAACGCGGTAATTGAGCACGAAGGCGTCAAGCCCCTTGCTGTTTAAATACTCCGCATACCCCGCGCCCTCGTGGTCGGCGCGACCGAAATATGCCCCGCCCGGGCAGATTATTACCGTTCCGCGTCCGAGCTTCTCCTTCGCAGGGTAGTAGGTAATTGTCGGGATCTCCCCGCCGATGTAATACGGGATCCCGTTCTCCCAAAGATCAAATGTCTTTTTCATTTCGTTCTCCTTATAAAAATATGAATAATACCGGGGCGTGTTAAATTTCCGGCTTGAAATACAGATCCGTTCCGATAAATCCGACCTGTGAAAATTCATCTGGCTCTTTTCTTATGATATAATCGATGTAGCTTTCTATCATCCTTGCAGTGAGAATATATCCCGTCGGCGTCATATGACCAAGGCGGAAGACCCTGTTGTACTCAATGTCGTTTATCGGTGCGTATGTGTAAAGGTCGATGAGATACGTATTGTCGAAGAGGCCTGTGAACCCGTCGAGAAGGTCGCGCACATCCTTCCTTTTTGCGTCCGCATCGTCGCCGCTCCTCGGCATGCTTACAAGAAATATCTTCGCACGGGGCTGGAGCTCCTTTATCTTTTGAATTATACGTGCGTAGTATCCGGCGAATGTGGGCTTGTTTCTTTTGCAGTCATCCTTGCATACGTCGTCGAGCGAGCCGATCTCACAGCCTTGGTGAAAGACGTCGTTGACGCCGAGGGCGATTATGTATGCCTGACACAGCTTTTTCCTGTCCCAGAAGCCCATCTTGTCCGCAAAGCTCTCGACATATTCCTTGGCCGTCATTCCGCCGCGCGAGAAATTGTACACCTCGGAGCCGCAGCTCCGCCCGATGAACTGCCCCCACGAGTATTCGAAAAAGTCGTGGTATCCTCTCGCTCCGTCGGCTCCTATCGATTCGAATTCCCCGGACGACAGGCTGTCTCCGATGCAGGCGATGCTTCTGAATATGGCACAGAAGCCGCCGTCCGTGACCAATCTGTCGAGCGGCTTCTCATCCTTGCCGACTCCCATGAATTCATGAATATTCATCTTTTTTCTCCTAAAATGATTTATATTTATAAAGTTGTTTTAAAAATCAAGCCTCCGAGTCATCATCATCCTCGCTCAAACGCTCGCGTATCAATTTGTCCTTTAATTTGAACGTCAGGATATATGTGATGAGCATCTCGGACAGTATGAACAGAAATGTCATCATGACGGTCAGTATCTCCATTGCTCCGTATGTGCCTTTGCCTTCTATAATAAAGGAAACCGTGTCCTTGATCTCGGGGATGACTGTGATGGTGAACTGCAGAAGCACGGCGGCGAAGAGTCCCTTCGCAAACGGGTCGGAAATGTCGAGCGCATCCTTCGCCTCCAAAGGGGCGAGAGTTGCACGGTCAAAGCGCGCCTCACCGTTCAGCCTGAAGAAAAAGCAGATGACCCCGAAGAGCGCGAGCATCTGGGCGGTGATCATGAGGACGATGAGCGCGGAATAAACAAGCGAGAAGAAGATCGCACCGTAGGAATCGAAATATGACAGAAAATTAATGTAATACTGAGGCACGGTTCCCACGATGTACGGAACCGAGAAGAACAAAACGCGGGGAAGGGCGTGAGCAAGACCGCGATAGGCATAGCTGATAAAAAGTACCGCCGCGGCAAAAACGGGAAGCGCGAATGATGCGAAATTTGTCAGCGCGGAGGTTACGGCCCCCAGAGCGACAGCCGCCCCGTCTGACAGATCCGCCACGGCTCCGGTATATGCCAGGTGCTGCGGAATGTAAAGCAGTGCCTGGATTATGCAAAATGCGAGCGAGAAGTGTAAAAACAAGTGCCTTTCGATAAACTTCATTTATATAACTCCGAATAATGTGATATTAACATTTTAACATAAGTTGATAATGTTTTCAAGTAGAAAAAGCGAGAAATACAAATTTTATGGCGGGCAAAATGTGAATAAATTGTAAAAATATACAACATCGGCTGTTGATGTTTAAAAAAGAACTTGACAATACTAAATATTTATGATAATATAATAGGGCTGTCCGAGTGACAGTAAATATTATATCTCACACAGCAAGTCGGTGTATTGCCGGTGCTTTCGTTCGCTCGATTGTCGCAATACTGTGTTGCTGTGGCGGAAAAAACCAAGGGGGAACATAAAATGTTCGAAATCACAATCAAGCAGTTGCTTGAAGCAGGCGTTCACTTCGGT
>CAZQII010000071.1:0-6792 GCA_964593825.1 uncultured Ruminococcus sp.
CAGACTAAATGCAACTCTAAATTGCACTGTTGCATTTACTTTGAGAATTTACTCGATATTTTTATTGATCTTTTTTCTTCCGTGCCGCTTGACTTTTTTCGAAAAATATGATAAAATAAACGAGTCAATGAGCAACAATACTGTGTAAGTCCGATTGATTTCGGGCTTGCACATTTTTTATTTTAAGGAGGAAAATATGGAAGAATCCAAGCAAAACAAAATGGCAACGGAGCCGATCAAAAAATTATTTTGGAGGATTGGCCTGCCGATGATGATCTCGATGATACTGCAGGCACTGTACAATGTCGTGGACAGCATCTTCGTCGCAAACATTCCGGACATCGGCGTTGTCGCGAACGAATCGCTGACATACGCATTTCCGATACAGCTGCTGATCATCGCGATAGGTGTGGGAACGGGAGTCGGGCTGAATACCCTGCTTTCCAAGAGTCTCGGCGAGGGTGACAGACAAAAGGCATGCGAGACAGCCGGCAACGGCATATTTTTATCGCTCGTAATTTATTTGGTATTTTTGGTGTTCGGAGTGTTCTTCTCCGAGTGCTTCATCTCACTCTTCACAGACGACGGACAGGTCATCGAAATGGGTGGCGAATATCTGACAATATGCTCCTCGCTCTCACTCGGTGCGATAGGCTTCACCGTTTACGAGCGATTCCTGCAGGCGACGGGCAAGGCCTTATATTCCACGGTGGCGCAGATCTCGGGTGCCGCGGTTAACATCGTCTTCGACTATATTTTCATTTTTCCGCTCGGTATGGGCGTGAGCGGTGCCGCATGGGCAACCGTTTTGGGTCAGTTCGTCTCCTTGGCGATGGCAATGCTGTTCCACTATACCAAAAACAGAGAGATCGGAGGAAGCCCGAAATACATAAGGCCGAAAAAGAAAATAATAAAGAGCATATACTCCGTCGGTATCTCCGCTGCCCTGATGCAGGGACTGCTTTCCGTTATGATGGCGGGAATGAACATCATCCTCGGCTCCGCAAATGCGGATCCCGCAATACTCGTCGGCGCATTCGGAATCTACTATAAGATCCAGCAGATCGCGCTGTTCGCCTGCTTCGGTCTTTCAAACACGGTCATAACGCTTCTCTCCTTTAACTACGGAATGAAGAGCAGACAGCGTTCAAAGGACTGCATAAGATACGGTATCATCGACACCCTTGCGGTCACGGTATCGGTCACGGTGCTGTTCGAGATCATAGCACGGCCGCTGTCACAGCTGTTCGCGCTCTCCGGCAATTCCACCGCCGAGCTCATCGCAGTCTGCGAAAGGGCAACGCGGATAGCGGCGATCGGTTATGTCTTCATGGGCTTCAGCGTTGCCGTGCAGGGTGTGCTTCAGGCATTAAGATATGCATTCCGCCCGTTTTTCACAGCTCTGCTCCGCCTTGCCGTGTTCGTATTCCCCGTCGCATATTTATTTACACTTTCGGCGAATGTGACAGACACGGTCTGGTGGACGTTTCCGATCACGGAATTTCTGACGGCGGTCGTCTCGTTCTTCATACTGAGAAGCACAGTCAGATCAAGGATTGACAGCTTATAAAACGCACAAAAAGCAATCGCGGAGGCTAAAAATAAAAAAGCGCATATTTGTAAAAAGGAACTTTTGCATATCAAAAGTTCCTTTTTATTTGGAGCAGGCAACGGGAATCGAACCCGCACGGTCGGCTTGGGAAGCCGAGATTCTACCACTAAACTATGCCTGCATTTGCCGTACCGCCTGCGCGCCGCGCTCTGCGATACGGTCGATTATATTTTAGCAGATTGAAATAATTTTGTCAAGAGTATTTTGTCGGCTTTTTCGAGTTTTTTTCGACACCTTAAGATTTATTTCAGCTTATACGCAATGCGCCTTATAAGATCAAAGGCAATAACGCTCGCCGACAGCAGGATTATCGGCACAAATTCATAAGGACGGAGCGGCACGGTCCTGAAAACAGAGCCGCCGAAATATATCATAAGCACCTGAATAAGCGCTATGACTGCCATAATGATCAAAAACGGCTTGTTTCTGCCTATATTCGAAAAAATCCACAGCCGCTCGCTCCTGGCGCATAGCGCGTTGATTATGCCCATAAAAACGAACAGCGCGTAAAACGCGGTAAGAAATACCGACATGTCGCCGTTTTTAATATACATATCCCGAAAATAATCGAGCTTCAAAAACATGACACAGACGCACAGCGTGTAAAGTCCGGTGAATGCTATGCTGTTGATCATCTCGCGCGAGAGGATCGGCTCGTCGCGCCGCTTCGGCTTTTCCTTCATATAATATTTAAGCGCCGGCTCCCCCGCAAAGGCAAGACCGCCGAGCGTATCCATGATTATATTGATCCAAAGCATTTGGATTATCGTTATCGGATTGTCTATTCCGATGAACTGACCGATGAGAGAAACGCCGCACGCCGCAAGGTTCATTATAAGCTGAAATGTTATGAATTTTCTTATCGAACGAAATATCATTCTTCCGTAAAGAACCGTTTTTCCGATCGCGCCGAGGCTGTTGTCGATTATCACTACATCGGATGCGCCCTTTGCAATGTCGGAGCCGTCCCCCATTGCGAAGCCGACATCGGCAAGCTTCAGCGACGGAGCGTCGTTTATTCCGTCGCCCGTCATTCCGACCACGAGACCCATCTCCTGCGATAGGCGGACGAGCCGCGTTTTATCCGACGGGAGCGCGCGTGCAACGACTCTCAGCTTCGGTAAAACGGCCTTGATCTGGCCGTCATCCATCGCATTCAGATCCGCAGAGGTCAAAACGGCATGCCCCGCGCCCTGCTTGTATATCCCGCACTCCGCGGCAATGCTTTTCGCGGTTTCGGGTCCGTCGCCAGTGAGCATGACGGTCTGGATCCCCGCGCGAGAGATCTCTTCAACGGCGGCGACAACGCCCGCACGCAGCTTATCCTTCAGCAAAATGAGCGCCACGAACGTCATGGATCGGAAATCCTCACCGTCGCATACGGCGACCGCGATCGCCCGCTCCCCGCGCTCTGTTGCTTTGTAATATTCGGAGCGCACGAGCTCAAGCGAATCCGCACGTGCCTCGCCGCGGCTGTCAACCGTGTATTTCGAGGCGGATATTATTCGTTCTGCCGCGCCTTTTATTATTGTTTTTCCGTTTTTTAATGTGATATAAGACGTTTTATCATCGCTGGAAAAGGGTTTCTTCTTAATTATATCTTGCGGCCGAGCCTTGTCGTTCAGGAAAAATTCGGCGATCGCTCTGTCCGTCGCATTTCCGCCGGTCACTATCCTCTCGGTTATCTCCGTGTCCGTATTGTATTTTGCATTGATGCACAGGAGCTCATATATGTACGGCGATCTCGATATTGCCGCAGACGACTTAAAAACGCCGTCCGCGGTGACGACCGCATCGCACTCCAGCCTTCCTGTGGTCAGGGTCCCCGTCTTATCCGTAAATAAAATATTAAGCGATCCGGCGGTCTCTATACCGACGAGCTTCTTGACAAGGATTTTGTCCCTCAGCATCTTTTTCATATTTGCCGAGAGGACTACGGTTATCATCATCGGCAGTCCCTCGGGAACGGCAACGACCACGACCGTTATCATCAATGTGAGCGTGTTGATCAGATTTTTGAAAAGAAGCGGAAGATCCTTGAGTGCCGCCGCGGTTTTCGCCAAATTAAAGCCGTTGTCCGCGACATATGTATTAAAGAGGTATGTCAAGCCGACGAGCGCCGCCATTACGTAACCGATCCTGCTTATTTGTGATGCAAGATGCGACAGCCGCAGCTTCAGCGGGCTGATCCTCGTTTCCGTCTGGATATCCCGCGCGACACCTCCGTAAAACGTGTCCTGCCCCACTCTGCCCACGCGCATGACACCTGAGCCGGAGGTTACGACAGAGCCGCGGAAGACCCGCCCCTCAGACTCGAGCGTCCACTCTTTTCCGCAGTTACTCTTCCTTTTCTGCACCTCGATGCTCTCGCCGTTCAGGGCAGACTGGTTTACGCTTACGCATCCGTCCGTCATTATTCCGTCCGCGCCGACCGATTCACCCGGGCCGAGGAGTACCGTGTCACCGACGACGAGCTCATCGACATCGATCATGCACAGCACGCCGTCACGCATGACGCGCGCCTTGATCCCCCCGTTTTCCTCTTCTATTTTTTCGAAGGCGCGCTCACTGCCCACCTCCGACACGGTCGACACCGTCGTCGCGATCAATACCGCCGCAAGGATACCGCACACCTCGAAATAATTGCAGTGCCCGAGGGTGAAAATGACCTCTACCGCCAGTGCGATCATAAGCACTCTTATTATGGGATCCGAAAGATTCTCGAAGAAGCGCACGAAAAATCCGCGCCGCTTTCCGCGCGGCAGTGAGTTTGCGCCGTGCTTGCGCCTGGATTCAAGCACCTCGGCACAGCTTAAGCCCTTTATATTTCTATCCATTTTTACCTCCGCCCCTTTACTCAATTCAATAATATGATAAAGGAGAAATAAAAATGATAGATAAGTCCTATAAAAGAAAAAGCCCGCCGTTATAAAACAGCAAGCATTTTCTATAGAAAATATCCCCGCGATGGCCGTGTAAAGGAAAAATTTAACCCTGTTTATGACAGGTGGGTGCTCTCTCCGCCGCTTTGTGCTTCCAACGTCTGATTCGGAGGGCATAAAAGCAGCTCCGGTCAGGAGGCCTGCATCCCGTCGGCGGAAGTCCAAGCTCCCCGGCTTAGTGTGTAGGTCCAAATATCACAATATCACGCACCCCGCAGGTTTTAAAAAATCACTCTTCCTCACCGAAAAGCAGGTCGTCGAAATAATCCGCCGCGCGATCGAACTCCTCGTCGTCATCGATGCTTTCAAGCGTCATGTCGTCATCCTCGCCCTCTGCACGCAGAATAACGTATTCCTCGGTTTCCTCGTTTGCGGGAACGAGTGCAAGATACATCTTGCCGTCGAGCTCTGCCTTACCGAGAAGCTCAAAGTCCTTTTCTTCCCCGGTCTCCTCGTCCGTAAGCGTGAGCAACGGAGCCTCTGCGAGCTCTTCATTCTCAAAGTTCATTTCATTATCTGCCATTAATATTTGTCTCCCTTAAATATTCTTACAATATTATTTTATAATATACATCGAAAAAAGTCAATACCCCAAAAACGTTTTTTGATGAACGGCGCGTAAAAAAATACATTCCGAATGCCCGGTCGGCTTTCCCGATACGGGTATCACTCCGAATCGTAATCTATCTCCTCGGAGAAGAGTGAGTCAAATATCTCGGAGAGCTCGCAAAACAGTCTGTCGTCATCGACCGTTTCGAAAACGATGTCGTCACCGTCCTCGATTACGCGAAGTATTACATATGCATCCTGATCCTCTGCCGCGGCAAGAGCATAATAGAGCCGACCGTCCAAGACCGTCCTTGCGAGAAGGAGGTATTCCTGATCGCAGCCGCGCTCCTCGTCATAAAGCATAAATGTCGGTGCGGATTCGAAATCGCCGTCCTCGCTTATATCAAATTCCTTTTTCATAATAATCTCCATACAAAAAATCGGATGCCACGGGATCAAAAATACCGATATCCGTTTTTTTAATTTATAAAATATCCGAAAGGATCGTGTTGCTGACGTAAAATCCGCTTGTCGTCAACGAGATCCTTCCGTCCGTGCATTTGAGGAGGCCGTGTTTTTCGTAAAGCTCGATGCGCTCCTCCTTGCCCGAGCAAAAATCGCGGCCGAACATCTTCATGTAAAGAGCCCTGTCGATCCCGTCCGCCGTCCTCAATTTTAACATGGCATATTCAAAGGCGCTGTCGTCAGGGGTCACAGTCTCCGGCGCACATCCGACACCGGACAGATACTCCTCTCCGTCACGCGGATTGAAAAATCTCTTTCCCGCAAAATATGAATGCGCGGCAATTCCGACTCCGATATACTCATCGAGATTCCAATACTTCAAATTATGCCTGCATTCGTATCCTTGCTTCGCAAAATTGGAGATCTCATAATGTCGGTAGCCCTCCGCGGAAAGCCTGTCCGAGGAGTCAAAATACATCTGCCGCTCATCGTCCTCGGACGGGAGTACAAGCGCATCGCGCCATTTGAAGAACGGCGTCCCCTCCTCCAAAATGAGTCCGTATACGGATACATGCTCGCAGGACAGAGAGATGACCTCATCGAGCGTTTTTTGAAAGCTTTCGCATGTCTGCTCGGGAATGCCGAACATAAGATCGACATTTACATTTTTCACACCGTGTCGGCGAAGCATGCTGTACGTTTCGTAAAAATCACGGTAATTGTGTATTCTGCCGAGTTTTTTCAGTTCATTTTCGTGAACGGACTGCAATCCAATGCTAAATCTGTTAAATCCGCAATCCAAGAATGCACGAAGGCGCTCCTCGGTAAGTGTCTTCGGATTTGCCTCCGCGGTGATTTCCGCATCGGCGGAAACGGCGAAGGTCGAGTTAATCGCATCCGTTATACGGCGGAGCTCATGCGGTGTAAGTAGCGACGGTGTTCCTCCGCCGAAAAACACCGTATCCAACGCAAGATGCCTGTCCGCGTAGCCTTTGATCTCATCGCAGAGACGGTCAATATATCTCTCCCTGAATCCGTCGCTCGGTGCAAAAGATGCAAAATCGCAGTAATTGCACTTTTTCACGCAAAACGGAATATGGACATAAAGTCCCACGCGTCCGTCAGTTGTCATCGCCGAGCTTGAGAACCGCCATAAACGCCTCGGGGGTAACCTCTACGCTGCCGAGCTTGCGCATTTTCTTTTTACCCTCCTTCTGCTTTTCG
>CAZQII010000072.1:0-6565 GCA_964593825.1 uncultured Ruminococcus sp.
CGGAGCAGTAGAGGCGCGCCCAGCAGTCTGCGCACTCGCTCTTCGCATATACGTTGCATGCGGCAAATTCGTCCTGCCGCGCCGTGTTCGTGACACCCTCGTAAATGCTTCCGAGCCTGTATTTTTCATCGCCGACAAATTGGTGGCAGGGGTAAAGGTCGCCCCACGGCGTAACCGCCATGTACTCCGTGCCCGAGCCGCAGCCGGAGATGCGCTTGTATATGCACGGTCCGCCCTTCAGATCGATCATGTAGTGGTAGAAGGTGAAGGGGCGCCCTTCTTTGCGTCTTTCGAGCATGAGCTGTGCGAGCTTTTCGTATTGCTCCATGACGATCGGCAGATCCTCTGCGGTGAGGGCGGAGGGGTCGCTGTCCGCGCAGACGACGGGCTCCATGGAGAGCTCGTTGAATCCGAGGTCGAGCATGACCTTTATATCTTCAAGGAAGTCGGGGTTGGCATGAGTGAAGGTTCCTCTCATGTAGTAGTTCTTTCCGCCGCGCTCCTTGACGAGCTTTTGAAATTTCGGCACGATCCTCTCCCAGCTTCCGTTGCCGGCGTAATCGACTCTGAAGCGGTCGTGGATCTCCTTGCGTCCGTCGAGGCTGAGCACCACGTTCGAGCACTCTCTGTTGGCAAAATCGATAACGTCGTCATTTATGAGCATTCCGTTTGTCGTTAAGGTGAAGCGGAATTTCTTTCCGCACTCGGTCTCTCTGCTTCTTGCATATTTAACCAGCTCCTTGACCGTGTCGAAGCACATGAGCGGCTCGCCGCCGAAGAAGTCGACCTCAAGGTTATGCCTTGTGCCGGAATTTTCAATGAGGAAATCGAGGGCTCTCTTTCCGACCTCAAGGCTCATGACGGCTCTGTCGCCGTGGGATTTGCCCTGGCTCGCAAAGCAGTATGAGCAGTTAAGGTTGCAGGTGTGAGCGACGTGGAGGCAGAGTGCCTTTATGACCCCGGCGGTCTTCTTTTTCAATTCTCCTGCCATGGGGGCGAATCCGTCGGGCGTGAAGAGCTTTCCCGCCGCCTTGAGCTCCTCTATATCGGAAAAGCAGTTGTCGATGTCCGCAGCCGTGACATCGGGACGGTCACCGTATTTTTTAAGTATCTCGGATCTTATTTCGTCCTTCGGCACCGTTTCATACATTTCGATTATGTCGTATGCGACGTCGTCGACGGTGTGGACGGAGCCCGACGCAATGTCAAGAACTATGTTGAGTCCTCCGAGCTTATAGCAATGAATCATTTTTTGTCTCCCGGTCAGTTATCTGTTATATATTTTATAATATTTATAGTATACTATATTTTTTTTATTCAGTCAATGCCTTTTTTGAAAAAAGGTGAAACAAAAGGCAAAAGGCACCGCCGCGGGCGGTGCCTTTTAAACCGAGCAAATTACTTGCTCTTCTTTTCACACTGCTGATTTGCGATTCCGCAGCTGGTCTTGCATGCGGACTGGCAGGATGTCTGGCACTCGCCGCATCCGCCGTTCTTTGCGCTGTCGCAAAGATTCTTTGTTTCAAGGGTCTTAATGCGCTTCATATGTTCTTCCTCCAAAAATGTTTTTCTTAATTATATCATATAAATCGGCACAAGTCAATTACCGAACGAAAAAAATATTCGTTAAAGCGGAAAATCAGTTGTCCCAGTTGGTGAACACGGCGTTGACATCGTCATCGTCGTCGAATTTCTCCAGCATTTTTTCCATATTCTCGATGTCCTCCTCGCTTGTCAGCTCCACGTATGTCGTGGGAACCTTTGCAAGGTCGGCGGTGTCGATCTTGTATCCGAGCGCCATAACGGCATCTCTCACTGCGTCGAGCTCTGCGGGGACGGTGTATATGGTGTATTCGCCCTCGTCGCATTTTATATCGTCTGCGCCGCACTCGAGTGCGTCCTCCATAATCTTATCCTCGTCGATCTCGTCATCCTCGTCGATGATCGTGATGACGCCCTTTTCCTCAAAGAGGTAGGAGACGCAGCCGGTCTGCCCCATATTTCCGCCGTACTTGTTGAACCATGCGCGCACATTGCCCGCTGTTCTGTTTCTGTTGTCGGTCGAGGTTTCCACGATTATCGCAACGCCGGACGGACCGTAGCCCTCGTAGGTGATCTCCTCGTAGTTGATGTCGCTGTTGTCGGTGAATTTTTTGATCGTGCGCTGAATGTTGTCGTTGGGCACGTTGTTTGCCTTTGCCTTGACGATGAGGTCGCGCAGTCTCGAATTGATGTTGGGGTCGGGGCCTGCGGCCTTGATGGCAACGGCCATTTCTTTTCCGATCTTGGTGAAGATCTTCGCCTTTGCGGCGTCGGATTTTTCCTTCTTGTGCTTAATGTTGTTCCATTTTGAATGTCCTGACATATATATTCTCCTTAAAATAATTACGGTGATCAGATTTTTTCCGGACTCTGCATGCAGATGAGCCCGAGCGCGGTCTTGAGCACTCTGTTTGTTCCGCGTGTAAGGGCGATCCTGCTGCTTCTGAGCGCGGCGTCCTCACAGTTGACGATCTTGCAGTCGTGGTAGAAGCGGTTGAATGCGGCGCAAAGCTCGAGTATATATCTCGTCACGATGCTCGGCTCGTATTCGTCGATTGCCGCGCTGACTCGCTCGGGAAAGACGGAGAGCACCTTCGCAAGCTCGAATTCGAGATCCGAGAGCGGTGCGTCGGTCATCGTGCCGACATCTCCCGCCTTTTCAAGCACGGAGCAGGTGCGTGCATAGGTGTACTGTGCGTAAGGACCTGTGTTTCCGTCGAAGGAGAGCGCGTCCTCCATGACGAAGTTTATATCTCTTATTCTGTTATTCGAGAGGTAATAGAAGATGACCGCGCCGACTCCGACCTTCTCGGCGATGTCGCGGCATTCCCCGTCATTCGGATGCTTTTCCCTTGCAATGTCGTATACCTTGGATATAGCCTCGGCGAAAAGATCCTTTAAGAGGATTACATTTCCCGTTCTCGTCGCCAGCTTCGAGCCGTTTATGCTCACAGTTCCGTACGGAACGTGGACAAGGCTGCCGTACCAATTGTATCCCATGAGCTCGACGACCTTGAACCACTGTGCAAAGTGGAGCGACTGCGCCGCGCTTGTGACGTAGATCGCCTTGTCGAAATTATATGTCTCTTTTCTGTATACCGCCGCCGCAATGTCGCGAGTGGGGTAAAGGGTGGAGCCGTCGCGCTTCAATATAAGGCAGACAGGCATGTTCCATTTGTCGAGGTTTACGATAGATGCGCCGTCGTCGATCTCGAGCAGACCCATATTGCGGAGCTTCTCGACCTGGGCGGGCATTTTGTCGGTGTAGAACGACTCGCCCTTGTAGCTGTCGAATTCTATGCCGAGCAGGTTGTATGTCTTTTTGTATTCCTCAAGGCTGACGGAAACGAACCAGCGCCAAAGCGCGAGGTTCTCCTCGTCGTTGTGCTCGAGCTTTGCGAATTCCGCACGCGATGCGTCTGCCAGGGGCGACGTTCTTTTCCTTCCGCTCTCGTCCGCCTCAGCGGCGATGGCATCCTCCTCGGCCTTTATTTCGTTATTTATCCTGACATAGAGCTTTACGAGCTCGTCGACTCCGCCGTTCTCTATGACGGCCTTGTCGCCCCATTTTTTATAAGCGACGATGAGCTTGCCGAACTGCGTTCCCCAGTCGCCGAGATAATTTATTCCTATGCATTTATAGCCGGCAAACTGATGTAAGAGCTTTAACGAATGACCGATCACGGTCGTTCCGAGATGGCCGATGTGGAACGGCTTCGCAACATTCGGCGAGGAATAGTCGAGCACGACGGTCTTGCCGCACCCGTTCATCGGCGAGCCGTATTTGTCGCCGAGCGCCTCAATATCTCCGATCACCCTCTTCGAGAATTCCGTCGCGTCGATCTTGAAGTTTAAATATCCGTTCAGGGCTGTGACGGACGCAAATTCCTCGCACCGCACCGACGCGGCGAGTGTGTCCGCGATCTGCACGGGTGCCTTCCTCAGCGTCTTTGACAGACGGAAGCAGGGCAGGGCAATGTCGCCCATGGTCTTGTCGGGCGGATATTCGAGCATTGCGTATATTTCATCTGCGCTGAGCAGACCGTCGCCGAAGCTTTTGCTCACTGCCTCGGAAACGAGCTGGGCTGTTTTTTTCTTTAATTTCAGCATTGTGGAGGCTCCTTTATCTTAAAGAGAATTACTCATTCTTACGTATTTTACATCGGCTCCGCCGTCAGGGCGGCCGACAAGCCTGCACGGAACGTGCGATCCCGCAGTCAAGGCGTAGGCGAGCACGCTCTCTGCTCCTTCGAGGACGAAGAAGTCGCCGTCTTGCTCGAAGATCCTGACCTCGGGGATGCTCTCGCCGCGGGCGAGCATGTCCGCCAGCTGCTTTATGCGCTCGGAGTCCGGTGCGTCGTCGGCATAATAGAGCCGCTCTGGCGCGATCATCGCACAGGTGTAGGATCTGTCGTTCTTCCACTTTTGAAATGAGGAGATGAGGACGTCGGCGACGGTCTGCGGTGCCGCATATGTCGTATCGAGGACGAGGGAGTAGTTGGAAAGATCCTTTATGTCCTGACCGTACTGCTCCATGTACCGCTTCTTCTCGCTCTCACGTCTTGCGCGTGTGTCCGCGACGGTCTCGGCAAGCGAGGCGGAATGCTCGCCCTGTCTGTTCGCGTTCATTATTCTTGCCGCCGCGGTCTCTATGTCACAGGAGAGATAGACCTTGAACGTTCCGGAGGTGAAGTGCCACGCCATGCGTGAGTCTATTATTAAGAACTTATCGATATCCGACAGAGCCTTGAGCCCGTCATCTATCTCGTGATCGATCTCCGGATGCGTTTCCATATAAACATTGAAATCCTTGACATCCATTCCGTATCTTGCGGCGATCTCACGGACGATCCTGCCGGTCGAGTAGTATTCGGCGCCGAGGCGCTCTATCAGTATGTCGGAAACGGTGCTTTTCCCGCTGCCGAGGTCACCCGCAAGTGAAATTTTATCTAACATTTTGCACATCCTCTGAAAGACTTATGATTTGTTAACTAATATATTATAATATAAATAAAGGGAAAAGTCAACCGCTTTGTTCGGACTGTTTTCCGTTTTTCGGGCTTTTTTGCTCGATTATGCAGTCGGAGGTGTATTTGCTGTCCTCTGTGAGGATCAGCTCGCCGATCCCGTCGCAGACGATCCGTCCGCTCATCGGATTCTTTACTGAGAGGATATCTCCGATGACGGTCGCCCGAACGTCGGAATATTCAAATGCAAGATCCGTGTCCTGCATTTTGCAGTCGATGAGCGTCAGTCCCTTGCAGTAGCAGAACGGCTGAGTTCCTATAACGGTGCAGTTGATGAGGGTCAAATCCTCTGAATACCACGCGAGATATTCGCCCTTTATGACGGAGTCCTTGACGGTGATGTTCCTTGCATGCCAAAAGGCATCCTTCGTATCGAGGACGCAGCTTGAGATCTGCGCACCGTCCACGTACTGGAATGAATATTTGCCCTTGAAGGTGACCTTGTCGAGCTTGATATCCTTGCTCATGAGGAATAAATATTCGCTTTCGATAGAGCTGTCGCCGATATTGACGCTGTTGCATTTCCAGCCGAATTCGGGGGAGACGATCTGCGTGCCGCTTATAGAAACGCGGTTGCATTCGCGCAGAGCCTTTATGCCGAGCAGATGTGAGCCGACAATGCTTATCCCGTCCGAATACCACAGCGCCGCACGGCACTTGTCCGTCATTGTGACGTTCTTGAGCTCCGCGTTTTTATCATGCCACAGAGGGTAGCGCAGATTCATATAACAGCCGTCAAGCTTAACGCCCTCCGCCTCCTTGAGCGCGGACTCGCCGTCCTCCTCACCGTCGAAGGTGCAGTTGCGCAGAACCGTGTCATGCACGCCGTACAGAGCTCTTTCGCTCGGAAAGTTCCGGTTTTCGAATATTGTCATACTTTTTAAGCTCCTTTTGATCGTATATTTTGAAAGATTTAGCCGCATAAAAATGCAGGTCAAGGCGTATTTTCTCATGCGGGGAGGCCGAATTCCGCATGCTGCGGTTGCCATTGCGGCAGCTCCCTCACCGAGCAAAATCGTGCCTTGCCGCGATCTTATCGTTCGGGGTACCGTTTATCAACGGGGAGAGGGACGAGTCGCGCGATCCTTGCAAAAACAAAACAGCGAACCGACACTGACGCATCAATCCGCTGTTCTGTTATGGCTGTTACGAACGGTTTGGATGCCATTTTGTTTTTTACAAAGAACTAAAGTTAGCGATTTTTATTATTTTTCAAAAATATTCGGTTCGGCAAACCTGGATTTACCGATTTTCGAGGATTAAGGTTTCCGGATGTGAAAAAACTAATTTGATATTCTTCTTAGGATTCATCAACAACATCAATGTGCCTTGTTCTTTTGTTTTCATTTGCGTTGTCATAACCAATGAGCGATATGGTCTGAAGCCACATTTTGTCTGAACTCTTTTGGATTGTTCATTAAAATTATAGTAACCGCAAAGCAGAAAATCATAATCCAATTCATTAAACAAATAATCTTTAACTGCATTTACAGCTT
>CAZQII010000073.1:0-6559 GCA_964593825.1 uncultured Ruminococcus sp.
AGTGGGTACGAGATCCCGGCAAGGCGCAGAGCGCATGCCGCCCTTCGGGTTCGGCGCGAGGTGTTCCACCTCTTGCTCAGGATGACACGCCCCTTTTGCTCGGTGGGTCTGACGAACATACCAAAGCGGGTACGAGATCCCGGCAAGGCGCAGAGCGCATGCCGCCCTTCGGGTTCGGCTTCAAGCGTTCCGCTTTCCGCTCAGGATGACACGTACATCATACCCATGTTGAGAAAATGGCATGCTTTTTTGTTGCATTTATGCTATTAACGTATTGCGGAATAGACTATGGAAAGAATGCCTATCGGAGTCGGGTGCACCCCCGCCGTGTCATTCTGAGCGGCGCGCGTGTCACGGCCGCGCAGAGCCGAACTGCGCAGCAGCGCCGAGCGATAGCGAAGGCGGAATCTCGGCGGAGAAGAGAGTAAGGATAAACTTGTTGCGCATTCTTGTTTCGTTTTTAAATTAGAGTAGAAAATGATGCGTTTGACCGACGTACCGAAGCGGGTACGAGATCCCGATGCGGACGTTCGTTCCACATCGCCCCTCTGGGGTTCGGCGCGAGACTCCGTCTCTTGCTCAGGATGACACGCCCCTTTTGCTCGGTGGGTCTGACGAACATACCAAAGCGGGTACGAGATCCCGGCAAGGCGCAGAGCGCATGCCGCCCTTCGGGTTCGGCTTCAAGCGTTCCGCTTTCCGCTCAGGATGACACTGTCTTTAAAGCGACTTGAGTGTCTGCATGACATAGTCGCCGAACTCGGAGCAGGTCGCACCGCCGGGTCTGCCGGTGATGACGAGGCGCTTCTCCTCAAAGGAGCAGATGTCGAGCGCGCGCTCAAGCTTGTCGGCTCTGTCCTGATATCCGATGTGGGAGAGGAGCATTACGCATGCGCGGAGCATGGAGCAGGGGTCCGCATACTGAGCTCTGCCCTCGTTGACCATTCTCGGTGCGGATCCGTGAATTGCCTCGAACATTGCGTATTTCTTACCGATGTTCGCGCAGCCCGCCGTTCCGACGCCGCCCTGGAATTCCGCTGCCTCATCGGAGATGATATCGCCGTAGAGGTTGGGAAGAAGGAGCACCTTGAAATCGCGGCGGCGCTTCTTATCTATGAGCTTCGCGGTCATAATGTCCGCGTACCATTCGTCTGTAGTGATCTCGGGATAAAGGTCTGCGACCTTGTGGCAATCCTCGAGGAAGTTGCCGTCCGTTGTTTTTATTACATTTGCCTTTGTGACGAGGGAAACGCGGTCAAGGCCGTTCTTTCTCGCGTAATCGTAAGCGAGGCGGGCTATTCTGTCGGAGCCCTGCTTGGTTGTGATAGTGAAGTCGACCGCGATGTCTTCGGTGACGTTGAAGCCGGAGGAGCCGACGGCGTAGCCGCCCTCGGTGTTCTCACGGAAGATCGTCCAGTTGATGCCCTCCTCGGGAACCTTTACGGGTCTGATGTTTGCGAAGAGGTCGAGCGCCTTTCTCATTGCGACGTTCGCCGACTCGATGTTGGGCATGCCCGAGCCCTTCTGCGGTGTCGTTGTCGGACCCTTAAGAATGATGTCGCAGGATTTGAGCTGTGCCATGACGTCGTCGGGGATCGCCTTGAGTGCCGCGATCCTGTTCTCAAGCGTAAGTCCGTCGATGGTGATGAAGGTGACCTTGCCCGATTTTACAAGGTCGTCGAGGATGAATCTGAGCACGCGCTCTGCCTCGTGGGTTATCGTCGGGCCGATGCCGTCGCCGCCGCAGACGCCGATCTTTATGGTGTCAAGGCTCGCGTAGTCCGTAAAATCGCCCTGAGCCTTCATATCCTCGACACGGGTAAGCTGATTTTCGAGGATCTTGCGGAATTTTTCACATGCTTCGTCAAGATTTACATTGTAATTATTCATTTTTGTAAACTATCCTTTACATTATTTATTTTTGAGTTTTGTTATCCGTAAATGTGACACGGGTGCCTCACATGCCCGATTTTGTGTAATTGAGGAGTCCGCCGGCGCCGAGTATCGCGCGCTGTCTTTCCGTGAGGGAAAGGACAAGAGGAATCTTCACGCCTGCGGTCTTGTCGGTGAGGTAAGCGCGATCGAGACCTGCCACAGCCTCGGCAAATCCCTCGATCACCAGATCGTCGCCCTCGCCGAGCTTTTCGTAATCATCCTCGTTCTCAAGCGTCATGGGAACTATACCGAAGTTGATGAGGTTCGCGACGTGGATACGTGCAAAGCTCTTTGCGACGACGGCCTTGATGCCGAGGTAAAGGGGAACGAGAGCCGCATGCTCACGCGAGGAGCCCTGACCGTAGTTCTGACCGCCGAGGATGAGTCCGCCGCCCTCCTTCTTCGCTCTTTCGGGGAATGCCTCATCGCAAACGGTGAAGCAGAACTCGGAGAGCTTCGGAACATTGGAGCGGAAGGGTAGTATCTTCGATCCCGCGGGCATTATATGGTCGGTCGTGATGTTGTCGCCGACCTTGAGGATGAGCTTGCATTCGAGATCCTTCGCGGGGGCTGCGCCGACGGGAATAGGCTTTATGTTCGGGCCGCGCTCGACCGTCACGTCCTTTGCCTCCTCGGCGGTGGCGGGCATCTCGATGAGGTTGTCGTTTATT
This sequence comes from uncultured Ruminococcus sp., assembly GCA_964593825.1. Lineage (GTDB taxonomy): Bacteria > Bacillota > Clostridia > Oscillospirales > CAG-272 > UBA1740. The sequence goes on from CAZQII010000073.1 coordinate 2,607, forward strand.
TCAAAGGAGGAAGGAATCTTGACACGGGGTGCCTTGCCGAGCGTCTTCGGGTTCGTAAAGACACCTGCGATCGCGGATGCCGCCGCGGTCTCGGGAGAAACGAGATATACCTCCGCGTCCTTGGTGCCGGAGCGCGCGAGGAAGTTCCTGTTGAAGGTTCTGAGGCTCACGCCCGCCGATTTCGGAGAGAAGCCCATGCCGATGCACGGTCCGCATGCACACTCGAGCACTCTTGCACCCGCGGCGATGATGTCCGCGAGGGCGCCGCACTTTGCAAGCATTGTGTAGACCTGCTTCGAGCCGGGGGAGATGGAGAGGCTCACGTCAGGGTGCACCGTCTTGCCCTTGAGCATTGCGGCGACCGTAAGCATGTCGAGCATCGACGAGTTTGTGCAGGAGCCGATGCAGATCTGGTCGATCTTCTTGCCCTCAAGCTCGCTTACACTCTTTATATTGTCGGGGCTGTGCGGGCATGCGGCAAGAGGCGCGAGGCTCGAGAGGTCGACGGTATATTCCGCGTCGTAGACCGCGTCGCTGTCGGGCTGAAGGGGAGTGTAATCCTGCACTCTGCCCTGCGCCTTCAGGAATGCGCGGGTCGCCTCGTCGGAGGGGAATATTGAGGTGGTCGCACCGAGCTCCGCACCCATGTTCGTTATTGTCGCTCTCTGAGGAACGGAGAGGCTCTTAACGCCCTCGCCCGAGTATTCTATAACGGCTCCGACGCCGCCCTTGACACCGAGCAGACGCAGGACCTCGAGGATTACGTCCTTTGCACTTACGTAATCGGTGAGCGCACCGGTGAGATTGATTTTGATCGTTTTGGGCATTGTGATGTAGTATGTTCCGCCGCCCATTGCGACCGCAACGTCAAGGCCGCCCGCGCCCATTGCGAGCATACCCATGCCGCCCGCGGTGGGCGTGTGGCTGTCCGAGCCGATGAGGGTCTTGCCGGGGATTGCGAAGCGCTCGAGATGCACCTGGTGGCAGATGCCGTTGCCGGGGCGGGAGAATCTTACGCCGTGCTTCTTTGCCACGGTTTGTATGTAGCGGTGATCGTCCGCGTTTTCGAATCCCGCCTGAAGGGTGTTGTGGTCTATGTAAGCGACCGAGAGCTCGGTCTTGACGCGCTCGATGCCCATTGCCTCGAGCTGAAGGTAGGCCATTGTTCCGGTGGCGTCCTGCGTGAGGGTCTGATCTATTCTGAGACCAATCTCACTACCGACCGTCATGTCGCCGGACACAAGGTGATTTTTAATGATTTTTTGTGCTAAGGTGTACCCCATGTTAAATCTCCTATCTTTTTTAATTTGTTTCTTGAGAGTTGCGCTCCTCGCGCTTGAGACCCTTCAGGATCCCGGCGAGAGCCTTTTGCACATGCTCCTGCGTCAGACGCTCCGCGGATCTTGCGTCCCCGGCGGCGATCGCCTCGAGGATCTCCCTGTGCTCCGCGATGGAGCGCACCGCGCGTTCCTCCGTCTGAAGAGATATCTTGCGGTAGAGTTCCGCCTTTTTATGTAATTCTGAGAGTATGTCCGAGAGCATGCGCGAGCCGGATGCCGAGTATATCATGGAGTGGAACGCAGTGTCCAGCTCCTTTTGATGCTCGGTGTCGTGCCTGCTCGTGTAGAACTCGGAGAGCTCGACGGAGTCGCGCAGCTTTTTTATATCCTCGGCGCTCATTTTCTCCGCCGCCATGGCGGATGCCAGACCGTCGAGCCGCATGCGTATTTTGTAAATATCGATGATATCGTCCTTGTCGATCCCCGTGACCACGGCGCCCTTGTTCGGCGAGAGCTTGACGAGTCCGTCCTCCGCGAGTCGGTGGATCGCGCCTCTGACCGGGGTGCGGCTGATGCTGAACCTCTCGGAGATCGAGAGCTCCGTCAGCGGGTCGCCGCGCTTATATACGCCGGTCAGAATGTCCTTTTCGAGTTGCTCGTAAACCTGCTCCTCGAGGGAGCGGGCCTTTCCGACAATGATCATGACAGCGCCTCCCGACAAAAGATCTTATATCTGTTTTTTTCTGAAGGCTATCATGCCGGCGTCCGCACGCTCCGTAAGGACGATGAGCTCGTCGTCGCCCATCAGGGTCGTTCTGCCGTCGGAATATTCACCGTCGACCATTTCCTTTACCTTGACGACGATGCTGTCGTGCTTTGTGTATTCCTTGCCGTCGACGGAGGAGTAGTGCTTGTTCATCCAGTATGCGATGCCCGCAAGCCCCGAGGTGTTCGAAATCGCGACCTCCGCCTTCCTGCCGAGGATCTTCTCGGTGTCGAAGATGTTGTATATCTCCGTGTCCTTCATCAAACCGTCGGCGTGTATGCCCGCACGGGTGACGTTGAAGTTCGCACCGACGAACGGCGTCATCGGAGGAATGTCGTAATTCAGCTCGGTCGTGAAATATTCCGCGAGCTCGGTGATGACCTTCGGATCCATGCCGTCGAAGGAGCCGCGGAGGGCGGCATACTCTATTACCATTGCCTCAAGCGGAATGTTGCCTGTTCTTTCTCCGACACCGAAGAGGGAGCAGTTGACTGCGGACGCACCGTAGAGCCATGCGCTGACCGCGTTGGTCACGCCGTGATAGAAGTCGTTGTGTCCGTGCCATTCGAGCATTTCGGATGGGATGTCGGCATAGTGCCTGAGACCGTAAACGATGCCGGGCACGCTCCTCGGCAGTGCAACGCCGGGATAGGACACTCCGTAGCCGAGGGTGTCGCACATACGTATCTTGAGCGGTATCTTCGCCTCCTTCGCAACCTCGCCGAGCGCGTTGACGAACGGAACGACAAAGCCGTAAAAATCAGCACGGGTTATGTCCTCAAGGTGGCATCTCGGTCTGATGCCCGCGTCGATCGCGCGCTTTACAACGCCGAGATAATGGTCGAGCGCCTCCTTGCGCGACAGGCCGAGCTTCTTGAATATGTGATAGTCGGAGCAGGAGACGAGTATACCCGTTTCCTTTATACCGAGGTCGCGCACGAGGGCGAAATCCTCTTTCTTCGCTCTTATCCATGTGGTGATCTCGGGGAACTCATAGCCGAGCGCTATGCATTTCTCCACGGCCTCGAGATCCTTCTTCGTGTAGACGAAAAATTCGCTCTGACGGATGAGGCCCTTCTCGCCGCCGAGGCGGTGCATCATCTTGTAAAGATCCACGATCTGCTTGGGTGTGTACGGTGCGCGGGACTGCTGTCCGTCGCGGAAGGTGGTGTCGGTGATCCAGATGTCGTCCGGCATTGCAAGCGGAACGTGGCGGTGGTTGAACGCAACCTTCGGGATCTCGTCGTACGGGTAGATCTCTCTGTACAGATTGGGCTCATCCACATCCTGCAGGGAATACTTGTATTGCGATTGCTCGATAAGGTTGCTGTAAGGATTTTTTAAAATCATATTTTTCTCCCTTCTAATCGCATTGTATTATTGTATACAATTGATTGTGAACATTATAACATAAAAAGAGAGATGTGTCAATATTGTTTTATAATGTTTTTTAAAAAATACAATGCAAAATGAAGGAATGTGGAGGGGTTTTATTCAAAAAGAGGTGAAAAACGGCTTAAAAAGGCCGCCTAACGCAGGAAAAACGAATGATGATGGCAAATTTGACTTTGTTTTCGGTGCGTGTGACCGGCGTAACAAAAGAGAGGCACCCGCCAAGCGTGCCGAAGAAAAAGAGGCGTGTCTTTGGAAAGTGAAAAAAGTCTTCCTCTTTAGGGTGAGCTCGAGGGGCGTGTCATCCTGAGCGAAAAGCGGAACGCTTGGAGCCGAACCCCGCAAGGGGCGATATGCGGCGAAGCCCATATCGGGATCTCGCCACCGTTTTGGTATGTGGGTCACACTCTTCCATGTATTTTGTTATTCGAAAAAATCGGCGGGTGTGACGTGCGTACCGAAGTGGGAACGAGATCCCGGCAAGGCGCGGAGCGCATGCCGCCCTCCGGGTTCGG
>CAZQII010000074.1:0-6494 GCA_964593825.1 uncultured Ruminococcus sp.
CTCAGGATGACACTCTTTTGTGCGGAGAAGAGAGTGGGGACGTGTTAAGCTTTTTGGGATCCGATGTTCAAGATCCTTTGTGCGTTTTTGTAAAGTATAGCTGACTTTTCTTCGTCTGTGAGGGGGCATGCGAGGATAGAGGCTATCTCTCTGTCTGCGCGGCTCCAAGGCGAGTCGGAGCCGAAGAGTATCTTATCCGCACCGTGCGCTCTGATAATGGAGACAAAGCGCTCCTGTCCGTAATACTTTTGACCCATCGAGGTGTCGAGCATGACATTCTCGCCGACGAGCTCGCGCTCGACCTCATCCCACATGCTCTGGGAGCCGAGGTGCGCGACTATCAGCGTGCCGCCGCGCATTTGCCGTGCGATGCTTTTGAACATTTTCGGCGAGGAGCGGAACGGCGGCTTAAAGGCGGGGTCAAAGCCCGCGTGGTGCAGGACGGTGAGCCCCTTTTCAAAGGCATAGTCGTATATTCTGAGCATGCGGGGCTCGTCTGCGACAAAGCCCTGATATTCGCAATGAAATTTCAGCCCGCGCAGTCCGAGGGATGCAACGAAATCTATATCTCTTTTGTAATCGTCCGTGTCGGGGTGTATTCCGCCGAAGGCGACGATCCTGTCGGACTCCGCGGAGCGGGCCCATGTGTTCAGCCCCTTTGTCTGACTCGGCTTTGTGACGACGGGCTGAATGACCGAGATGTCGACGCCGAAGCGGTCCATATTCGAGATAAGGCCGCCGAGCGTGCCGTCCGAGCAGGGCGGAAAGATGCCGCCCGAGCTGTCAACGAGACTCTGTATCGCGCGCTCTGCTATTGCGTCGGGGAAGGCGTGCGTATGAAAATCTATGATCATGTTTTTCCACACTTTATCGTTTTTAGGTAGTATAAGCATTTTTTGCGGAGATATTCCGCGCCTGCGTTATTCCGCGTAGCCCTGAGCGTAGCCCTGATACTCGCGGAAGAAGTCCTCCGCCGCCTTTTTCATGTAGACGCCGAGCGTTTTTTCATCGCGCCAGCCGAGGGTGATATTGAGCTTGCCGAAATAGTCGTCGATCGCCTGCACGTGGATGAAGAGCTTCTGCGGCTCGACCCATGCGGCGCTCGTTGCGCATTTATAGAATCTGCCGGGCGCGTACTGCGAGCCGACCTTGTCGGAGTAGCCCTCCTCGGGGAAGACGGAAAAGACGTTTTCGCCGAGGCCGAAGGGGAGGGTCTTCTTGCCTGTTTTGTTCTCGTATTCGAGCACGCCGCCGTCGGGACCGAAGGTGAGCTTCATATATTTGATGCCGGCTCTGTTCGGCTCCATGCGGAAGACGGTGCCGTTGATCGCCGAGGCAAAGGTGCTGTCGGCGGCGCCCCATGCGGTGCCGAGCTTCAGCGTGGCCGCATAGTCGGCGAGACTCCTCTGTGCCGCCGCGGGGCAATCGAGACTCTGTGTCGGGCGGACGACGGTGTTGAAGAAGGTGTCGACGATGATCTTCTTGGCGAAGGGGTTGCCCTGGTTGTCACCGTTGTAGACCAGGATCATGTCGAGGTGCGGCACGGCGACGGCGAGCTGACAGCCCATGCCGCTAAAGTACCAGGAGTCATCGTATGTGCGCCAGATGAGGTAGCCGTAGCCCTGTGTGTCGAAGCTGTATATCGCGTCGACATCGTTGTCGATCTGCTTTGCCGTTGCGGCGCGGAGGTAATCCTCGTTCAAGAGCTGCTCGCCGTTCCATTTACCGCCGTTCAGGACGAAGCGCGCGATGAGAAGGAGGTCACGCGCGGTGGCGAGGCAGGCGGAGTCACCCCAGGAGTATCCGCCGGGGGAGAGCAGGCATGTTGCCCCGTCGGAAACGCCGATCTTTTTAAAGAGCTTCTCGCGCAGGTAGTCCATGAAGGGCATGCCGGTGAGCTTTTCCACCAGCGCGCCGAGGACGAAGGCACCGCAGCTGTCGTAATTGAAGACGGTGCCGTCCGGGCGGACGTCTGTGCCGGGATTTTCAAAATAAAGGCGCAGTCTGTCGGGGGTGCGCTTTTCGAACCAGTATTCCTCCTCGACGGTCGTGCTCATCATGAGCATGTGGCGCACGGTTTGATTTATAAGGAGCCCGTTCGTTGCGAGGGCGGCCTCCTCGGGGAAGTATTTTTTTATAGGATCGTCAAGGCACAGGAGCCCGTCCTGCTCGGCAAAGCCGATGGCGATAGAGACGAAGCTCTTCGACACGGAGTACATCCTGTGCAGAAAATCCTTGTGAAACGGCTGCCAATAGTTTTCGAAAACTATGCTGTCGCCCTTTGCGATGATGACATCGTGGGTGAAGAGGTGGTTGTCCTCGAGCGTTCTTATGAATTTTTCAATTGACGACGAGGATATTCCGCATTCCTCGGGGAGCTTGTGGTCCATGGCTTATCTCACTTTCGGTTTTTTTATTTTATTCTAACACAAAAGGCGGGACAATGCAAGTATAAATCGTCCGCAATACTTTGATTTTTACATAAATATTAAAATGAAAAGCGGAGAAAACGCTTTCTCCGCTTTATGTATATGGGCCGTGGGGCTATCAGCCTCTCTTTGCGAGGATGAGCTTGGTGAGCTCGACGGGCTCGACGATCTTGTCACCCTTGTATACTCTCATGTTGCCCGAGGCGATCTCGTCGATGAGGATGACCTCACCGTTGTTGTAACCGAATTCGAACTTGATGTCCCAGAGGTCAAGGCCGATGGATTTAAGGTCGTCTGCGACGATCTTTGTGATTTTGAGCGTCTGCTCCTTGAGGCTCTCGAACATTGCGGGAGTCATGATCCCGAGTGCGACAAGGCCTTCACCGGTGACGAGGGGATCGCCCTTTGCGTCGTTCTTGAAGGTGCACTCGACATATCCGCCCTCAAGAGGGGTGCCGTTTTTGATGTACTCGCCGTATCTGCGGATGAAGCTGCCGGTTGCGACAAGACGGCAAATGACCTCGAGTCCGCCGCCGCCCTGCGGCTTACCGAAGCATTCTGCGGGGAGGACCTCCATGGTTGCATCCTCTACGTTTGCCGACACGTAATGGGTCTTGATGCCTGCCTTTTTGAGAAGCTCGAAGTAGTGCACGGATGTTTCGAGATTTGCTCTGCCGATGCCCTCGATGGTAAGGCCGACGCTGTTTTCACCGGGATCGAAAACTCCGTCCTTGCCTGTGCAGTCGTCCTTAAATTTAAGAAGGACGTTGCCGTTCTCAAGCTGGAATACGTCTTTTGTTTTGCCTGCGTAGATCTTCTTCATGTTAACTTTCCTCCTCGCATTATGCGAATAAATTTTTTAACAGGGATATTTTATCACAAAATTTTGCGCTTGTACAGTATTTTTCGAAAATTTTTTCGGCAAGTTTTGATTTTTAATAATTTATTAATATTTTGCCGTCTTGCGGTGTCGGTCGGTCTGCACATAGCTACGCTTTCATTGCTGTGGGGGCGTGTGAAATTGTTTGTACAAAATTTAACACGGGTTGGCACATTATTTTCACATCCTTGGGCGACAGCACGCGAAAAAATGCATGCTGCGGGCGAAAGCGGCGGGCGCAGCGGTGTAAATAATGTATTAATATTTATTTTTAAACGCGCGCTCGGTATTGATTTTTTTTAAAAATATGATATAATATACGCAGAATAATACGTGCGCTCGCGTGACGCATCTCTTGCTCGGGATGATACGTCTTTGAAGGTTGGTGCGTGTGACTAACGTACCGAAGGGATCACGAGATCCCGGCAAGGCGCGAGGCGCATGCCGCCCTCCGGGTTCGGTTGCAGGCCCTTTGCTCAGGATGACACAGTCTTTTGTGCCGAGCGCCCCCGCCGTGTCATTCTGAGCGGCGCGTGTGCAACGGCCGCGCGGAGCCGAACTGCGTGAGCAGCGCCGAGCGACAGCGACGGCGGAATCTCGGCGGAGAAGAGAGCGGGTGCCTTTTAATTTTATGATATTTCAGCGAGAAACGGAGAAAATTATGAAAAAAGCAATTGCTGCATTACTTAGCCTGATTACGGCAATCTCGTCCTTTTCGGTCGGGGCATACGCCTTCTTCGAGCAGATGAGCGGCGAGGAGATAAATGAGGCGCTCGGCTCTTCGGGCGACACCGACGCGGCGGAGGGCACGGTCCTCTCCTGGGATTTCGAGGGGATCGCCACGGAGGACAAGACGTATATCAACTCTATCCTTACCGAGGTGAACGCGGCAGTGAAGAGCGGGGAGGGTGTTTACACCGTGGACCGTGACGCTGTCGGCGATTTTGCGGGTCTGATCGAGGTCGGTACCTTTAAGCAGAGGATGACGGGCAGGAGCTTTGTCCTTTACAGATTTTCCGGCGACGCCGCCGCACAGAGCGCATACGCCATTATGGCCGCTCGGGAGTCAGACGGCCGCTATCTTTACATTCGCGAGAATTTCGTTATGCTCGGCGACGAGCGGCTGATAAACAAGATCGCGCTGACATCGGTCAACGGTGCGGTGAAGCATGGCTCCTATACCTCGAACGGAGAGACGGTGCTCGGCGATCTGCTTTCAAGGCTGGGCATCGGCGGCACGTCGTTCATGCAGTTCAAAACTCCCGATGCGGCGATAAGGCTCGAGAACGGGGAGATAATCTTCGGCGAGGCATGCAAGGACGATGGCGGACAGTTTCAGTCGATCGACGCTTATATGGACGTTGCGGTGCCGAATTTCAACTATGATAAGGCGCACAGTCTCATCGGCGGAAAGAGCTTTGTTCTCAGCGCGACGCTGAGGGCACCGCAAACCGATGAATACCCGATCTCGGCGACGATGGAGCTGTTCAGAACAAGATCGTCCTTCACCGGCGAGGACGGCGAGCGTGTTACGCTGGACACGGTGCTCGCAAAATATAACATTTACACAAGGGAGATCAGCATTTATTCGGCGGGCGAGGAGATAAAGACGGGCATATATCTTTCCGATTATGCGGAAACGACGGTCGCCGTCCATGTGCACCCGGCGAGCAATTCGTTTGATTTTTATGCCGACGGTATTCTCGTTGCGAGCAATGTCGGCTTTCTGTCGAGCGATCAGCTGCGCAAGGTCTCTGCCGCAAACGGCGCGGCGGCCTCGGGCAGTGGGGCGGATTACACACCGACGATGGTGCGACTCTTTTATTCGTCAACGAAGGCGCTGGTCGCCGACGCGCTGTGCATAAGCGATTTTTCATGGTATTTTTCGGACAGATATCTGGACAAGAGCGATCATTCTTCGACCTTTGCCGCGCGCTCCGTCGAGATCGCCGACAAGGTGTATTTCAATCTTTATCTGAATTTTCCGAGAAGCGTCATAGGCATGGGCGCTACAGCGCTCAATGTCGAGATCGGCGGCAAAACGTCGGAGGCATGGGGAGAGATCGTTTACGGCGGAGAGCTTGACGGGCTCGTCAAATACAGGCTGCCCGTGGATTTCAAGGACATTACCGAGGACATCACGGTCACGGTCGCCTCACAGGACGAGTCGGAGATACTGTATTTTTACTACTCGGAGACAGAGAGCGACACGGGCTTCCTCGCAAAAACGGAATACAAGACCTCGGCACTCGACTATTTTCACTACCTTCTCGCAGAGGAGAACGGATACGGCGACGAGGTGCACGCGGTGGCGCGCGCGATGCTGAATGTCGGCGCATATGCGCAAAAGCTGAGCGGAGGATACGTCGAGATACCCGAGAGCGAGCTTGCAAATTACGGATACGCATACGGGAGCGACGAGCTTGCCGCTGTTGACCCCGACACACTGTGCGCACATATCGACAGCGAGATTTATAAAACGACAGTCAAGAGCGGCAGCGTTCGGCATCTGACGGTGACATCGGCGTCACTCGTCTTTGACGGAGCGGCGTATATTTCGGTAAAGTACCGTTATTCCGGCACCTGCGATCTTACGGTGAACGGAGTTAAGCAGACGGTAGAGAACGGAAGCGGCACTTACAAAATACAGATCGGCAGCCCGCTGAATGCGGACGGCGTGTACACCGTTGAATTTGACGATGGGGAGAGCACGTGCATAATGAAGATACCGCCGCTTTATCTCGGCGCGAGCGTGATACGGAACGGCGAAAACAAAGCGCAGTACATAAAGGTGCTTTATCTTTACGTGCTCGCCGCGGAGAATTATCTCGCGAGCGAGGGTAAGTGAAGGTTGATTTAAGAAATTTAAGATACGGAGATACGGGAAGATGATAAAAATCGAGAGAATAAGTGTGATGAATTTCGAAAATGCCATGAGAGGTGCGCGCAACCCGCTGAACAGCTGGGAGCGATCGGACAGCGGATATGATGCGGACGGAGGCTTCGTCTTCGGGCCGAACGATCTCGCGCTGGCGATGAAGCTGGCAAGGGCGGGGAGCGACCACAGAAAGTTCCTCCGCCAGGTTTTCGTGACCATGGATATAACGGCACCGCTCTATTGGTGGAAGGAGTTTGACACCTACAAGGTCGGAACGGTTGCCAACAGCTGCTCCACGATGCACAAG
>CAZQII010000075.1:0-6391 GCA_964593825.1 uncultured Ruminococcus sp.
TCGCATCAAAGACATGTCATCCTGATACGAAGCATGGAGCAAAACTCCAAGCGTATCCGAACCCGCACAGGTGACGCCATAAAGAGTGTCATCCTGAGCAAGAGGCAAAGCCTCGCGCCGAACCCGTAGGGCGATGCGGAACGAACGCCCGCATCGGGATCTCGTACCCCCTTCGGTATGCCCGTCAAACGCAAAAACGCTCCCCGCACCCTTCTCCGCCGAGATTCCGCCTTCGCTGTCGCTCGGCGCTGCTTACGCAGTTCGGCTTCGCGCGGCCGTGACACGCGCTCCTCTCAGAATGACACGGCGGGAGACGCTCCGCACAAAAGACTCTGTCATCCTGAGCAAGAGGCAAAGCCTCGCGCCGAACCCGGAGGGCGGCATGCGCCCCGCGCCTTGCCGGGATCTCGTCCCCTCTTCGGTACGCCCGTCATACGTACTTTTTCTTAACACGGTCCCCCTTCCCGTGTCATCCTGAGTGAAAATCGGCGCCCGCGCCGATTGAAACCGAACCCAGAGGGCGGCATGCGCCCCGCGCCTTGCCGGGATCTCGTTCCCCCTTCGGTACGTCGATCATACGCACCTTTTCAATTCACTGTTAAAAAGCATTTTCATCGTTTCGGTCTGTTTTGTCGTTTAAAACAGACTTGAAATATTGTCCGTTTTGTGTTATATTAAAAGCAAAGCTTCTTAAACGGAGGATAACACAGTGAAGGTATTGAATTTCGGCTCATGCAATGTCGATTACGTTTACAGCGTCGACCATATAATCAAGGCGGGCGAAACGCTTTCCGCGCGTTCCGTCGATGTCTTCCCCGGTGGAAAGGGACTTAACCAGTCTGTCGCTCTTCTGAAGGCGGGCATCCATGTCTACCACGCGGGCATAATAGGCGAGGACGGCGCCTTTCTCAAGGAAATGCTCGAGTCCGACGGAGCGGACACGACATATCTCAAGACCGAAAAGGGCAAAAGCGGCCACGCCATAATCCAAGTCGACTCCTCCGGCGAAAACTGCATATGCGTCTTCGAGGGAACGAACGGCAACGTGACCGTCGACTTTGCCGACGAGGTGCTCCGCGCCTTTGGCAAGGGCGATATCATCCTCATCCAGAACGAGATATCCCACGCCGATTATATTCTCGCGCAGGCGGCGCGCCGCGGCATGACCGTTGTTTTAAATCCCTCACCAATGAACGGGAAGATAAAAGCCATGGATATCTCCCGCGTGAGCTATCTGATATTAAACGAAACCGAGGCGCGTGAGATCTCGGGCACTCCCACCGCGCGCGAGTTCATCGCCTACATGCGTGAGAAATACCCGAGCGTGAAGGTCGTGCTCACCCTCGGAAAGCGCGGTTGCATATATTTCTCCGACTCCGAGATCATCGAGCACCCCGCCTTTTCGGTAAACGCGGTGGACACCACCTCGGCGGGCGACACATTCACGGGATATTTCGTGTCCCTTATCTCACAGGGGAGGAGTCCGAGGGACGCGATACGGTATGCCTCCGCCGCCTCGGCGATCACCGTGTCCCGCCCGGGCGCATCCGTCTCCATACCGTATCTCACCGAGGTCGAGGAGCTTTTGCCGACGCTGGCATTCTCGAGCACTCAGTCCTCCGACAGAAAAGAGATCCTCTTAAATCAAATCAACGAATATATAAGCTCCGCCCCCGATAAGGCAACACTCCGCGGGCTTGCGGACCGCATCGGATATTCAAAATCATATGCCGGCGTTATCGTGAAGGAGCTGACGGGAGGATCCTTTACCTGTGCCGTCCAGACCGCGAGATGCCGCGCCGCCGCAGAACTTTTGGAGCGCGGCGAATCGATTGGAACCGTCATAAAAAAGGTCGGATACGAAAACGAGAGCTTCTTCAGAAAAAAATTCATGCAGATCTACGGAAGATCGCCGCGCGAATACAAAAAAGAGCTTTCCTCAAAATAAAAAAGCACATATGGCGCACCGCTTGACAATCGGTGCGCCATATGCTACAATATAACAAGAAATCAAAGAAACGGATGCTGCAAAAACTTGAAATACGATGTCGAAAACAAATCGCTGACAGTGAGCGTGCGCGAGCTGGTCGAAACCGCAAGGCGCGAAATTTCTTCACACGGACTCGCCTATCCCACCGATAAATCTGATATCGACCGTCTGAAGCGCGAGGATCGGATCCCGCGTGACGCCGAGGCGTGCAATATTGAATACACCGCGGCCGTCGCAGGCATGCCGCTTATGATTTGTGCCGCAGAAGGTGCGGTCAGAGGCAACGAGCTCTACACCGTAAAAGAGACGGTCGCCGAGAGGCAGAAGCCCACGCGCGAGGAGGCGAGCATCGCCAGAGGCATCGCCTTTATTATCGCATTCATGCTCGCGCGCAGCAGCGGCTTTGATTCGATAATGTCAACTATAGTTTACATAGATAAAAGCGGCGACTATGTCACGCATATATGTGAAACCGTTCCTTTAAAGAACCTGAACCTTTTCTTTGAAAAATGCACCCGCGCCTTTGAGCGCTTCTCCCTCCCCGAGATCGAGCGCGTCACTAAGCGAGTGCTCTCAATGAAAAACGCGCGCTTTCCTTTCGGCCATGTGCGCGACGTACAGCACGAATTTATAGCATCCGTTTACAAAAACTTAACACGGGGTGGAGTTTTATTTGCCGCCGCCCCCACCGGAACAGGAAAGACCGTCTCCGTCCTCTACCCCGCCGTCCGTGCCCTCGGCGCCGATCGCGGCGACAAGATATTCTACTTCACGCCGAAGAACACGGCGGCAAACGCGGCGCGCGACTGCCTTCTCGAGATGTCTGCACACGGTGTTTGCCTGAAGACCGTTATAATAAATGCCAAGGAGCGTCTTTGCAAGCGCGGAACCGTGTGCCGCGACGGCAAGAGGCTCTGCCCCGCGAGCGGCAACACCAAGGTCGCGGATGCGGCGCTCGCACTCTACAAAAGCGGCTGTGCCGTCGTCGGCGAGGGCGAGATATCCGCCTGTGCAGAGGCATTCGGCATTTGCCCGCACGAGCTCTCGCTTACATATTCCGAGCTGTGCGACATCGTGATATGCGACATTAATTATCTCTTCGATCCGCGCGTCAGGATAAAGCGTTATTTTCAACACGGGGGGCGGTATTTCTTCCTCATCGACGAGGCGCACAATCTGCCCGACCGTGCGAGAGAGATATACTCCGCCGAGATAAGCGACGCGGCGCTCTGCATCCCCCTCACCTCCGAGCTCATCGGAGAGCACTCGAGCCTGCGCTCTGCCGCAAGGGAGGCTCGGCGGCGGATCTTCAAGCTCCTCTTCCCCTACGTCAGAGACGAGGTGCGCTACGATAAAAACGGCAACAGATCCGGCTTTGCGCATCTGTCGGAGCCGCCGTACGAGCTTTACGACATCTTCTCCGGTCTTGTCCAAAGAGCGGAGCAAGAGCTGCTTTCGGCACACGGGGCGAAGGACGACGTACGCCTTGAGCGAATAAAGCTCATAAAGGACTATCTCGATACGGTCAGCCGCGTGAACTCTGCCCTCGAGCAGTTCGACGGCGGCTACGAGATGTTTATATTTTTGGAGAATGACACCGTCGGCTTCAAGCTCTTTTGCATAGACCCGTCCCGTCCGGTTGCGGAATGCCTTTCCCGCGGTGCGGCATCGGTCTTCTTCTCCGCAACGCTCACCCCCATATCGTACTACCGATCAGTCCTCGGAGCGGACAGAAGCGCTTCGGTGCTCGAGGTCGACTCGCCCTTCGATTCGTCTCAGCTGTCCGTCACCGTCATGGATAAGATCAGCACCCGCCTGCGTGAAAGAGATGACACCCTGCCCTCGGTCTGCAAGGTCATCGCCGCCTGTGTTTCCGCGAGGCGCGGACATTACATAGTCTACTCCCCCTCCTTTTCATATTCCGAATCGCTCTCGAGGATCTTCGCCGCAAAATATCCGAAGATAAAGGTCATAAACCAAAAGCAGAGCATGACACAAAAGGAAAAACGCGATTTTCTCGCAGAGCTCGAGAGCACGGCCGACTCCTATGTCGTTGCCTTCTGCGTCACCGGCGGCATTTTCGCCGAGGGTATCGACCTCGTCGGCGGGAGCCTGATCGGTGCCGTGATCGTCGGCATCAGCATCCCCGCCCTCACCTGCGAGAGAGAGGCGATCGCCGCATATTATAACGATAAGTGCGACGAGGGCAAGCAATATGCCTACATTTACCCGGGCATGAACCGCATTTTCCAGGCGGCGGGCAGAGTCATACGGCGCGAGGACGATCGCGGTGCCGTTGTTCTTATAGACGACAGATTTGCCGATCCGATTTACAGAAAATGCTTCCCGCGTCTGTGGCACGATCTGGCATTCTGCGACAACGCTCGCGCCCTGCGCGAGCGGCTCGCTGCATTTTGGAAGGACGGAGACCCCTCCGAAAAAGCTCCGAATCTCCAGTCCGATGACGAGAAAAATCTTTGAAAAATTATATTTTTCGCAAAAAAGATCCTGAGCGGCTCATTTGTGCCCCTCGGGATCTTTTTGTTCTTTGTTTTCTCACTTTACTCAGTACGCCTTCACGAGCTCGAGCGTGAGCTCGGTCGAGATTCTCGCCGCGATCGGCATGAAGGTCGGGTAGTCCATGCTCGCCTCTCCGTCTGCCGAGTCCGAGATCGCACGGATCACCGCAAACGGCGTTGACGCGACCGTCGCAACATGCGCTATCGCACCGCCCTCCATCTCGCACGCCGAGGCCGAGAACTCCGCGGCGATCCTCGCCTTTTCTCCGCGCTCTGCCACAAATCTGTCACCCGTTGCGACCGTTCCGACCCGTGCGGTGATACCCTTACGCTCCGCAATATCGGAGAGCAGGCTGACCGCGCGTGCATCCGCATCAAAATAGATACGGTTTATTCCGGAGATCATCCCCTTCGGGTCCCCAAGGAGCGATGTGTCCATATCATGCTGCACCAGCCTGTCCGCGATGACCACGTCCGCCGTATGCAGCCCCTCTGCGATCGCACCGCCGACGCCCGTGTTTATTACAAGATCCGGCGCATAGCTGATGATCATCGCCTCCGCCGCGATGGCGGCATATACCTTTCCGACCCCGCATCTGGTGATCGCAACTCTCTTGCCCGACAGCCGCCCCAGATAAAAGCGGACCGAGCCCCTGACCTCCTCGCGCTTTTCCTCGAGCAGCGCGACAAGTCCCTCGACCTCGGCGTCCATGGCGCCGATAATACCGATCTCAACCTTCGAACCTATCGCCGGCATCTTCGGATAAGCAAGATCGCCGTCACAGGTCTCGAGCTTCGCAAGATAGCGCACAGCCTCCCCGCGCGCCGCCTCGACACTCAGGTTCAGATAATTTCCGCACTCCTTCCGCGTCGCGCCGTACATCTCGCCGTCATATTCGCCGATGTAGGCGAGCGTTTCCCTAACGGTATCAAGGACCTCGCCATCGCGCGCGTTTCTTACAAGAAGGTAAAATCCCGTCTGACAGCCCATCGGCCCGAAATAAATGACTTCTGCGCCGATCTTACTCGACCTTATAAGCGTCGCGAACATATGCTCGAACGAATGCATCGTGAGATTGTCCATATAATCCCCAGAGTTCGGAACGCGCGTGCGCATATCGTAGGTGGTGATATCGCCGTCAATGCGAGATATGTAAAGTCCCTCCCTGATAAGGTCGTGATCGACCGAAAACGATGCTATGCGCTGCGGCTCTTTTTTGTTCATATGATTTCTCCTTATCGAAAATTACAAAAAGTAAAGCTTCGGGGCTGTCTTAAAAAGCAGCCCCGAGTCCGTTAAAATATCAGTCTTTGAGCAATGTAGCTCTTCACCTCGGAGAGCGGGATCCTCACCTGCTCCATCGTATCTCTGTCACGGACGGTAACGCATCCGTCATTCTCCGTGTCAAAGTCGTAGGTTATGCAGAAGGGAGTTCCTATCTCGTCCTCGCGGCGATATCTCTTTCCGATAGAGCCCGTCTCGTCAAACTCGACGTTAAACTCCTTCGCGAGCTCGTCGTAAAGCTCAAGCGCCTTCTCCGACAGCTTCTTCGAGAGCGGAAGCACCGCCGCCTTTACGGGAGCAAGTGCGGGATGAAGGTGCAAAACGACTCTTACGTCGCCCTCGCCGATGGTCTCCTCGTCGTAAGCATCAACAAGGAAAGCGAGTGCAACTCTGTCCGCACCGAGCGACGGCTCTATTACGTACGGGAGGTAGTGCTCGTTCGTCTCCTGATCGAAATAAGTGCAGTCCTTGCCCGAATGGGTCTGATGCTGACCGAGGTCGTAGTCCGTTCTGTCGGCTACGCCCCAAAGCTCGCCCCATCCGAACGGGAAGAGGAACTCAAAGTCGGTCGTCGCCTTGGAATAGAAGCACAGCTCC
>CAZQII010000076.1:0-6381 GCA_964593825.1 uncultured Ruminococcus sp.
GTCTCGGTAAGGTGCTCGGTCCTAAGGGACTTATGCCTAACCCCAAGGCAGGAACGGTTACCCCCGATGTTGCACGTGCCGTTCAGGAAGCTAAGGCAGGTAAGATCGAATACCGTCTTGACAAGACGAACATCATCCACTGCCCCATCGGAAAGGCATCCTTCGGAACAGATAAGCTCATCGAGAACTTCAATACTCTCCTCGGCGCAGTTATCAAGGCTAAGCCCGCAGCTGCAAAGGGTCAGTACATTAAGAGCTGCGTAGTCGCAACTACAATGGGCCCCGGCATTAAGATTAACTATTCCAAGCTTTCTTAATTAAATAAGAAAAATAAAAAAACTGCTTTGCAAAAAGCAGTTTTTTTATTTAAAAAGAGAAAATACGTACATTTTTCTCGGCAGATCTAAAAGATCGGCGGAACAAAGGCAAACGGAGTGTACTCATCCTTATATGCCACCGAGATCACGGCGCCGACGGTCTCACGCGCACCGACGGAATGCAAAAGCTCCGCGCATGCACCGAGCGAGGCTCCCGTTGTTGCGATATCGTCGACAAGGATGATACGTTTGCTCTTCAGGGAAACCCTCTTGATCTTAAACTCGGCATTGCCGATCCTTTCTTCGCCGTGCATCGATTTCTGCGGGCGCTTTGATTTTGAGATTAGAAGCGAACGGTATTCACAGCCGAGGCGCCTTGCAAGTGCGACGGCAAGGAGCTTCGCATGATCTATCCCGTACTTCTTTATAGCCTTTCTTCTCCTCGGAACGTTCGTGACAATGAAGTCTGAGGGATTTTCTATGCTGTTTCGCACGGCGGTCTCAAGCTCTGATGAGAGAAGATCGAGCACATCGCCGCGGTTATCTCTTTTCAGGCTGTATATTAAGCTGTTCGACGCGACATTTTCGTGGTGCTGTACATATCTGTATACCTTTATAAGGCGCTTTACGTGATGCTTCTCGAGAAATTTATTCGAGCAGGTGCACTCGGACAGTATGCGTGCACATCTCGAGCAGTTGCGCATCTTCACCTCGCTGTATTCCGCCGCGCACCTTTTGCATAAGCCGCCGTCATCAATATCAAGCCGCTCCGAGCAGCAAACGCATTTCGGCACGGACAGATAAAACAGTATTTTCTGAATAAAAGATCTTTTCATTTCTTTTTAAAAGTGAAGTTCCCGTTTTTTGAGAGCTTCACTTTCTGTTCCCGATTTTATTTAGCCGCCTTGGGAAAGCTGTCCTTCAGACCGACTATTCTGTTAAACACGTTTTCGTGCTTCGTGTCCTTTACGAAATATCCAGTTCTCACAAACTGGAATCTCTCCTCGGGCTCGGCATCTAAGAGCGATTTCTCGATCTTACAGCCCTCAAGCTTAACAACGGAATTGTTATTGAGATAATCGTCGTATGTTTTGTCCTCCGGAATATCGGATACGTTTTCGATATCGAAAAGAAAATCGTAAAGCATGACGGTCGTGTCCGCGGCATATTCGGATGAAAGCCAGTGAATTGTTCCCTTCACCTTTCTTCCGTCAGCGGGCATTCCGTTTCCTGTCTCGAGATCCGCTGTGCAGTGTATCTCAGCGATATTGCCCTGCCCGTCCTTTATGACCTCGTTACACTTAACGATATAAGCGCCCATGAGACGGACCTCGCCGTCCGGCTTCATTCTGAAGAATTTGGGCGGAGGAACCTCGGCAAAATCATCCGCATCGATATATATTTCGCGCGTGAACGCGAGCTTTCTCGTTCCGGCATCGGGATCGTTCGGATTATTCGAGACCTCGAAATACTCGACCTTATCCTCGGGATAATTTGTTATAACGACCTTGATCGGATGAAGAATGGCTATTCTGCGCTGTGCCTTTTCGTTAAGCTCTTCCCTTATGCAATGCTCGAGGAGCTCATAGTCGACAACGCTGTACGATTTTGCTACACCGGCTCTGGCGACGAAATCGAATATTGCGGACGGCGTATATCCGCGGCGCCTTAAGCCGCAGAGCGTGGGCATTCTCGGATCGTCCCAGCCGTCGACGAGCCCGGTCTCCACGAGGCGGCGGAGATATCTCTTGGACATGACGGTGTGCGTCACATTGAGTCTTGCAAACTCACGCTGCTTCGGCTTGGATTCAAATCCGATATTATCGACGACCCACTCGTAAAGGGGTCTGTGATTTTCAAACTCAATGGAGCAAAGGGAGTGCGTTATTCCCTCAAGCGCGTCCTGAATTGGATGCGCAAAATCGTAAAGCGGATAAATGCACCACTTATTTCCCTGCCTGTGATGGTCGGTATGCACGATCCTGTAGATAGCGGGATCGCGCAGGTTCATATTGGGCGACGCCATGTCGATCTTGGCACGCAGGGTTTTCGCTCCGTCCGAAAACTCTCCGTTCTTCATTCTCTCGAAGAGATCAAGATTCTCCTCGACGCTCCTGGTGCGATACGGGCTGTCCTTTCCCGCCTCGGTGAGCGTTCCGCGATACTCACGCATCTGCTCCGGATCCAGGTCACAGACGTATGCTTTTCCGTCCTTTATGAGCTTTACAGCGAACTCGTAGCACTTATCGAAATAATCCGAGCCGTAAAAAATTCCGCCTGTCGGCTCGCATCCGAGCCACTTAAGATCTCGATATATGCTTTCGACATATTCGTTATCCTCCTTCGAGGGATTCGTATCATCGTAACGAAGGTTGAAAAGTCCGCCGTATTTTTTTGCCGTCATGGCATTGATCCATATCGCCTTGGCCGAGCCTATATGAAGATAGCCGTTGGGCTCCGGCGGAAAGCGGGTGTGTATTTTGAGGTCGGGATTTACACGTAGATCCTCATCGATAATGTCATGTATAAAGTTGCTTTTTAATTCTTCCATCTTTCTGTTTCTCCTACCTCAAAAAATTGAAAATTGTGTTCGAATTTCATTTATATCCGTTGCTCTTCCGTGCCCCGGATAGACCTTAAGTCCGTCCGGGAGCTCCGTTAATCGCCTTATGGATTTTTTGAGCTCGCCGAAGCTTCCGCCCGGCAGATCGCATCTGCCGTATGCACCGTCCGCAAAAACCGTATCCCCGACGAAAACGCACCCGTCAAACAGCACGGATATTCCTCCCGGTGTATGCCCGGGACAATCGAGGATGCGAAATGTCTCATCGCCGAGTTTGAGCTCGTCATCGCCGTCGAGCGGTCTTGCCGCTCCGAAATATCCCTTGCTTTCATTGAGGAATATTTTGTATGCGTTTTTGTACGGGTCCGACAGCGACGGCAGATCCGCTCTGCCGATCAGGACCTCGGCACCCGTCGCATCCCTCCACGAATCGATCGCGAGGAAATGATCGAAGTGCGCATGGGTCAGGATAATATATTTTACCGCACCGCAGTCAATCCTCGGATATCGGCGAGCGACCGCGGAAAAGTCGACCGACGGATCTATCACCGCATAGCTGCCCTCGGATTCGAGAATATACATGTTTGAGCCGAACGATTCGGTGGGCGCCTCTACAATAACATTAAGCATAATTAAACTCCGAGTATAATAATATATTGTATCATATTTAATTATAAAAGTCCATAGCTTTTTCGATTTTTTAGAACTTTTTATTTTGAAATTCGTATAATGATAATAGCATTCCGAGCATAAAGCAAAGAATGCATACGCTCACCGCCCACGGCGGTAAGTGTAAAAAGGAGGAGTTTTGAACCTTGAAAACCGCTGTAATAACAGTAGGAAGCGTCACCTATGCATTAAAGGCAAAAAAGCTTTTGGCACGCGAGGGACTTACGGCAAAACTCGTAAAAGCGGATCCGTCCGACAAGGGCGGGAGCGGATGCACGTACGGACTGGAATTCCAAGCGCGGGATTTTTATACCGTCGCAAGCATTTTACGCTCTGCCGGGATTTATTATCAGATATATGAAAAATAATGTCATCTACTTTGATAATGCCGCCACAAGCTTTCCGAAGCCCGACGCGGTCATAAGCGAAACGATGCGGTGCCTTAGGAGCTACGCCGCGAATCCCGGGAGAAGCGGCCACCGCCTGTCCGTCGCGGCGAGCGAGGCCGTTTATTCCGTACGCGAAAAAATATCAGCCCTCGTTGACGCGCCGACTCCCGAGAATGTCGTGTTCACCCCGGGAGCGACCTTTGCGATAAACCTCGCGATGAAAAGCGCCGTTGCGCGCGGCTCGCACATTTTGATTTCCGATATGGAGCACAACTCCGTTCTTCGGTGTGCCGTGGATTTGAAGGAAAGGTGCGGTGTCGAGTTCGACATATTCGACTCGAGCGATCCTCTGCGCGATATTACAGGCAAGCTTAAGGAAAATACCACGCATATTGTAAGCACGCTGATGTCGAATGTCAACGGCGCGCGCATAGACGTTCGAATGCTCTCCGATCTGTGCGAACGAAACGGCCTCGGACTCATACTCGATGCGTCTCAACTCCTCGGACACGAAAAATTTTCTTTAAAGGACATTAAATTTACGGCACTGTGCTGCGCGGGTCATAAGGCTCTTTTCGGAATGGAGGGGATTGGCTTTGTCATTTTCGGTGATTCCCGACTCGGTGACGGGATCGTCTTCGGCGGAAGCGGCAGCGATTCCAAGAATCCACACATGCCCCTCTTGCTTCCCGAAAAATTCGAGGCGGGAACGCTTCCGCTGCCGGCGATCGTTTCACTCGGCGCCGGCATAGACTTCATCAACTCATGCGGCATCGATAAGATCGCCGCGCGGATCTCGGAAATGACGGAGCAACTAAAAAGAGGGATCAAAGATCTCTCCGGTATTGAATTTTGCGACGGCGAATGCGGCATAATTTCTTTCACGGCATTTGATATTCCGAGCGAGATGCTTTCGGAGCGCTTGGACGAGGTCGGAATTTGCGTACGCGGCGGATTTCACTGTGCTCCCTTGATGCACAAAAAGCTGGGAAGCTACGAAAACGGCACGGTGCGAGTGTCTTTATCTTATTTTAATACCGATAAAGAGTTAGAACGGTTGATAAGCGTGCTGCCGCGCATAATTAAAGACAAATAAAATAAAGGCATAGGGCAAGATCGTAAGCCCTATGTCTTTTTTCTCTGTCGGACCGCGATGATCCGTGATCGGTCATTGATCTCGGTATTTTCTCACGGACTCTATAAGCTCCGCCTGATATCTCGGATATGCATTTCCGTCGCAATTGACGGTTATATCCGCATATTTAACATACAGCTTGCACCGCTCGTCATAAAGATCCTTCAGAGTCTGCCCCTTTTTTAAAACGACTCCGCGCGCGGAAAAATCGCCGAGGCGCCTTCTTATGGTCTCGTAGCTCGCGTAAAGATAGATGACGGGGCCGAGAGACTTCAAATGACGCATTGCCCGATCGGAATAAACGGCGCTGCCGCCAGTAGAGATTATAAAATTCTCATCCTCGATCGAAAGAAGCGTTTCTTCCTCTGCTTTTTCGAACGCCTCGATCCCGTCCTCGTTTATGATCGTTTGCAGGCGGCGGCCGTCGCGCCGCTCAATCAAGCGATCAGAATCAATATTTTTGAGCTTTAATTTATTGGCTACCGCTCTGCCCATACAGGATTTGCCGCATCCGGGCATCCCTATCAATGTGAAAGTCATCGTTACCTCTTACTTCTCTCAAGTTATATAAAAATGATCGTCATCCGATTTGAAAATACATGCCGTCCCAGCCGAGATACCGAATATCCGCGATCTGACATCGGAGATCAGCTCTAAAGCAAATGAAGAAAATTCGATCTGCACGGATCGATCCCCGCGGTTGCAAACGGTAAAGTAATTATGCTTACCGTCACTGCGAAGGAAAGCCAGAAGATCGCAGTCCAGCGCTACAAGCTCATAATCGCCGTCAATATATACGGGATTGGCATTTCTGATCTGCCCTATTTTTTTATAGTGATTTAAAATAATTTCATTTGCGTTTTTAGGATAAGGCATTCTGTTAAACGGATCTGAATACCCCTCGAGTCCTGCCTCATCACCGTAAAAAACGGTCGGAATGCCCGGCACCGTCGCCAAGACCGTATAGGCGGACAGGAGGCGCGCCTCCGCGATCCTTCGCTCCTCCGCAGTCATGCGCATAACCGCAAGCTCGGCATTCGTTCTTCCCTCCGCCGACTTACCGCCGAGGGCAGTGAGTATACGCTCCGTGTCATGAGTGCCAAGGATATTCATCTGGCGATCGCGAATACGCTTCGGCGCATTATCAATGATATCCGTTAATGCATAGCGGAGGGTGTCCGTCGAGCCGAATCTCATATAATCTATGATCCCGCGCCTGAGCGGATAATTCATAACGCCGTCAAGCTCCCCACCAAGATAATAGCTCTTTCTTTGACCGTAGGCGATCTTGTTCGACGCATCCTCCCA
>CAZQII010000077.1:0-6261 GCA_964593825.1 uncultured Ruminococcus sp.
GCGCCACCTTGCCAAGGTGGAGGTGGCGGGTTCGAGCCCCGTAATCCGCTCCATGAATATAATTCGGCATAGCGCCGACACAATAAAGACAGAGGCAGAGAGTGAGCTTTAGATGCGCTCCTTGCCTCTGTTTTATTTTTAATATAAAGGAAGAAAAGGTGTAATATTAGGGGTATGACGGACGTACCGAAGGGGGGACGAGATCCCGATGCGGACGTTCGCTCCGCATCGCCCCTATGGGGTTCGGCGCGAGACTTCGTTTCTTGCTCAGGATGACAGAGTCTTTTGTGCCGAGTGCCCCCGCCGTGTCATTCTGAGCGGCGCGCGTGTAACGGCCGCGCAGAGCCGAACTGCACAGCAGCGCCGAGCGACAGCGACGGCGGAATCTCGGCGGAGAAGAGGGTAAAAATAGACTTGTTTTTATTCTTATTGTTGCGTTTGACGGGCATAACAAAGGGGGGCACGAGATCCCGGCAAGGCGCAGAGCGCCCGCCGCCCTCCGGGTTCGGTTTCAATCGGCGCGGGCGCCGATTTTCACTCAGGATGACACATGCAGGGTACCCGTGCGAAAAAAACGGTGCGTATTTTGTTGCTTTTATGTCTTTTACGGGCTGTGAATGTATTTCAAAAGGTTGCACATCGGCGCGGGCGCCGATGTGCACTCTGGATGACACGGCGCTTTTGCTCGGCAGAGAAGAACGCGGGGAGAAATCGGTTGACCGATATGCTCAACGCCGACTCGGGCGGGAGGCTGATGCGTATTCGGACGGGGTCAGGCCAGTCTCCTTTTTGAAGAGGCGGCAGAAATAATAAACATTGCCGAATCCGGACAGCTCCGCGACGGCGGCGACGGAGTACTCGTTTTGCGCGAGCAGCTCCTTTGCCAGAGTGATCCGCAGGCGATTGATGTATTTTACGGGCGATTCGCCGCAATAGAGGGTGAAGATGCGGCGAAAGTAGGATTCCTTAAAGCCGCAAAGCTCGGACAGGCTGTCTATTTTTATATTCTCCTTGGAATAGTGACTGTGGATGTAATCTATTGCGGGGGCGATGAGGCGTTTTTTTGACACGGGGGCATAGCTTTGGCTGTGATCCTTTATTATTTGATGAAGGATGGCATACAGCTCCGCCTTGCATTTGAGCATGTATCCCGCACCCTTGCGGCTGAATTCCTTCTCCGCGCAGGTGAAGCGGTCAAAGAGCTTTGTACTGCTTTTGGAATGAAAAACAAACGGATCGAGGTGCAGGGGCTCGCGTATTTTAAAATTAACGGCATAGCATGCGCCGGGGATCCTGTCGCGAACCGTATAATTCGAGTCCTCCGGCAGGAGGATCACGTCGTTTGCCCGAACTGTCAGGCACGCGCCGCTGTCGAAGACGTAATCCTTCTCGCCCGACAGGTTGAATGCCAGTCCGTGCGACGGCCTTTTTTTATGCACGGGCTCGCCCATTCCGGCGGGAACCTCACAAACGAGCGTAATTCCCGTAACATCGGGATCGCAGTCGAAAAAATCCATAATCAACCTCCCATCCTTTTTCTGCAGTATAACATTTTGTACCGAAAAAGTCAATAGGCGGCGATTTATTTATTGTAAAAAATCCGTGCGCGAGATATAATATAGAAAAAACGGGAGGGCAGACGCATGTTTGATAGCGACAGACCTTTTATCGAAAATAAATATCACAAGACCTCGGAGCCATTCGATCCGTACAGGCGCAGGGCATATCACGGCTATGAGTACGATGAGAGCACGGGTCTCACGGACAACGAAATACGGGCGGGTCTCGCCGAGCTTTGCGGGAGGATGAAGGATCTGCCGCACCCGGTGCTGAAGGCGAATGCGGTCAAGTACGTGCTCGAAAATACCATGATCGACGTGAACGAGCACGACTTCTTTGTCGGCTTTTGGAGCGTGGACCGCCTGGCGGATGGGGCCACGGTGAGCAAGTGGTATGACGCGGTCTTTGAGAGCATGCCCGACATCAAGCGACTGACGGACGAGATGAACGAGTCTTGGGCTGTGCGGATCTGGGCGGATTTTGACCATGTTGTTCCCGATTGGGAGTCGGTCATGCGACTCGGATTTCCCGGTCTTCTCAGGCGCGCGGAGGAGTATAAGGCGGAGCACGAGAGGTGCGGTGAGCTTGACGGAGAGACCGAGGCCTTCTTCGACGGGATCATAATTCAGTATCGGGCGATCATTGACATGATAGACAGGCTTTATAAATACGCCTTGACAAAAACGCACGAAAAGGCGCCGAGGGTGGCGGCGTGCTTAAAAAGCATACGTGACGGGGCCCCTCGGAATATATATGAGGCGATGCAGGTCATCTACATATATTTCATGGTTTCGGAGTGCTTCGATTCCTATCAGGTGCGCTCGCTCGGCAACGGACTCGACGCCACGCTTTATCCCTTCTACAGGCACGATATCGAGAGCGGAGTGTTCGGAGTTTTTGCGTTATTTTCTTATGCAGTGGTCCGCCATCGGAAACTATTGGGGCCAGCCGTTTTACATGGGCGGAACTGACGCGCGGGGCAAAACGAGGTATAACGAGCTCTCCGAGCTCATACTCGATATATACGACGGACTCGATATATACAATCCGAAGATCCAGCTGAAGGTCAACGAGGGAACGCCGAGCACAATACTTGACAGAGCATTCGATATGATACGCAGAGGGCACAGCTCCGTCGTATTTTGCTGTGAGCCGGGGATGATGCGCGCCGTTATGAGCTATGGGGCGAGCTATGACGAGGCACTTAATATGGATATCCGCGGCTGCTACGAAACGGGTGTGCGCGCGAACGAGGTCTCGACCGCGACGGGGTATATAAACGGTCCGAAGGCGCTTTTGTATGTCTTCTCAAACGGGTATGACCCCGTTTTGAAGAAGTGCTTCGGCGTTAAGACGGGCGAGCTCGAACAGCTTAAAAGCTTCGAGGACTTTTACGCGGCGGTGCTGCGGCAATGGGAAAATCTTATAGAAATGACGGTGCGCGCCGCGCGCGAATACGAAAAGCATCTCGGATATATAAATCCGTCGAACATGTATTCCGCGACTGTGGAGAGCGCGCTGAAAAAGGGGCGTGACGCATATCAATGCGGCGTGAAATTCAATAATTCGTCGATACTGAACTGCGGCTTTGCGACCCTTGTCGATTCGGTAATGGCGGTGAAGGAGTTCGTCTACGACAAAAAAAGGATCACCCTCGCCGAGCTTGCGCGTGCGCTCGGGCGCAACTGGGAAGGATATGAGGAGCTGCGGCTCGAGATCCTCGGCAGTCCGCATAAATACGGAAACAACGATGAGGAGACTGACATATATTCCGAGGCGCTCGCCTCGTATTTCGCCTCCAGGGTCATGGGGCGGGCGAATGCGCGCGGCGGTGTGTTCAAGCCCCTGATGCATACCGCGATGATGTTCGTATGGCAGGGGGAGAAAACGGGGGCGACCCCCGACGGACGCCGCGACGGCGAGGAGATGTCGAAGAACGCCTCACCGGCACCGGGAACGGACAAAAACGGAATAACGGCGCTGATAAATTCCGCCCTTCGGACGCGACCGTACGAATATGCGGAGGGACATTGCCTCGATGTTATGCTCCACCCGTCGACCGTGGCGGGCGAGGCGGGCCTTTGCGTTATGAAGAGTTTGCTCCTCGCCTATATGAGGAACGGCGGTGTCAGCATACAGTTCAATGTCTTTGACGCCGCCGCACTTAAGGACGCGCAGGTGCACCCGGAGAAATACCGCACTCTGCAGGTTAGGATCTGCGGCTGGAACGCGCTTTGGAACAGCCTTGACCGCAAGGAGCAGGACGCCTACCTTAAGCGGGCGGAAAATATACGCGAGGGATAAATAAAAAACAGGCATTAAGAACGGGAGGCATGAGCACCGCGAAAACGCGCTGCCTCTTCCCGAATTGCCTGTTTTTTGCTTTTTATGTTATATCCGATGTCCGCGTCGCTTCGGACAAAGACCCTCCGTGCGGTAATCTTTGGGCGAACGCACGGGATCAAAGCTCCTTCAAGAATTCTCCGATCCGAGAGAGAGCCTCCTTGATATGGTCTATCGAATAGCAGTACGACGCTCTTACAAAGCCCTCGCCCGAGCTGCCGAATGCCGTGCCGGGGACGATCGCGACTCTTTTGGATTCAAGAAGCCGCTCGCAGAACTCGTCGCTCGTGAGCCCTGTCGATTTTATCGAGGGGAAGGCGTAGAACGCGCCCTTCGGCTCTCTGCACTCGAGGCCGAGGGAGTTGAAGCCGTCGACTATGATGCGGCGGCGGTTGTCGTATTCCTCGCGCATGCGCTCGACCTCGCTCTCACAGTTTCGGAGCGCCTCAATCGCCGCATATTGCGATGTGGTGGGGGCGCACATTATCGCATACTGATGTATTTTCGTTATTTGCGACATTATGGGCGCGGGGCCGCATGCATATCCCAAGCGCCAGCCCGTCATTGAAAACGCCTTTGAAAATCCGTTGACGAGCACTGTGCGCTCTCTGAGAGACGAAACGGAGGGAACGGACACGTGCCGCCCGCCGAAGGTGAGCTCCGCGTATATCTCGTCGGAGAGCACGCAGATGTTCGTCCCCTCGAGGATCTTTGCCAGAGCCTCGATGTCCTCTCTCTCCATGACGGCGCCGGTCGGATTTGAGGGGTAGGGGAGTATCAAGAGCTTCGTCCTCGGAGTTATCGCGGCGGCGAGCTCCTCCGCTGTGAGCTTAAAGCCGTTCTCGGCCTTTGTTTCGATGATGACGGGAACGCCGCCGGCGAGCCGTGTTATCGGCTCGTAGCAAACGTAGCTCGGCTGGGGGATTATTACCTCCTCGCCTGGGTCGATGAGCGCGCGCACCGCCATGTCGATCGCCTCACTGCCGCCGACGGTGATGAGTATCTCGCTCTTCGGATCGTATTTCACGCTATATTTTCTTTCGACATATGAGGAGAGCTCGTCGCGCAGGGTCTCAAGACCCCTGTTCGCCGTATATCTTGTCGAGCCGTGCTCGAGCGCACGGATGCCCGCGCTCCTGATCTGCCACGGTGTTCTGAAATCGGGCTCGCCGACGCCGAGTGAGATGACGTCTGTCATGGTGCTTGCAATATCGAAGAATTTTCTGATTCCCGACGGCTTGATCTCGGTGACGGTCCGCGAGAGGACCTTGGAGTAATCTATCATAACGAGAAGGCTCCCCTCTCGTCCTTCTCCTCGCTTGAGAGCTCACAGCCGAGCTCCTTGTATTTGCGCATGACGAACTGCGTTGCCGTCGAGGTGACGGAATCGATCACCGCGAGCTCCTTGGCGAGGAAGGAGGACACCTCGTGGAAGGTCCTGCCCTTGACGGTGACGATCAGGTCGCATGCCCCGGACATGAGCGAGACGGACTCCACCTCCGGATATTTCGATATGCGTTCCGCCACATCCTCAAAGCCGAGACCCGCGGCGGGAGTTACCTTTAATTCGATTATGGCGCTGACGGAGCCGGGATCCACGCGCTCCCAGTCTATGATACCCCTGTAGCCGCGGATGATGCCGGCGGCCTCCATTTCGCGGATTTCCTCCCTGACCTCATCCTCCGAAAGACCGGTGACGGTCGCGATATCGGCACTTGAGATCCTTGCGTTCTTTTCGAGCAGCTTCAAGATCTTGATGTTCATCGTTTTTGTTCCTTTCTTTATAATGTATGCCGCATATAAACAAAAAGGTCCGCGGCAAAAAATGCCACGGACGAAAAAATCGTGATACCACCGTGATTCGCACCCGCCTCACGGAGGATGCCTCGTCGAGTGCAAGGAGGGGATCCCGCCGTTACACTCCCACGCTTTAACGCGCGCACACGCTCGGTCTTTACTCGCTCGGTGCATGCCGTGGGCGGCACCGTATTTCCTACCGAGGGCTCACGGACTGCTTCGTGTCGCTGTGTGCCGGAGCTTACACCGAACGCCCCGTCTCTGCCTTCTGCCACATATCGCGAACTACTTCTTCCGATCATTGCCTTTGATCAAGTGTAAGTATATCATATTTTTTTTGATTTGTCAAGTAGCGCGGCGCTTATTTTTGCGGGAAGGAAGATGCTCCGGCGGTTGCGGCTCGGAGGCGCGATGAGACCGAGGATCTGCGGATCGGTCTTTGACGGGCGAAGGGCGGGGCGGAGAGGTGCCGCGGCGGACGGCGGAGCCTTTTCGGTGAGAAAAGCAAATTTACGTAAATTCTCAAAGTAAAAGCAACAGTAGCAGAAGGGGTTGCATTTA
>CAZQII010000078.1:0-6170 GCA_964593825.1 uncultured Ruminococcus sp.
GGTAAAGAAATGTGAACAATATGTCTTAATTTGTTGATTTTGTGTTGATTTTTTTGTGAAAAAGTATTGACATTTATTTTATGAAATGATATAATGATACCGACGAAGGATGAATGTGACAAGCGTTTTTTCTATTCGTAAAAAGACAAAAAGGAGTATCACTAAGATGAAAAAGATTTTAACTGTACTTACGGCCGTTCTGTTGCTTTGCGCAATGGCAGTTACGATGGCTTCCTGCGGAAAGGTCGATATGACCGAGCTTAAGACTACGATCGACAAGCTGAATGACGAAGGAGAGCTTACCTTGTTGGGTTACGCAACCGGCGACGACACAGGCTCCAAGGCTGTTGTTACCAGATATGCTGTTTCCAAGCCCGGTTTAAAGCAGGTGGCAAAAGGCGATTATCTTTATATAGTCGAGTATGCAAATGCTAAGATCGCTAAGCTTGCTTATGAGCAGTTGAAGCTTGAGCAGAGCACCGAAGAGAAGGAAGCGGAAATTCAGCAGAAGCTCAATGAAGAGCTTGTAAAGCTCGGCGACGAAACAGACGCAATCGACGATGTCACCGATATAGTCATCAAGAGAAAAGGTACCGTTGTTATTTACGGTAACGAGGATCTTTACGATAAGATATTCGGTTGATCCGAGCATAATTAAAAAACAAAAATATCTCGGCACACGACGGTGTGCCGAGATATTTTATTTACAGCGTTTATTTTGCTTTTTGGTCGCAATAGATGCACGAGCCGTTTTTAAAGAGGTGCTTGATCCCGCGCTCGGTCGAGGAGATGCAATGCGGATTTGTGCAAAGGAGGCGATCGCTCTCCTCTCCGACCGTACGCACGTCCTTCACGCCCTTGGTGTCAAGGAGCATGAGAATCAGCGCCATTCTTATATATCTGCCGAATTTCGCCTGATCGAAGTAATCCGCGCGGGGATCGTCATCGACGTCGGCGGCAATTTCGTTAACACGGGGGAGGGGGTGGAGTATGGAGAGGTCGCGCTTTGCGCCCTCGAGCTTTTTTGCGTTCAGGACGTATGTGTCCTTTAGACGCTCGTACTCCTCCTTTGAATCGAAGCGCTCCTGCTGGATCCTCGTCATATAAAGTATGTCGAGCGAGGGGATGGCCTCCTCGAGGCTCTCGCACTCGGTGTACTCCGCGTGATTCTTCTCGAGGAAATCAGCCTTTACGTAATCGGGCAGGGCGAGCTCCTTCGGAGAGATGAGGATGAATTTCACATTCTCGTATCTTGTCATCGCGCTGATGAGGGAGTGGACGGTCCTGCCGTACTTGAGGTCGCCGCAGATGCCGACGGTCATGTTCGAAAATCTACCCTTTTTCCTGCTTATAGTTAAAAGGTCCGCGAGGGTCTGCGTCGGGTGGAAGTGGCCGCCGTCACCCGCGTTTATGATGGGCACGTCCGCCACGCGGGAGGCGACGATGGGTGCGCCCTCCTTGGGGTGGCGCATGGCTATTATATCGGAATATGCGCTGACCATTTTGACCGTGTCCGCGACCGTCTCACCCTTGGAAACGGATGTGCTCGTCGCCTGCGAGAAGCCGAGGACGTTGCCGCCGAGGGACATCATCGCGGAGGTGAAGCTGAGCCTCGTGCGCGTTGACGGCTCGAAGAAGAGCGTGGCAAGGATCTTGCCGCGGCAGCGGTCGGCATATTTTTCAGGGTTGTCTATTATATCGTTTGCGGTTTTTATAAGACTGTCGATCTCATCGACGGTAAGGTCGAGAATGTCGATAAGGTTTCTCATTGCATGCGCTTCCTTTCGGAGAGTTTTATCGTGTCAGGCTTTTGCACCGTATACCTCAAGATATTTTTTGATCCTTGCGACGTTTTCCGCGTTCTTTTCATCCTCCTCGAGGTATTCGATGATGTCGTATACGTCGACGACGGAGTAAACGGGGAAGCCGAACTCCTCCTCGATCTCGACCATGGCGCCCTTTTCGCCCTGTCCGCGCTCCTTGCGGTCGACCATAACGAACGTTGCGGCGACCTTAACGCCCTCGACGCTCTTCATGATCTCCATGGTCTCTCTTATCGCGGTGCCCGCGGTGATGACGTCCTCGACTATAACGACCTCCTCACCGGGGAGGGGCTTATATCCGACGAAGACGCCGCCCTCGCCGTGGTCCTTCGCCTCTTTTCTGTTGAAGAAGAAGGGGAGGTTCAAGCCCTCGGATGCAAGAGCGATTGAGGTCGAAACGGCGATGGAGATGCCCTTATATGCCGGGCCGTAGAGCGCCGCCTGCTTTTTTCCGAGCTTTTCGGTGTATGCACGAGCGTAGAACTTGCCGAGGGCGGCGATGTTTTCGCCTGTTTTTATCTCGCCTGCGTTGATGAAGTAGGGAATCTTTCTTCCGCTCTTCGCGGTGAAGTCGCCGAATTTCAGCACGCCTGCCTTTTCGAGGAACTGTATAAATTCTCTTTTGTAGCTTTCCATATTTATCTCCGTTCTGCCGCCTTTTGCGGCGATGCAAATAGTATTATGAAATTTCGGTCATCATCGGTGCTCAGCCGATGAACTCGCGGCAGCATCTCTCATATGCCGCAACGGGGTCGGGGGCCGCCGTGATGGGTCTGCCGACGACGATGTAATCTGAGCCGATCCTCTTTGCCTCCTCGGGCGTCATGACGCGCTTCTGATCTCCCTTGTCGCCGTCCGCAAATCTTACGCCGGGCGTCACGGTGATGAAGCCCTCGCCGCAGGTGGCATGAACCTTGCCCGCCTCGAGCGGTGAGCAGACGACGCCGTCAAGCCCCGCCTCCTTTGCGCATGAGGCATAGTGCATGACAACCTTGTCAATCGGCTCCTTTATGAGCAGATCGTTTTCCATGCTCTCCTGATCCGTAGAGGTGAGCTGAGTGACCGCGATGAGTATCGGGCGCGTGCCGTCCTCCTTTGTGAGTCCCTCGATCGCCGCCTGCATCATTCTCTTTGTGCCGCCGGCGTGGAGGTTGGTCATATCGACATCAAGACGGGAGAGCACCGCCATTGCCTTTTTAACGGTGTTGGGGATGTCGTGGAGCTTAAGGTCGAGGAAGATCTTATGGCCTCTCTTCTTTATTTCTTTAACGATTGAGGGTCCCTCTGCATAATAAAGCTCCATGCCTATCTTGACGAAGGGCTTTTTGCCCTCGAATTTGTCGAGGAAATTAAATGTATCCTCCGCGCTTGCAAAATCGCAAGCGATTATAACGTCGCGTCCCATTAATGCGCTCCTCCTGTAATTTCACTTAACTTCTTTATCCCGTACTTTTCCATAACGCGCGGCAGGTCGTTGATGATGTCGCGGCATGCGTAGGGGTTCACGAGATTTGCCGCGCCGACCTCGACCGCAGTTGCGCCCGCGAGCATGAATTCGATCACGTCCTCCGCGCTTGAGATGCCGCCCATTCCGACGATCGGGATCTTTACCGCCTCGTATACCTGATATACCATTCTGACCGCGACGGGAAGGATCGCGGGACCGGAATAGCCGCCCGTCCTGTTTGCCAAGAGGGGCTTTTTCTTTTTGAGATCTATCCGCATGCCGAGAAGGGTGTTGATGAGGCTGACGCCGTCGGCGCCGCCTGCCTCGCAAGCCTTCGCGATGGATGCGATGTCGGTGACGTTGGGCGAGAGCTTGATGATGAGGGGCTTCTTCGTGACCCTGCGCACCGCCTTCGTTATCTGCTCCGCACTGCTCGCGGTGGTGCCGAAGCTCATGCCGCCGCCGTGTACGTTAGGGCAGGAGATGTTGATCTCAAACCAGCCGATGTCCCCCTCCGTGTCGAGTTTTTCGACCGCGGTGACGTATTCGTGCTCCGAAAAGCCGGAGACGTTTGCCATGACGGGCTTTTTAAACACGCTCCTGAGCTTCGGCAGCTCGCACGACTTTACCGCGTCGACACCCGGGTTCTGAAGGCCGACGGCATTGAGCATGCCCTCGGCGCATTCGGCGATGCGCGGCGTGGGGTTTCCGAATCTCGGCTCGAGTGTCGTGCCCTTGAAGGAGAGCGAGCCCAGGATATTTATATCGTAAAGCTCTGCAAACTCATAGCCGAAGCCGTACGTTCCGCTCGCGGGGATCACGGGGTTGTCCATCTCGATGCCGCAGAGGGTGACCTTTGTGTCTACCATATTATCTCCTCCTTTTCAAGCACGGGGCCGTCGCGGCAGATGCGCTTGTTTCCGTATTTTGTCTCGCATGAGCAGCCCATGCATGCGCCGAAGCCGCAGCCCATTCGCTCCTCGAACGAGAAGCTGCCGGAGCAGGAGGTGCGGTCGTACACCGATTTCAGCATGGGCTCGGGGCCGCAGGTGTAGAAATGTGTCGGCTCGAGGCCGTCGAGTGCGTCGGTGACGAAGCCTTTGATGCCGTAGCTGCCGTCCGCGGTGGTGACTAGCACGCGCGCGCCGAGGGCGCGGAACTCATCCTCGTAGAAGACCTCGTCCGCGGAGCCGAAGCCGAGGATTACCGTCACGCTCTTGCCCTCCGCCGCGAGCCTGCGGCAGAGGAGGTACATGGGGGGCACGCCCGCGCCGCCGCCGATGAGCAGCGGTGCGCTACCGCTCTTTTTCAGGTCGTAGCCGTTTCCGAGCCCGGTGAGGATCATAAGCTCCTCGCCTCCGGTCATGCGCGCCATCATCTCCGTGCCCTTGCCGACCGCCTTGTAAATGAGGGTGAGCACGTCGCCCTCGACATTGCAGACGGAGATCGGGCGGCGGAGATAAAAGCCGTCGAGCTTTATGTTCACGAACTGACCGGGGGCGCTGATGTCGGTGACATCGCCCCGAAGAGTCATCTCGTAAGTGTTTTTCGCTATTTTTCTGTTAGTGAGAACCTTGAAAGGAGAGTCCTTCATTATAATGCTCCTTTACGAATCGATAGTAGATATTGTGATAGTGATATCCTCAAGCACGTCGAGAAGCACGCGCACGGTGTCAAGAGATGTGAACATTGTCGTGTTCGTTTCGACAGCGAGCCTTCTTATCTCGTGGCCGTCCTTCTGCTGGTCGGAGGAGCCGATGTCGCTGGTGTTGATGACATAGGCGATGTGTCCGGCTCTTATGGATCTCGGAATATCGTCCGAGCCCTCGCTGATCTTCTGCTTGATC
Organism: uncultured Ruminococcus sp.; assembly: GCA_964593825.1. GTDB lineage: Bacteria > Bacillota > Clostridia > Oscillospirales > CAG-272 > UBA1740. Next base: position 5,118 of record CAZQII010000078.1, read on the forward strand.
CTCGTTCTAATGCCGTTCTCCTTTAAGAAGTTTGCCGTGCCCGCCGTTGCCTCGATGTTGAAGCCGAGGTTGTAGAAGCGTCTGATGAGCGGGAGAGCCTCCTTCTTGTCGGGGTCCGCGATCGTGACGAGGATGGTGCCGTAATTCTGGACGGCCATGCCGGACGCCTGCAGAGCCTTGTAGAATGCGCGGTTGAGGTCGTCGTCATATCCTATTGCCTCGCCCGTAGACTTCATTTCGGGGGAGAGATATGCGTCTATTCCGTTTATTTTCTTGAATGAGAAGACGGGAACCTTGCAGTACCATCTCTTCTTCTCCTCGGGATAGAGGGTGAAGATGCCAAGCTCCTTCAGCGACTTTCCGAGTATGACCTCGGTCGCGATGTCCGCGAGGCTGAAGCCTGTCGACTTCGACAGGAAGGGTACCGTTCTCGACGAGCGGGGGTTGACCTCGATGATGTAAACATCGTCCTTCTCGTCTACTATGAACTGAATGTTGAACAGACCTATTATTCCGATGCCGAGGCCGAGCTTCTTCGAATACGAAAGTATCTTGCCCTTAACGGCGTCGGAGATGGAGAATGCGGGGTAAACGCTGATCGAGTCGCCCGAATGGACGCCGGTGCGCTCGACGAGCTCCATGATGCCCGCAACGAAGACGTCGTGTCCGTCGCAAATTGCGTCGACCTCGACCTCCTTGCCTTGGATGTAGTGGTCAACGAGCACGGGCTTGTCCTCATCGATCTCGACCGCGGTCCTGAGATAGTGGCGGAGCTGCTCCTCGTTGCCGACGAGCTGCATTGCGCGGCCGCCGAGGACGAAGGAGGGACGGACGAGAACGGGGTAGCCGATTTCCTCCGCGACCTTAACACCGTCCTCGATCTTCGTGACCGCCTGACCCTTGGGCTGGGGGATCTGAAGGGATTCGAGGATCTTTTCAAAGGTGTCGCGGTTTTCCGCTCTGTCGATCGCCTCGCAGTCCGTGCCGATGATCTTGACGCCGCGCTGTGCGAGGGGTGCGGCGAGGTTGATCGCGGTCTGACCGCCGAGGGAG
>CAZQII010000079.1:0-5928 GCA_964593825.1 uncultured Ruminococcus sp.
GAAAAGTGTATGATTCAAGAACGATTCATACACTTTTTCATACTTAATCCGCTCATTTGCAGAATGTCCATAAATTTATGTTACTGTATGCACGGAATCGCGAAACGGATTATGTTTTTAACCGTATTGTCAGTCTTTTTTATATCTGTCATGACACTCCTCAAATTAAACAATTCAAACCGATCTGATAGAAACAGATTTTTTGAATTTTTGTTATACAATTATATTATATACGCGATCAGCACATTTTTCAATAGAATATTTGAACAGTTTATTGCATTTTTCGAACATTTATGATAGAATTTTATTTAGTAATGGCCGTTCGGCTTTTCAAGACGCGATTTTTTGAAAATGAAAAGGGGTAATAATATGAAATCGGATAATGTCATTTCAGTCAGCGATCTTTATACATTGGATTTTGAACTTGTGTCGATGTTTGCACAGCGGCAGCTGTGGGTAGACGGGATATTGTTTAAAAACGAACAGCCGCGCAGTAAAAGTGCGTTGATCTATCTGAGCGGATGTACCGGTATTTATACCGATCTGATAAGCGGAACAAGTTTTTTCGCACCCCAAAAGTCATTTGTATATTTACCGTACGGAGGAAGGTATACAGTGCTTAATGTGGAGAGCAGGTTATCCGATACCGATGCTTACTTGGTTGAATTTAATATACAAGCGGAGGAGATTCTCACACTGAGTCGTGCTCCTGTTTTAATAGATGCGTTAAATACGTATTATGTCGAAAAATCAATGCGCGAAATTTTAGATTGCTATGAGGCAATTCCAAGGTCTCCGTCTCTTTTAAAGATGAAGGTATTTGAAATACTTATGCAGATCTCGCACAATAAATATAATGATAAATTTCGAAAGTATAAAGTAATCGAGCCGGCATTGGAATATATGAAAAAATATCCGTATGCGACCGTTCAGGTTGAAAATTACGCCGAAATGTGCGGCTTGAGCTACGGCGGATTTGCGAGGCTGTTTAAAAAATATGTCGGCAAAAGCCCTGCCGATTATATGATCGAAAATAAAATGACCTTCGCAAAGGTGCTTCTTGTAGAGAGCGAGCTTTCTGTAAAAGAAATATCACAGCTTTTGAATTTTGAAAGCACATCGTATTTTTGCCGACTGTTTAAAAGACGGAATTCTATGACGCCCTCCGAATTCAGAGTTATCAAACGTCGCATTGAAGGGTGAAGGACGACGAATACGAATACAAGACCTCTTAAAGGACGCCGCGCTCTTGCCGAATGGCAGAAAAACGGAATATGTTTTAAGAAGATAGAAAAAGCCGAGTGATTCCTTTATCGGTCCCACTCGTACGCAAGCTTTTCGCCTCCGTCAAAGGTAATAAGACCGCAATACTCAAAGCTCTCACGCACGAGGATATGTTGCATTACCTTGTTTTCGTCCTGAGTGTCTACGCGAATTGCTTCGATCCCGTTTTCGGCGCAGAAATCCTTAATCAGCGCAAATGCTTTCTTTGACAATCCTTTTCCTCTTGCATTTTCGGAAAAAGCCATTCTGTGTACAACGGCATAAGGTCTGTTTGTTTTCCATGCGCCGTTGATCACACGGTATGCCGGTTCATCACCGATGATGATGCAACAGTATCCGTAAATCTCATTATCCTCTGCAAATACATAACCGATGCCGGCTTCAATATCATCTTCGACCGTGGTGAGCGTCGGATATCCCGGATGCCATTGCACAAAGCCCAAGGATCTGTGATACGCTCTTGCATCTTCTATAAATTGATATGATAAATTCGCCTCATCCGCCGTGGCTCTTTTCAGTAACATAGATCGCTTCGTCCCGTACGTTCATTATATTTATTTTGAAATGTTTTTTGCAGAAATAAAACGAACCTCGAAAGATCAAGGTTCGTTTTATTTCTGCTTTGGTGCGGACGACGGGACTTGAACCCACATGAATTGCTTCACTGGAACCTGAAACCAGCGCGTCTGCCAATTCCGCCACGTCCGCATAAATGAAATTAAACACTGTAATTTCATTACTTAATTATGTTACCATATTTTTTGCGTTTTGTCAATAGTTTTTTGCCAAAAATAAATAAAAACAGTTTTCAAAATATTGACAAATGCTATAGGCGGTGATATAATTGTCAGTGTAATATAAGTGACGAAATACTTTCGGGCGTCGCATATAAAAGCTGTACGCAATGAACGGGCGTAGGCGAGTGAACGCGTCCCCGTGAGGCGCTTCGCCCGAAGCTTGATCCAATGCTCTTTTTTCGGTTCCATTTTATAAAAACAATAGGAGGATCGTGATGATCGAAATCAGCGGATTGAATAAATCCTTCGGCAATATACATGCGGTGAAGGATCTCAGCTTCCGTGTCGAGGAGGGATCGCTGTTTGCTTTTCTCGGAGTCAACGGAGCTGGAAAGTCAACTACGATATCCATAATGTGCGGTCTCATGCAGGCTGATTCCGGCAGTGTCCGCATCGCGGGGAAGGAGATGTGCGACGAGGTCAAGTCGATGATCGGTGTTGTTTATCAGGGCTCCGCGCTTGACAAGCCGCTCAGCGTTGCGGCAAACCTGGAGAGCAGAGCGGCGGCATACGGCATTACGGGCAGGGATTTTGCAAGGCGACTGGCCGAGCTCTCCGAGCTGCTCGATCTTTCGGAGCTTTTGAACCGTCCGGTCGGCAAGCTCTCGGGCGGACAGCGGAGACGGGCGGACATAGCACGCGCGCTGATACATTCTCCGCGTCTTTTGATCCTTGATGAGCCGACGACGGGGCTCGATCCGCAGACGCGACGCCTTTTGTGGAACGTCATATCGGAGCTTCGGAAAAAAGAGAAGATGACCGTTTTGCTCACGACGCATTATATGGAGGAGGCGGCGGATGCGGACTCCGTTTTGATAATAGATAAGGGCACTGCGGTGGCGCAGGGAACGCCGATAGAATTGAAAAATCGCTACACGGGTGACTACATAAACCTGTATACGGACGATGAGGAGGGGGTTTCGAGGCTTAATTGCGCCTATGAGAGGATGCCGTTCGGCTTTCGCCTCGGCGTTCCTGACACGGCTTCTGCCACGCGCCTGATATGCGAGCATCCGGATGTGTTTGTCGATTATGAAATAATAAAGGGGAAGATGGATGATGTCTTTCTCGCCGTTACGGGCAAGGATCTCGGCGGAGGTGATGTGAGATGAAAACGGTTTTAAGCTTGATCAAAAGAAACGTCAAAATGTTCTTCAAGGACAAGGCGCTGTTCTTCACCTCGATGATAACCCCCATGATACTTTTATTGCTTTACGTGACCTTCCTCGGAAACGTATACCGCGACAGCTTTTCGAGCATCCTCGCGGGGACGGGTGCGTCGAATGACACGGTCAGCGGGCTTGTGGCGGGTCAGCTCGTTTCGTCCCTGCTCGCCGTCTCGTGCGTGACTGTCGCCTTTTGCTCGAACATGCTCATGGTGCAGGATAAGATCTCGGGGGCTTACGGCGATTTTCGTGTTTCGCCCGTCAGACCTGCTGCGATGGCGGTGTCGTACTTTGCCGCTTCCGCGGTGTCGACGCTCTCCGTCTCGCTCTTTGCGGCGGGGCTCGGACTCGTTTATATTGCCGCTGTCGGCTGGTATCTGAGCGCGGCAGACGTCATCATGATTGTCGCGGATGTATGCATTCTCGCGCTCTTCGGAACCGGGCTGTCCTCGATCGTAAATTCGTTTCTGACCTCGCAGGGGCAGATCTCCGCGGTGGGCAGTATAGTAAGCTCGTGCTACGGATTCATCTGCGGCGCTTACATGCCGATATCCCAGTTCTCCAATGGGCTTGCAAGCGTGCTCTCCTGCCTGCCGGGCACATACGGCACGGCTCTGCTCAGAAATCATGCGATGCGCGGCGCGGTAAAGGCGCTCGCGGAGTCGGACGGTGTCGGCGAATATAACATCGAGCTTATAGAGAAGAATTTCGACATGCGGATCGATTTCTTCGGTAATGAGGTCGGAGAGCCGGTCATGCTCGCCGTGATCTGCGGTGCGACTGCCGCCGCGTGCGCTGCTTATATACTCATCTGCGTGATAAGAGGCAGAAAGCACAAAAAAGCATAAGTGCCGATAATTTTTGACTTGCCGTCCATGAGTCTCTCCGTGCTTCGGAGCGCTCGGACGGCATTTTGCTTTATATAATACCTTGTCTGTATGAACCGAGAGCCGCGCTTCGCGGAAAAATACGCAAATTGCTTTCTTTTTTTTACATATTGTACTTGAAAATGCGTAAAAAAAATGCTATACTTATACCGATAGATTAGGATCTTATCCGAATGCTATGAAAAGGAGAAAAAAGCAAATGTACAAGATAGTAAGCAAGCGCCGATTGAATCAAACGGTCACCATGATGGATATCGAAGCACCGCTTGTGGCGAAGAAGGCGGAGCCGGGGCAGTTTATAATCCTTCGCGTCGACGAGGAGGGCGAGCGCATTCCCCTTACCGTCGCGGGATATGACAGAGATGCCGGAACGGTGAAGATCATATTCCAGGTGGTCGGTGCGACGACGATAAAGCTGGACCAAAAGGAAGAGGGCGAGTCGATATGCGATTTCGCGGGCCCGCTCGGTGTTCCTACTCATACGGAGGGAATAAAAAAGGTCTGCATAGTCGGTGGCGGCGTCGGATGCGCGATAGCAATGCCGGTGGCACAGAAGTTCAAGGAGCTCGGATGTGATGTTACAAGCATTATAGGCTTCAGAAATCGCGATCTGCTCATCCTCGAGGATGAATTCCGCGGCGCGTCCGACAAGCTCTTTGTCATGACCGATGACGGCTCTTACGGAAGAGAGGGCAATGTGTGCGTTCCGCTGAACGAAATGCTGAGCGCGGGCGAAAAGTTTGACAAGATCATCGCGATAGGTCCGCTCGTCATGATGAAATTCGTTGTTGAGGCGGCGCGTCCGTACGGGATCCCGTGCGACGTTTCGATGAACCCGATAATGATCGACGGAACGGGAATGTGCGGCGGATGCAGGTTGACGCTCAATCAAGGCGGCAAGCGCATTACGAAATTCGCATGCGTCGACGGTCCGGACTTCAACGGATATGAGGTCGATTTTGACGAGGCGATGTTCAGGAGCACGATGTACAGAGATTTTGAGCAGCGCCATGCCCGCGAGGCGTCTTGCAATCTTTTGAAAAAGCAGTGAGGATAAGAAAATGGCAAAAGCAAATATGAATCCGAAGAGGACACCCATGCCCGCGCAGGACCCGGCGGTGCGCGCACATAATTTTTTTGAGGTAACGACGGGATATACGGAGGAGATGGCGATAGACGAGGCGCTCAGATGCCTTTCCTGCAAGAATATGCCGTGCGTTTCGGGCTGTCCCGTAAATATAAGAATTCCCGAATTTATAGCAAAGATAAAGGAAGGCGATTTCGAGGGCGCATATCGGATAATAAGCGAGAGCTCCAGCCTTCCCGCCGTTTGCGGAAGAGTCTGTCCGCAGGAGACGCAGTGCGAGTCCAAGTGCGTGCGCGGCATCAAGGGCGAGTCGGTCGGCATCGGCAGACTCGAAAGATTCGTTGCCGATTGGCACAACGCCCACTCCGACACGGCGCCCGTGACGGCACCGTCGAACGGAAAGAGGGTCGCGGTCATCGGCTCGGGTCCCTCCGGACTTACATGCGCTGGCGATCTTGCGAAGCGCGGATACGCCGTCACCGTATATGAGGCGCTCCACACCGCGGGCGGCGTTCTCGTTTACGGAATCCCCGAATTCCGTCTGCCCAAGGATATAGTTAAAAAGGAGGTCGACAATCTCCGCGCCATGGGTGTCGAGATAATGACCAACGTCATTATAGGAAAGACGGTCACCATTGACGAGCTCTTTGAAATGGGATATGACGCCGCGTTCATCGGCTCGGGCGCCGGACTGCCGAACTTCATGG
>CAZQII010000080.1:0-5898 GCA_964593825.1 uncultured Ruminococcus sp.
TGTATCACGTTTTTCACGAAATGGATATAACTCAATTTATCGATTCGATGGAACGAAAATTTAATGAAGTCGAAACCGAAACGAAATTAAAAAAGATAAGGGAAAGCAGACAAATTTCTCAATCGGAGTTATCTAAACTTTCAGGAGTATCTTTGCGTTCCATACAGCTTTACGAACAACGGGTAAACGATATAGACAAAGCACAAGCTCAAACTCTTTATAAGCTATCCTGTGCATTAGGGTGTAATATTGAGGACCTGTTGGAGCGTCCCGAAGCAACAGATTAAAAATCGAAAGGAATTAGGAAAATGAATGAGATCGAAAAGATCGAACATGCAAAATGCTTTATAGATAAGCTGGCGAACGGAATAAATCCCGTGGATGACAGCGTGATCCCTGACGGAGATGTTGTAAACAACGTAAGCCTGTCGAGATGCTTTTTCTACGTTTCCGATATTCTTCGCCGGGTCATTGACAACGGCGGCATAGCGCAGGCACCGCAGGTCAAAGAAAAAAAGAGCAGGAAGCAGGCGTATTTTCTTCTGCCGGAGCAGGCGGCGCAGTTTGAATATTCTGATGCGCCGATTACGGGAAGCGAAATATTAAAGAGGATAGCCGCGGTCGGTCCGACGGAGGGGGTAAAGAAGCTGCCGGGGAGGAATTTGGCAAAATGGCTCATTTGCTTGGATCTTATAGAGGAGGTCGAGATCGACGGCGATAGAATCAGGCGTCCGACCGAGAGCGGAAAAGAGATCGGTATTTTGCTGGAGGAACGGCAGGGGGAGTACGGCAGCTACTACGTTGTTCTGTACAACCGCGATGCGCAACAGTTTATCGTTGATAATATCGAGGCGCTGATCACTTTTGACAGCAGAACATACAGAGAAAAAATGCATCTCGACAATCAGGGCAAGCCGTGGGACAGAGGCCAAGACGGAAGGATGCTCGCCTTGTTTGATGAGGGGCATTCGGTAAAGGAGGTCGCTCGGGCGCTGAAGCGCGGAGAGAAGGCAATCACCATCAGGCTCCGAAGCAAGGGGAGAGATCCGTATGCCATTAAGGAGGATAAAGAGGACGGTGCCGAGCAGGCATCTCCGACAACCGGAGAAACGAAAGAGGCGGACGGTGCGGCGAGCACATGCCAAAGCTGTCGCTTTGCCAGAAGCGGAGATTGCTTTCCGCAAAGAGAAATTTGCGCCGATTACGAAAAGGCCTATGGTGTGCCGGAGGAGGAGAGGGCCGCATGGCCCGAAATGGGTGATGCGTCATATCTGAGGCAAAACGGCAAGCACAGATAAAAGGTGCGCGATGGGAGTGCTTTAAATGTAATGATGAGTGTGACGGATGTACCGAAGGGGGACGAGATCCCGGCAAGGCGCGGAGCGCATGCCGCCCTCCGGGTTCGGCGCGAGGCATTCTGCCTCTTGCTCAGGATGACACGGTCTTTAACTTCGGCAGCTGAGTGAGTGCGACCCACATACCGAAAAGATAGCGAGATCCCACTATGGCGTATCGCGCCATAGTGCTCTCCGGGTTCGGTTCCAATCGGCGCGGACGCCGATTTTCGCTCAGTATGACACATACATCACACCCGTGTTGAGAAAATAGTACATTTGATATAGTAAATGAGCACCCCGTGTTAAGAAAAATACGCACGGAGTGCTCTTTTTCTTGAAATTATCTTGACTTTTTTTATATAATATGGCATAATAAAATCAAAAACACAGACGGGAGCAGATATATGCAAAACAGCGGATTTTCCGAAAAAGCGCGCTGGATAGGACTTTCGAGAGTCGCTAACCGACTTGTCAGAGTCGAGACGCCCTCCTTGCGCGGAATAAAGAGCTTTATTCTTGACGGTGCGCCGAAGAAGGCGGCGGTGAAGGTCAGCGGACTCGGCGCCTTTGTCCTTTATGTAAACGGCAGTCGCGTCGGCGACGAGGTTCTTTCGCCCGCTTTTACCGATTATCAGAAGACTGTTCTTTTTTGCGAATATGATATAACGGACCTTTTGACGAAGGGAGAGAACACCGTCGCGATAGAGGTCGGGGCGGGCTTCTTCAATCAGTCGACCGACGATGTCTGGAGTTTTGCACACGCGCCGTGGCGCGACGGAGAGAAGTTCATTCTTTCCTTGACTGCGGACGGATGCGAGGTGCTTGTGAGCGACACGACATGGCGCGTTACCAACGGCGGACCGCGCTACCACAATGCGATAAGGCAGGGCGAATATTACGACGCGAGGCGCGAGGACGGTTGGCTCAAGGGGGGCGGGTTCGACGCATCGGCGTGGAGCTCTGCCGTGCTTGTTTCTCCTCCCGGCGGCGAGCTTGTAAAGCAGGAGCTGCCCCCGATGAGAATATGCGAGATCCTGCACCCCGTGTCGAGAAAATGCGGCAAAAACGGCGTGATTTTCGACTTTGGCAAGAACATTTCCGGCGTTTGCCGTATTAAGATGAGCGCGCCGCGCGGAACACAGATTAAGATCAATTACGGTGAGCGCCTTGCCGACGACGGCATGTCCGTTTCGAAATACGGCATCGATATGTATGTAAAATGCGAGGAGCAGTACACGGACAAATACATTTTCCGCGGCGAGGGCACGGAGACCTTTGCGCCCGAGTTCGTTTATCACGGATTTCAGTTTGCCGAGGTGGTGGGCGCCGATGTCGCAGAGGATGAGATCGAGGCACTGTTCATCCACACCGATCTATGCGACAAGGGATCGTTTGACTCGTCGGACGGAATGTTCAATTGGCTCGCGGCGGCGGGAAACACGTCTTTGCTCTCGAACTTTCACGGCTTCTCCGAGGACTGCCCGCACAGGGAGAAGAACGGCTGGACGGGCGACGCCGTCATCTCGACTCACCATGCCGTCTATCGCTACGACATGAAGGAGGCATATAAAAAGTGGCTGCGCGATATCGTCGATACGCAGTTAGCGAGCGGTCAGCTCTCCTGCATCGCGCCGACGGGCGGATGGGGCTATGTTTGGGGATGCGGCCCGGCGTGGGACTGCGCGCTCTTTGCCATCCCCGAGGCACTTTACAGGGAGACGGGCGATACGGAATGCTTTGACATTGTATACGACGCGGCGGGAAAATATCTTGAATATGCGAGGATATACGAGGATGCGGACGGACTTGTCTGCTTCGGGCTCGGGGACTGGTGCCCGCCTTATAAAAACGGAAGACCTTACCCCGTCGCGTCCAACGAGTTCTCCGACTGCTGCCACTATCTCATGATGCTTCGGATAATGTCGCTGATGTGCGAGCTCAGAGGCGAGGGCGATAAGGCGGATGTGTACAGGGCGCGTGCCGCGCACCTGCTCTCGGCGACGAGGAGAAAATACGTGCACGGCGACGATGTCGACAATGCGACCGCCTCGGCTCGGGCGATCGCGATCTACTACGGAATAGTCGAGGGCAACTTAGCTCGGGGCGTTGCGGATAAGCTCGCGGAGCAGATAAGGGCGATGGATTACACCGTTCCTTGCGGCATTCTCGGAATGAAGGCGCTCTTTTCCGCGCTCTCCGAGCACGGGCATGCGGATACGGTAAATAAGCTTGTCCACTGCGAAAAGTACCCCTCTTACGGATTTTGGCGCAAGGCAGGCGCGACCTCACTCTGGGAATCGTGGTCCGAGGAAACCACCTCGCGCAATCATCATATGTATTCCGAGGTCGTCAATTGGCTTTACCGCTATGTCGGAGGAATAAGGAACGACGGCATAGCATACGACAAATGCACATTTGAACCGTATATTTTCGCGGACAAGGCGAGTGCATCGACCTCTACGGAAACGCCGCGCGGAAGGATCGCGATCGCCTGGAGCTTTGATAACGGAAAATTCAAGGCCGATATCACGGTGCCGGAGGGGACGGATGCAACGCTCGCCGTGGGCGGTACGGTAAGGAAGCTCGGGACGGGAGAAACGAGCGTGGAGCTCGATATTTGAAGCTCACCGCTTTACGGAGCATAAAATCTTTATTTTATGTCAGGCACTTGATTTTTTTGAAAAAATATGGTATTCTATATGTAATATAAAAAATCGGAGGCAAAAACAACGTAATGCAGCTGCAAGAATCCGGGGAGATGTATCTTGAGACGATCCTCATACTCTCGAAGAAAATTTCAAATGTCCGCGCGGTAGACATCAGCGAATATATGGGTTTTTCAAAGCCGAGTGTGAGCCGTGCCATAGGTCTGCTCAAAAAGGGCGGATATGTGCAGGCGGGCTCGGACGGATATCTCGTGCTTACCGACAGCGGTAAAGAGGTCGCGATGAAGATGTACGAGCGGCATAAGCTCCTTACCGCGTTTTTGACCGAGATCGGCGTAAACGAGAGCACCGCGTCCATCGACGCCTGCAAGATAGAGCATCATCTCTCCGACGAGTCGTTTGATGCGATAAAGCGCCATGCGCAAGCATATATAAAAAGCATATGAAAATAAAGCCGTACTGTGTGAGGCGGAAAGCATCGATCCGTCACATCATACGGCTTTTTGCATAAATTGTACTAATAAAAAGGGAAGGAGCCTTTATGGCAGAGATCGATTACAGGACGGTAAATTACATGGCACGGTCGCCGATGGATATGATAAGCCTCGCGGAGAGGGAATATCACTCGAGGATCGGGGAGCTCGCCGACCTTATCTCGCAGAATGAAGATATAAAAATAGTTCTACTTGCCGGGCCCTCCGGCTCGGGAAAAACGACGGGCGCGAATCTTTTGTCCGACGCGATAAGGGACAGGGGCGTGGAGTCGCTCGTCGTCTCGCTCGATAATTTTTACAAGGATGCGGACGATCCGACATATCCCGTTTTGGCGGACGGCAATAAAGACTATGAATGTCCGCAGGCGCTGAACCTCGACGAGCTCGGCGAGATGCTTTTGCACGCGTGCGAGGGGCGCGAGTTTGAAATACCGCGGTATGAATTTAAAAGCTCGAAAAAGATCGGGGTGCAAAAGCATGCACCGATCGCGCACGGGTGCCTTATAATCGAGGGGCTGCACGCGCTGAATCCGATAATTTCAAGCTTTCTTCCGAGGGAGAAGATATTCAAGCTTTTTGTCAGCGTTTCGACTAATATAAACGACGGCGGCGAGCGTATTCTCTCCGGTAAAAAGCTCCGCTTTATTAGAAGGATGGTGCGCGACAGTCTTTATCGCGGCACGAATGCGGAAAAAACGCTCGACATGTGGCGCAATGTCCTTCACTCCGAGGAGATATATCTCTATCCGTACAAGGAGTCGGCGGATGTTGCCTTTGACACCTTTCACATCTTTGAGCCGTGCGTGATGGCGCCGTTTGCGAAAAGGCTGATAACGCGCGAGCTCGCGGAGAAAAACGAATACGCAATGACGGTGTATAATGCCATAAATCTCATCGATCCCATCGATGCGCACTTGGTTCCAGAAAATTCGCTTATCAAGGAGTTTATCCCCGGCGGCATATACGAGAGCCTGTATTAAAGGGGAATGGGTGATGGTGCGACGGGCGTAAAGAAAGGGGTACGAGAATCTTTTTAGTACGTGTGACGAACGTACCGAAGGGGGACGAGATCCCATTATGCCGCGGGACGGCATAATGCCCTGAAGGGTTCGGCTCCAAGCGTTCCGCTTTCCGCTCAGGATGACACGGGAAGGGGACCCGTGTTAAGAAAAAGCACGTATGACGGGCATAGTAAAAAGGGAACGAGATCCCGATGCGGGCGTTCGCACCGCATCGCCCCTCTGGGGTTCGGCTGTAGGCTTCGCCTTCCGCTCAGGATGATACTCTTTGGGGCATCGCCCCTCTGAGATTCGGCTACAAGTGCCGCGTTGTGTCGCTTTCCGCTTAGGATGACACATACGTCATGCCCGTGTTGAGAAAATAGTACATTTGATATAGTAA
>CAZQII010000081.1:0-5515 GCA_964593825.1 uncultured Ruminococcus sp.
GTAGCCGAATTCTTTACAGGCGATGCCTCAAAGACAGTGTCATCCTGAGCAAGAGACGGAGTCTCGCGCCGAACCCCGCACAGGCGATGCCTCAAAGACAGTGTCATCCTGAGCGGAAAGCGGAACGCTTGTAGCCGAACCCTTCAGGGCATTATGCCGCGACGCGGCATAATGGGATCTCGTTTCCCTTTCGTTATGCCAGTCAAACGCACCATGCGCCGAGCGCCAAAGACCTGTCATCCTGAGCAAGAGACGGAGTCTCGCGCCGAACCCCGCAGGGGCGATGCCTCAAAGACAGTGTCATCCTGAGCGAAAAGCGGAACGCTTGGAGCCGAACCCTTCAGGGCATTATGCCGTCCCGCGGCATAATGGGATCTCGTACCCACATCGGTATGTCTGTCAAACCCTATTTTTTACTCCCTTCTCCGCCGAGATTCCGCCGTCGCTATCGCTCGGCGCTGCTTACGCAGTTCGGCTCTGCGCGGCCGTGACACGCGCGCCGCTCAGAATGACACGGCGGGGGCGCTCCGCACAAAAGAGTGCCCTCCTGAGCGGAAGGCCGCGCCTCTTTGACAGGCCCCGTACCTTTATTCAAAAGAGCCACCCTGCACCGATGCCGGTGAAGAGTGGCTCTTTCTTTTTGCTTTCGGGCGCGGCGGATACTATGTACCGAGGCTCATTTTATCTCCTGCTCAAGATTTTCAAACAGGTCGCAGTCGAAGAAATTGACTATCGTTATCTCCAGCCCGTCGCAAATTTTCTTGACCGTTGAAACGGTCGGGCATTGGTTCGGACGCGAAACGATATTGTTAAGCGTCGACTGCGTTATGCCGCATATCGTGGCGAGCTTATTCAGCGTTATTCCGTTCTGATCGCAGAGGTCGATTATTCTGAGTTTGACCGCCTCACCTATTGGCATCATACCGATCATCTCCTTTTTTTATATGATTTTAACTCAAAAAAATTGAAAAAATTACCTCTAAAGGGTTGACAACAGGATATGGCGGTGCTATAATATTGATATCAACTCTGAAGGGTTGAAATCTTTCAAGGAGGGACTTCACAGTGGAAAATAATAGTAACGCTCTCGGCAAAGCTTTTTCTATCGCAGGCCTTGTGCTTCCGATCGTATCGATCGTGCTCGGATTTTTCTCCGGTTGGTTCTCGGTCGTCGCTTTGCCCCTCGCAATCATAGGCTTGGTGCTTGCTGTAATCGGCCGTAAAAAGTGCGTAGCAGCAGGTCAGTCCGCAGGACTCGGCACCGCAGGTCTTGTGCTCGGAATAATCGCAGTGGTTATTTGTACGATCACATTCCTCACATGCGGAATCTGTGTTCTTTGTCTCGCAGACGAGATCAACGACCTCATGAAATAAAAAAGAGCAACGGACGAATATCTTTTGTTTCTCGGAGCATGAGAATGAAAGATGATTCGTCCGCCGCTGTATTATTCGGATTGATTCATTATGAACAGTATAATTATTTTTGGACGTGAGATACCGCTGTACGGTATATTTTTTTATTTGGGCATAGCTGCCGCCGCTCTTGCCGGTCTGCTCATCTGTAAAAGAAAGGGCCTGCCGAAGATAGAGCTCGTTTACTCAGGCGTATACGTATTCGTCGGTGCACTCTTGGGTGCGAAGCTGCTCTTCCTCGCCGTGTCACTCAAGCAGATAATAGAATATCACATTCCCATCATATATCTTATAAAGGGCGGATTTGTTTTCTACGGCGGATTTATCGGCGGAGCTCTCGGACTCTTTATATATACAAAGCAGTTCAAGGAGAGCTTCATAAGATATGCGGACATTTATGCCGCGGTCGTTCCGTTCGGTCATGCGTTCGGCAGGGTCGGATGCTTCTTCGCCGGCTGCTGCTACGGCATCCCCGTGAAATGGGGACACGTGTACACGACCTCGCACGGCTCGACACCGCTCGGCGTTCCGCTCCTCCCGATCCAGCTGATAGAAAGCGCATGCCTGCTTCTGATCTTCGGCGTGATGATGCTTTTCGTCTTTCGGTGGCCGAAGAAGACGGGATTCCTTACCTCACTTTATCTTATTCTTTATCCCGTCACTCGCTTCGTGCTTGAATTTTTCAGGGGCGATGCGGAGCGCGGTGTGCTCCTGCTCTCCACGTCGCAGTGGGTGAGCCTGCTCATCATTGCCGCCACGGTCGGGGTAAATCTGCTTGTCGTAAGGCGACGCAAGGAAGCGCAGAATAAAATATAAAAAACGAAGATGCATATCGGCTCTGCCGCGGGAGCACTCCCGCATTACGGCGGGCACCGATCGGTGCATCTTCGTTTTTTGTTTTATCAATACTGCGCAGATGTGCTATCCGACATCCGCCGCGTTGCCGTCTTTCGGCACGTTTTCATGTACAGAGGCACCCCGTGTTAAATTTTTCATCCAGTTGAAGCGGTTGATCTTTACTGCGGCAACTATGCATTTCAAGATTTGATCACATTTCAGACATGCGAAAACGATCCACGGAGCGGCGCCCAGCGCCGTTGCGATAAGGGCGGACGGAATGACTACGAGAAAGACGAATATGCAGTCGTTCTTAAAGACGAACGAGATGTCTCCCCCGCTCTTGACGAGGCCGAACAGGCATGCCGCCTGATAGCACGTTCCTATTATCGTCACGGAGATGACATTGATAAGAAGCCGTGCCTGCTCCGCCGCCTCCGGGCTTATATTGTATATCGAAATATAAGGATCGCGCAAGAGGCGCAGAGCCCCGCCGGTCACAAGGCCGAGCAGAATGAAGATGACCTGCGTCGTCTTCGCATACTCGCGCATCAGCCGCTCCTCTCCCCTGCCTATCGTCTTTCCCGTTATGATCCCGACAGCGCCCGACATTCCGTTCATCACGACATATGCAAGGTTGTGCAGCGTATTTGCCACCGAGAGCGCCGCAACAACGCCGGGCACGCTCTGCCTGCCCATTATCGCGGAGTTGGACAGCATGTTCGTCGCCCAGACGAGCTGACCGGCGACGATCGGCGCACCGTATCTCAAAAAGTCACGCAACAGCCCCTTGTCCGTGACGAAAAGATCTCGGATGCGCATGCGCAGCCTTTTGTCGATCACGAAGGTATAAACAACCATGACCGCGCACTCGACGATCCTCGAGACGAGCGTTGCCACCGCCGCACCCTTTATGCCGAGCGCGGGCGCACCGAGCTTGCCGAATATGAGAATGTAATTGAGCGCCGCGTTCGTCGCCAACGAGACGAGCGAAACATACAGCCCTATCCGCGCACATTCGACGCTCCGCATCGCGGCGATCAGCGCCTGCGTCAGGCAGAAGAATACGTAAGAGACGGCGACGGTGCGCAGGTACTCCGCACCGGCATCTATGACAGCGGACTCATCCGTAAAAAGAGCTATCACGTTTTTCGGAATGCAGATGCATATCACCGACAGCACCGCGCCGAACAAGACCGTAAAGCGCAGGCCGAGCGAAATTATTTTCTTTATGCTCTCCTTATCTCGCCTGCCCCAATACTGTGCGGCAAGAACGAGGATGGCACCCTCTATTCCTCCGCTGAATATCTGAAGGAGCGTCTGTATCTGATTTCCCATATACACGCCTGAGATCGCCGTGTCGCCGAGGGCGCCGATCATCACATTGTCGCAAAGTCCGACGCAAAATGTGACGAGGTTCTGCAGCGCTATCGGAACGGCAAGCGTTACGAGAGATCTGTAAAAGCTCCTGTCCCTTGTAAAAAGCATTTTTCGTTTCCCGCTTTCCCTTATATTTTTAAGACCGATGCGGTCATATCATGCGCTCCGGGTGGAAATATTCGTCGAATTTCTCACCGTCGAGGAGCCCGAGCTCGAGGCACGCGTCGCGCAGAGAAATGCCCCTTTCATGTGCGAGATGCACCACCCGTGCGGCGTTTTCGTACCCTATATGCGGTGTCAGCGCCGTGGCGAGCATCAGCGAATTGTAGAGGTTCTCCTTCATTTTCTCTCGGTTCGCCTTAATTCCGACGATGCAATTCTCGCGCAGTGAGTTGAGTGAATCCGCGAGCAGGCGCACAGAGCCGAGCAGATTGTGTATTAGGACGGGCATAAATACATTGAGCTCGAAATTCCCCTGTGAGGCGGCAATGCCGACGGCCGTGTCCGCCGCCATGACCTGGACCGCGACCATGGTCACGGCCTCGCACTGCGTGGGATTGACCTTGCCCGGCATTATGGAGGATCCCGGCTCGTTTTCCGGTATCGTGATCTCACCGAGCCCCGCGCGCGGCCCGCTGGCAAGCCAGCGAATGTCGTTTGCCATCTTCATCATATCCGCCGCCAGTGCCTTGAGCGCGCCGTGCATGAATACGAGCTCGTCCTTCGAGGTAAGGGCGTGGAACTTATTCTTCGCCGTGACAAACCGAGTTCCCGTTATGGCGGAGAGCTCCTCCGCAACAGCGACATCAAAGCCCTTCGGCGCGTTGAGCCCCGTTCCGACGGCGGTCGCACCGAGTGCGATCTCCCTAAGATGAGTCAGGGCGAGCTGCAGCATCTCCCTGTCGCGCTCCAGCGACGAGCGCCAGCCGCTTATCTCCTGTGAGAAGGCGATCGGCGTTGCATCCTGAAGATGCGTGCGTCCGGATTTAACGACCCCCTCATTCTCCCGCTCGAGGGCAATCAGGGCATCGACCATTTTATCTATCGCGGGGAGCAGCGCGCGCTCTGTCAAGAGGACGGCGCTTATGTGCATTGCGGCGGGGAACGTGTCGTTCGACGATTGGGACATGTTTATATCGTCGTTCGGATGTGCGATCCTCTTCCCCGCCAGCTCGGAGGCGCGGTTTGCGATGACCTCGTTGGCATTCATGTTGCTCTGCGTTCCGCTGCCCGTCTGCCACACCGCGAGCGGGAAATGCCCGTCGAGCTCTCCGTTCATGACCTCTGTCGCGGCGGCCTCTATAAACCCTAACTTCTCGGCCGTCATCCGCTCGGGCAAAAGGCGCGCGTTCGTGCGCGCGGCGGCGAGCTTCAGCGCACCGAAGGCATGGACGATCTCCCTCGGCATCTTCTCCGTTCCTATTCTGAAATTGTCAAGACTCCGCTGAGTCTGCGCGCCCCAATACCTGTCGGCCGGGACGAGCACCTCGCCCATGGAATCATGCTCGACTCTCATTTTCATAATCTTACCCCTTTGTCGGATTTTATACCATTTTAGCACATCTGTCGGATCAATGCAAGAGAAAAGCGCAATATTTTCGGGCGCGAGGTCAAAAAAATCCGAAAAGCCCTTGACAAAAACAAATTCCTTTGCTATAATAATAAAAGAACGGAAGGTTAGCTCAGTTGGGAGAGCGTCTGCCCTACAAGCAGAGGGTCATAGGTTCGAGCCCTATACTTTCCACCAAAATAAAGCAGTAATAGGGCTTGGCATATCTGCCGCGCTGTCGGTCTCGGAGCCAAGCCTTACTTCTTCTTTAAGAGATCAAACGGCTTGGTAGCTCAGTTGGTTAGAGCGCTAGCCTGTCACGCTAGAGGTCGTGGG
>CAZQII010000082.1:0-5210 GCA_964593825.1 uncultured Ruminococcus sp.
TTTTTTTACCTAATTCGCAAATATTTTGAAAAAACTATTGACAAATCCTCTCCTTTATTGTATTATAATTGTTGCTTGAACATTTAACGTTTGTTTTCAAGTAAGTTACATAAGGAGGTTCTGTTATGTTTGAGAACGTAAAGCAGGTTCTTGTTGATAATCTTCATATAAATGCCGATAATATAAAGCCGGAATCGGAGCTTGTTGCGGATCTCGGGATCAATTCTCTCGATCTTGCCGATTTCGTTTATTCATGTGAGGAAAAATTTAATATCGAAATAAGCGACGAGGATCTCGGTACATTTAAAACAGTGGGCGATATCGTCGGATATCTTGAAGAAAAAACAAAATGATAACGAAAATCAGCTGTTGCGACTATACATTTCGGCTTGCAACAGCTGATTTTTTTTGCGATCAAACTCTGACGAAAACCGTCTTTTGCTCCGAGGGGACGTCCAGCGCCGCCTCCACCTCGGGGAAAACGTTCAAAAGATACTGTGCCTCCGTTGACGAGCGGGCAAATCCCTCCTCGGTCACAAAGAACTGCACGGCGGAGCGCTTCTTCATTCCGCGCAGTATCCTTGTCAGGAAGTTCACCGTTTTTATTTTGACGGCCTCGTTCTGATTTTTTATGTCAAATCTTATAACGCTGAAGCCGGACGCCCTTGCGCTTGCAACCTTGAAGAACACCTCGGTCGTCATATCGCGCAGGCGTTCATATTCTATTTCATAAATACACAATTTCATAAAAGCACCGTTTTTCTAAAAAATATTGATTAAATACATAAATGACAAAAGTAAAGAAGGTCTTGAATTTATGACTGATTTTTTGATAAAGCTTTTCATCAAGGATTCCGGGGATAAAAATCGCCCCGATGTCAGAGCGAGGTACGGCAGCCTTGCGAGCACCGTGGGCATAGCGGTAAATTTGCTTCTTGCCGCCGCTAAGCTCACCGTCGGATTATTGAGTGCCTCGCTATCCGTTACCGCGGACGCGCTCAACAATCTTTCCGACGCGGGCTCTTCGGTTATCAGCTTTATCGGCTTCAAGCTCTCGTCAAAGCCCGCCGATAAGGAGCATCCGTTCGGCCACGCGCGAATGGAATACATTGCATCCATGATAGTTTCGTTTATTATACTTCTCGTCGGAGCTCAGCTGTTTAAGGATTCGCTTAAGACCCTTATCCGCGGTGGCGAGGAGCCCGCCGCTCTCGGCACCTCTACGTTTATTATCCTTTCGCTCTCCGTTGTCGCAAAAATATGGCTTTCGTTTTTCTGCAAAAGGATTGCGCGCATCATAGATTCGACGGCAGTACGCGCATCCGGCACGGACGCTCTTTCCGATGCAGCCTCCACCTCCGCCGTTCTTATATCGGCGGTGATAATCAAGCTCACGGGATTTTATTTGCTCGACGCGATCATGGGATTGGCGGTGAGCTTAGTCATAATATACGCCGGAATCAAGATTCTAAACGAAACCAAGAACTCTATCCTCGGCGAATCGCCTTGTGATAAAATCGCAGAAAGTATAACAAAAATCACGGCAGAATACGACGACGTCATCGGAATACACGATATGATGATACACAATTACGGCCCGAAGCATTTTGTCGCATCGTTCCACGCGGAGGTGGACGGCAGCGGAGACGTATTCAAGCTCCACGACACGATCGATTGCATCGAGCGGCGCATAAGCACCGAGCTCGGCATAATCTGCACGGTCCATATGGATCCCATCGATACAAGAGACGAAACCGTTACAAGGCTGAGGACGCTTCTTTGCGATGTTATCTCGCAAATATATCCGACCGTCACCGTGCACGACTTCCGCGTCGTCTCCGGAGATACGCACACCAATATGATCTTCGACATCGTTATTCCGTTTGAAGAAAAAACAAAGCCCGAAAAGATCGCGGACGATATTCGCACCGCCGTTTCGGAGCGGGATACAACCCTGTTTTGCGTTATCACCGTTGACAGAGCGTGATGCACGCCGCCGATGGCTTATAGCTCCACTCTGTTTTGTATCTTACCGTCCAAAAACGCCCTTATATTGCTCGCAATGATCTCCATGCATCTTTTGCGGGATTCGTACGAGCCCCACGCCGCATGCGGTGTCAAAATGACGTTTCCGAGCCCCTTTATTTCATTGTACGGATGAGATGAGCCGAACGGCTCCTCGGAGTAAACGTCGCTGCCGAAGCCGCCGATCTTTTTCGAAAGAACGGCATCTCTTATATCGGCTTCGTTTACCACCGCTCCCCTTGCCTCGTTTACGATGATCACTCCGTCCTTCATTTTCGAGATCCGCTCTCTGTTAATGATCTCGCGCGTTTGCTCGGTCAAGGGACAGTGGAGCGTTATTATGTCGCTGCGCATGCACAGCTCGTCTATACCGACGCACTCGATATCGTCGACGGCGCGGCGCTTGCAGGCGATGACATTCGCACCGAATGCCTGCGCCACCTTGGCGACGGCGCGTCCGATGTTTCCGAGTCCGACGATGCCCCAGGTCTTTCCCTTAAGCTCATGATAGACCGGCACGAGCATATTCGGAACACCGGAGCGTGTGTAATCCCCGGAGGAAACGTATTTTCCGTACTCGGAAAGATGAGTGAAGAGCGAGAGAACGGTCGCGGCGGTAAAGAGAGCCACGCTGTCCGTCGAGTAGCCCGGGACATTGCAGACAGCAACACCGTGCTCCCGCGCCGCGCTTATATCTATGTTATCGTATCCCGTAGCGAAAACGCAAATGAGTCGCAGCTTTGTCGCCTTAACAAGCACCTCGCGCGTGATTTTTACCTTGTTAATAATGATGATATCCGAATCCGAACACCGCTCGGCGACAAGCTCGGGCGGCGTTTTGTCATATGTGACGGTCGTTGCGATGCTCTCGAGAATCTCGAGAGGGGTGTCGTCGCCGAGCGACGCTCTGTCCAATACGGTTATTTTCATCGGGCATTCTCCGTTTTCATTCAAATTCTCTTTTTCATGTTATAGCATACACCCAAACGGCCAAAAAGTCAAGTGAAAACGCTTAATTTATCGCTGTGAGCACAGAGCCGTGCCGTGAAATCCGAAAAATCCGAAAATATTATGTAAAAATATATTAAAACTATTGACAAACGGTAAAACGCGTGTTATAATTATATTACCTCTGTCGAGGGCTTTTTTTGTGTGCATTTTTCTGGGACTTGCATGCATGCCGCTTAACTGAGGGAGGTATTAACGGGCCGAGCCCGAATTTCTATTAGGAGGTGCCGATAAATGAGAGTCAAAATTACACTCGCTTGTACAGATTGCAAGCAAAGAAATTATGACACAAAGAAAAATAAGAAGAACGATCCGGACAGACTTGAAATGAAAAAGTACTGCCGTTTCTGCCGCAAGCATACTTTGCACAAAGAAACCAAATAATTTAGAGAGGATCTTTTGAAATGGCAGATAAAAAAGAGAAAAAAACTAACATTTTTGTTCGTATTTGGAAAAGATGTACTAAATTCTGCAAGGATGTCGTTGGCGAAATGAAGAAGGTGTCCTGGACACCGAAAACAGAGCTTGCAAAAAACACAAGACTTGTTCTCGTCACAGTTATTGCTTTCGGAGTTGCTATCGCGCTCGTCGATTTCTGCTCCTCTAAGATACTCACCTCCATTGCAGGCCTTATAGGTTACTAAGAGGCCGCGGGATGAGTAATATTAACGAGAAAAATCTTGGTCCCAGATGGTATGTTGCTCACACTTATACGGGCTACGAAAACAAGGTCAAGGACAGCATCGAGAAGATCGTTGAAAACCGCGGCTTAGGTCATCTTATATATGATGTACACATTCCGACGGAGACGGTTACCACCGTTAACGATAAGGGCGAGGAGAAGATTGTCGAAAACAAGCTCATGCCCGGATACGTGCTTGTCAAAATGACCATGACCGACGAGAGCTGGCATGTCGTAAGAAACATTACCGGCGTCACAGGCTTTGTCGGACCGGGCTCGGAGCCCACACCGCTCACCGAAGAAGAGGTCGATATGTTCAACGTCGAGATCCGTACGGAAGGACCCAAGTTCTCTATCGGTGATATGATCGAAGTTATTTCCGGCGCATTCGAAGGATACAAAGGAAAGCTTCAAAGCATTGACGAGGAAAAGAAGCAGGTCATGATTCTCGCTTCTACGGAAAAGCGCGACATTCCGATCTTCGTCGACATAAAGGACGTTCGCGCGGCGGAATAAGATTCCGCTTTGATTCCGAGCGATCGGAATCGCATTCAGTGGGAGGAAGAAAAATACTTTTTTAATTCTTCCGTTTAAACACCACATTTGGAGGATATAACAATGGCAAAGAAAATTTCCGGTTACATCAAATTGCAGCTCCCTGCCGGCAAGGCTACTCCCCAGCCGCCCGTAGGTCCCGCACTCGGTCAGTACGGCGTTTCCATTCCTAACTTCACAAAGGAATTCAACGAGAGAACAAAGAACGACATCGGTCTTATCATCCCCGTCGTCATCACCGTTTACGCTGACCGTTCGTTCACCTTCATCACGAAGACGCCCCCCGCAGCAGTTCTTATCAAGAAGGCTTGCGGCATCGAAACTGCTTCCGCAACTCCCAACAAGACCAAGGTTGCAAAGCTCACAATGGAGCAGGTTCGCAAGATCGCAGAAACAAAAATGCCCGACCTCAACGCAGCTTCCATCGAAGCGGCGATCAGCATGGTCGCAGGCACCGCACGCTCCATGGGCGTTACTGTTGAAGAGTGATAGGGAGGAAATGAATAATGGCTAAAATGGGTAAAAAGTATAAGGCAAGCATTGAACTTATAGATAAGTCAAAGCTTTACGATGCAGATGAGGCAGTCGCACTGCTCTGCCAGACTGCAAAGGCAAAATTCGACGAGACTGTCGAGGTTCACATTCGTCTCGGCGTTGACTCCCGTCACGCAGATCAGCAGGTCAGAGGCGCCATCGTTCTTCCCAACGGTACAGGTAAGAATGTAAGAACACTTGTATTCGCTAAGGGTGACAAGGTTGACGCGGCTCTTGCTGCAGGCGCAGATTATGCAGGTGCTGAGGAATATGTTCAGAAGATCACTCAGGAGAACTGGTTCGAGTTTGACGTTGTAATCGCAACTCCCGACATGATGGGTGTTATCGGACGTCTCGGTAAGGTGCTCGGTCCTAAGGGACTTATGCCTAACCCCAAGGCAGGAAC
>CAZQII010000083.1:0-5156 GCA_964593825.1 uncultured Ruminococcus sp.
AATGCGTCAAAATGTGCGAAAAGCGTCTTGCGGGGCGGGTGCGCGGACGGTTTTTATTGACAAAAGAGCCGATGTGTGCTAAAATATTTCGGTAATGCAAATATGATCGGGGGATTTCGTAAATGAAATTGATTTCGTGGAACGTAAACGGATTTCGCGCCGTTTTGGGAAAGGGGTTTGCGGATATTTTTTCGGAGCTCGATGCGGATATTTTCTGCATTCAGGAGACAAAGATGCAGCCGGGTCAGGCGGATTTTGAGCCGGAGGGCTACTTCGCATATTGGAACAGCGCGCAGAGAAAGGGATATTCCGGCACCGCGGTGTTTACACGGATAAGGCCCCTGTCGGTCGTGTACGGCATCGGGGAAAAGCATTTGGACGAGGGCAGGGTCATAACGCTCGAATACCCGGAATTTTACTTTGTCGGTGCATATGTCCCGAACGTACAGGACGGACTTAAGCGTATAGATTACCGCATGGAATACGAGGATGACCTGCGCGCATATCTCACCTCGCTCGATCGGGTGAAGCCGGTGGTTTACTGCGGCGACCTGAATGTCGCGCATAATGAGATAGATCTGAAAAATCCGAAGACAAATATAGGCAACCCCGGATTTTCATACGAGGAGCGCGGCAAGCTCGACGAGCTTCTCGGCGCGGGCTTCACCGACACATTCAGATATCTTTATCCCGACACGGTGAAATACTCGTGGTGGTCATACAGAATGCGCGCAAGAGAGAGGGATATAGGCTGGCGCATCGATTATTTTCTGGTCTCCGACAGGGTGAGGGACCGCGTTGCCGCTGCGGATATTCTGTGCGGAGTTTACGGAAGCGACCATTGCCCGGTGAGCCTGGATATTGATTTTTAAGACCTGTCACGTGCCGCGGCGCGAGGATCATTTATTGTTCACATGGGTGTTGAAATAAAGGTTTCTGAAGCTTGTCGGACTGATCCTCTTGTGATACTTGAAGAACTTTACGAAGGCGTTTTCATCCCCGTATCCCAGCTCCGAGGCGAGCTCCTTTATGCTCATGTTCGTCGTTAGGAGGAGATTCTCGGCGAAGGCGATGCGGCTCTTCGCGATATAGTCCTTCAGCGATTCGCCGCAGTGCCGAAAGAACAGCTTGCCGAGGTAATCCCTGTTGTAGCCGAATTCCTCGGCGACGGACGAGATGCAGCACCGCGGGGAGGAGATGCTGTTGCGCACATATTCCTTAACGAGGCCGATTATTGCCGGCGGCGAGTCCTTCGCCGCGAGATATCTGCGCTGAGCTTCCTTTAATATTAAAAGTGTAAGAGCCTCGATCTCCTCTGTCGAGGTTCCTTTTGTATTGCTTATATGCAAAAGCTTTTTCAGGAAATATTTAACGTCGTGCATCTCCGCGCCGACCAAGGTCTTGAACGGGGCGGGGATATCTGTCCTGAAATGCAGCCAGTAGAAGGACAGCGGCTCGCTCGTGGGTCTTGTTCCGTAGTGCACCCGCCCGGAGTCGAGGATGATGGCGTCGTTCTCGCCGAGGACGTAATCCGTGCTGTCCTCGCCGATGTACAGCGTCCCCGAAATAACGACGATGAGCTCGGAGCTTTCTATTATTCTGCGCGGGTGCGTCCACTCGTTTTTCAACGTGAATTTGCCTATTTTCTCGTAGGTTATGTATCCGTCCTCAAATGTTAACATGTCTGATTTTCTCACTCATTCGCTTTTTATCGGTATTGAAATAATTTACTGTAAGCATTATAATGTATTTAAAGAAAAATTGCAATACATTTTGAAAAAAGGAGAATTGAAAATGAAAAATGTCGATTATTCCCGTGTTGATATAAACGGCGGATTTTGGCAGAAGAAGCAGAAAATGCTGCGCGACGTCACCGTCGGTGCAATTTACGATCGCTTTTCGGAAACGCACAGATTCAGTGCGCTTGAATGCAAGTGGGACGGTGACGAAAGTGAAAAGCCGCATATCTTTTGGGACTCCGACGTTGCAAAATGGGTGGAGGGCGTTTCGTATCTTATCGCACGCGAGCCGAATGAAAAATGGAGGAGCACCGTCGAGCATGTGATCGACTGCTTCATTGAAAATCAGGACGAAAACGGCTATTTCAACAGCCATTTCCTTGTGACAGAGCAGGAAAACAGATTTAAAAACCGCGGAGATCACGAGCTTTACTGCGCGGGGCATTGGATCGAGGCGGCCATCGCATATTTTGAGGCGACAGGAGAGAGAAGATTTCTCGATGCCGTTTGCAGATTTGCGGATTATATCGAGCGCGTGTTTAAGATTGAGCGCTCCGCCGCGTTTATAACCCCAGGACATCCCGAGCTGGAGCTTGCTCTGGTGAGACTTTACGAGACGACGGGAGAGCGGAGATATTTCGAACTCGCCGAATATTTCATCAACGAGCACGGGGCAAATTCCGTGGACGGACCGATCTCGCGACAGCTTTGTGATCCGGAATACAACCAGGATGCAGTGCCCTTACGGGCAAGAAGGACCGTGGACGGACACGCGGTGCGCGCGCTTTATCTTTTATCGGGAATGATCGACGTAGCTGCCCGCACAGGTGACGCCGAGCTTGCCGAGGCATGTTACGCCATGTTCGACGATTGTGTAAACAAAAAAATGTATATTACCGGCGCGGTCGGTTTTGGCGTTGGCAGTGAGGCTTTTTCAAGGGAGTATTTTTTGCCGAACCGCTCTGCCTATGCCGAGACATGCGCGTCGATCGCTCTCGCTATGGCGGCACAGCGCATGCTCTTGCTCGAGGAGGACGGAAAATATGCCGATGCGGTGGAGCGTGTGATATTTAACGGGATGCTCTCCGGTATATCGCAGGACGGCAGGAGCTTCTTTTACGTCAATCCGCTCGAGATAGATCTCGACTTTAATCATGTTAATAAATTTGCCCCCGAAAAAGATTCTTATCCGGAAACACAGCGCAAGACCGTGTTCGGTTGCTCCTGTTGCCCACCGAATATTCTCAGATTTATAGCTTCGATCGGCGGATATGTCCTCTCCGAGAGCAGCGACACGGTCTTTGTAAATCAGTTCATGAATGCCGACTCCGATATCGTGAAGATAACTACGGATTACCCCGCGGACGGCAGAGTGCTCATAGAACGCAGGGACATGAAGGGCAAGCGCCTTGCCGTGCGTATACCGTCTTGGTGCAAGCACTTTACCATCAGCGAAAAATATACGCTCAAAAACAGATATGCGTTCATTGACTCCGAGAATGGCTCCGTGGAGGTGAATTTCGATCTCCCCGTGCGCCTCGTTTACGCAAATCGCAGGAACCATGACAATGCCGGCAAATGCGCCCTGATGCGCGGCCCCGTTGTATACTGTGCGGAGAGGGTTGACAATTTTAAGGATCTGCAGGCTGTAAGAGTGTACCCGTGTGAAGATTTTGAGCTCAAAAGCTCGAGCTTTTCACTCCCGACGATCGTGATCCCCGCGCTTATTCCTCGCGAGAGCGACAAGCTTTATTTAGATTCCGACAGCGAAGGGTACGACACGGTGCGCCTGACGCTCATCCCTTATCATGCGTTCGCCAACAGGGGTGAGAGCGACATGGTCGTTTGGTTCCACCGCAAGTGATTGGTGCCTGCCTGCGCTTGATCGGTCGACTCGACCTTGATATATGAAAAGCGGAGATCCGAACCCCTTTGCCGTTTCGGCGGGGCTCGGATCTCTTTTATATTTGATCTTTTTTAAGTATGCCGAGTGCTTTGAAATCAGAAATTCATATTAAAGGTACGTGAAAAGCTTTTTATTTGCGAATTCCGTCTTTATATATTTTGTTGAATTCATGATGATATGCCGCTGTCAGAAATACTGCCAGAATCAGCCAAGTGAAGCTGTCGGTGAGGGGAATGACCTTAAAGCCCAATAACTGTGAGAACAGAAGTGGGAATACAAACCTTATGCCAATCTCTACAAAGCCGGAAAATGTCGAGAAAAACGGTTTTCCGATGGCCGGCAGCAGACTTTTGTAAATTGCCGCAGGTGTCAAAATGAACATGGAGAGGGAGCGGATCAAAAGATAAGTATACCCGGCACTTACCGCTATTTCGTTTTCGTCAAGAGCGAAATACAGTAGCGGCTTTGAAACAGGCAGCGCGATAAGAAGAACACAAAGGTCGATTCCGAAAACGACAAGCACGCTTTTTCTTACCCCTACACGGATCGTGTCGAGATTTCCTCTGCCGAAATTCTGTGATGCAAATACGGCAAGCGCGGTTGCAAATCCGAAAATCGGCGTGGTCATAATGTAACCGATCTTTGAGGCAAAGGAGTAGGCGGCTGTATATTCGGTGCCGATGTTGTTTGAAATAAAGCTTAAGATCAAGACGCCGAGCGTGACAACAAATCCGGTTAATGCCATCGGAAATCCTATATGAAAGCATTCGCGCAGGATATCGGAGTTTTTGGTGAATTTAAAATTATGATGGCGGAGGATGGGACGAAAAGCGGGAACTCTTTTATAAATATGTATATCGCACCGCAGGCAACTGCGACGGAATATGAGATAAGGGTGGTAATCGCGGTTCCGCAAACGCCGAAGCGTAGTGTCAGAGGATAAAGCAAAATCGCATGCACGCCGGAGGAGATTATCAGCAAATAAAGCGGTATCCTGCTGTTTCCTATTGCACGTAGCATCTCTCCGATAAAATTATAAAGCACATTGATGATAAATCCCAAAAGCATTATCACGATATATTGCTTTGCGCAAGTTATTAGCTCTGCCGGCGTTTTCAAGAGTGAAAGAAGCTGCTCCGAGAACACAATTCCGATTCCCGACGCGATAATACACAAAATAACCGATGAGAACAGGGAAATATAAAAAGCTCGCGTAAGTTCTTTTTTTGATTCGCTACCGGATTTTTTGCTTACAATGA
The DNA here is from genome assembly GCA_964593825.1 of uncultured Ruminococcus sp. Lineage (GTDB taxonomy): Bacteria > Bacillota > Clostridia > Oscillospirales > CAG-272 > UBA1740. Next base: position 4,905 of record CAZQII010000083.1, read on the forward strand.
TCGCAAAGCCGGAGATCAATCCGAACAGCGTGTCGTTAAACAGGGAATAAAGCGAGGATGCCACCCCCACCGCAGATAGGCTGCCAAGATCGAGCACCTTGCCGACGATAAATGTGTCCAAAAGTGGAAATAGATTTTGAATAATGCGCATGAGTTGTGACACGTTTTTATGGACACTTTTATTGTTACAATGCCTTCGATTGCGTTGCCTTTTCGGTGGTCGGAAGTAGCATAAAGAAAAGCATAAGTCAA
>CAZQII010000084.1:0-5039 GCA_964593825.1 uncultured Ruminococcus sp.
GTTGCCGGCTTCATCGGCACGCCTCAGATGAACTTCATCACAGGTAAGCTTGTTAAGCGCGACAACGATCTGTATGCGACATTCGGCACAACACAGCTCAAGCTTCCTCAGGATAAGTCCAACAACCCCGATCTCAAGGAGTACATCGGTCAGGAGGTCATCTTCGGAATTCGTCCCGAGGCTATTCACGACGAGCCTATGTATCTTCAGACCCTCGCCGACACGACAATGGACGTAAACGTTGACGTGACCGAGCTTATGGGTGCGGAGATCTATCTCTACCTCGGCTTTGAGGGCATGGAGGATGCAACGAACAATAAGAATATTATTGCAAGAGTTTCGTCCCGCTCCCGCGCTCAGGCAGGCGACACGATCAAGGTTGCCATCGACACCTCCCGTATCCATATCTTCGACAAGGATACCGAGAAGTGCATTTGCCACTAATAAAAAGAAGAAGCAGGCTGACCGAGCGGTCAGCCTGCTTTTAAAAATGAAGCGTCACGAAAATCCGAGGTGCACGTATAATATAAAAAAGGGGCACAGCCGCAGGGCTGTGCCGAAAAGAGGACCCGAGTGTCAGATTATGAGTGCGCTGTCGCTGTCATCGGCGCTCTCGTCGTGCTGTGCCGCAACGAGCTGGACATGATATGCGTCAATCACCGCGTTTTCAAGTGCGGCTCTGAAATCGGAGTTTATCGGATGTACGATATCTCTGTACGTTCCGTCCGGGTTCTTTCTCGACGGCATAACGATGAAATATCTGTCGCGCGCGTAAATGACCTTTATGTCATGGACGGCTAAGCAGTCGTCGAAGGTCACGGACACTATTGCCTTCATAGGTCCCTCGTCAAAGAATTTTCTGATCTTGATATCCGTTACTTGCATTTTGTTAATCCTTTCTGTCTTTGTCAATTTCTGGAACGAATATAGTATACTATAAAAATGTGAAGAATATTCGCTTTTATTTCATTTAATTCTTTAAATTAATTTGGATTTTTTGAAAAATGAAGTTGTATAAAAGTTTAACAACGCGGGAAGGAGCTTGATTTTTGTCGGTTTATAATTCATCTTCGGGAATTATAAAAATAGGGGAAGCGATCAAATGTGCGGTTGAACAGAAAAAGCGGATACATATCTGCGGCGTCCTCGGTGCGGGGCAGAGGGGAATCGCCGAGCTGCTTTTAAAGAAGGGCTTCCGTGTTTCCGGCAGTGACATAAGGGGCGCGGATGAGGCGCGGGAGCTTCTCTCTTTGGGACTTGAGTTTTTTCACGGACACCGCGCGGAGAACGCGGAGGGGGCAGGCGTTTTCGTATACACTCTCGCAATCTCGGATGACAATTCCGAGTATCTCTATGCGAGGAGCCACGGCATTCCCGCCGTATCGCGCGCGGAGATGGCGGCGTATCTCTCCTCATCGGCAAAGCACTGTGTCACCGTCGCCGGCACGCACGGCAAGAGCACGGTCACCGCGATGCTCGCGCATATTTTCGATTCTCCGAATTCGGATGCAACGGTGCTCTGCGGCGCGCGGCTCATGAGCGGCGCCTTTTCTCAGGGGACGGGCGAGGAGACATTCATCCTCGAGGCGTGCGAGTACAAGGATTCGTTTCTTCGGTTCAGCCCGAGTATAGCAGTGATCAATAATGTCGAGCTCGATCACACGGACTATTTTCGCGATATCGAGGCGGTGAAGAGCTCGTTTGTAAAATATGCGTCACGGGCGCGCGAGCTCGTGTTGATCAATGCCGACGACGCGGGAGCGCTCTCGCTGTGTGAGCGAATAAGTGCGCCGCTCATGAAATACGGATGCACATTCGATTGCGATTACAGAATATCGAATATCTCGGTCGGGGGCACGGAATGCCTGTTTTCTCTTTCGCGAAGAGGTGAGTCTCTCGGCGAGTTTCATATTCGGGTGCCAGGGATCTTCAATGTATCGAATGCGGCTGCCGCCGTCGCGGCGGCATATGAATGCGGAATCGACACGGATCTGATCCGCCGACGGATAGAGACGTTCCGCGGAATTGAGAGGCGGCTCGAATATATGGGCCTTTATAAAAGCAGACCCGTGTTTTACGATTATGCGCATCATCCGACGGAGATATACCGCGGGATCGCGGCGCTTAGGGCTATGGGATCGGATCCCCTGACCGTGATATTCAAGCCGCACACGTATTCTCGCACACTCGGGCTGTGGGATGGATTTGTCCGTGCCCTGTCATGTGCCGACTATGTAATAATAGGTGATATATACGGTGCAAGAGAGAAAAACGGGGAAGGTGTGAGTGCCGCCGCGCTCGCCGAGGAAATAGGCGAGAGGGCATATTATTCCGATGACGCGGGCATATGCAATGTCCTCGATAATTTAACACGGGGTACCGTTGCTGTCATGGGCGCGGCGGATATGACGGAGATACTCAAAGAAATGAAAACAGAAAAATAAGGAATGAATTATGAAAAAAATACTTATAAGCGCATGCCTGCTCGGCATTCCCTGCAGATATGACGGCAGGGTGAAGAACAAGCTCGATGACGCGATCCTGACCAAGCTCCGTGAAAGGTACGATCTTATACCGGTATGCCCGGAGATCTACGGCGGTCTTCCCACACCGAGGGAAAAGAGTGAGAGGGTCGGTGACCTAGTGGTAATGGAGGGCGGCAGAGACGTCACGGAGAACTTTAAGCGCGGCGCGGAGGCCGCACTTGAGCTGGCGAGGATCCTGAATTGCAGGGCGGCGGTGCTGAAGGAGCGCAGTCCCTCATGCGGCCGCGGCGAGATATACAGCGGAAAATTCGACGGCGGAATAAAGAGTGGCGACGGTGTGACGGCGGAGTTGCTTTTGAAAAACGGAATTTCCGTTTTCGGTGAGTCGGAAATTTTTAAAATAATTTGAACGTTTTTTTAAAAGAATTCGCATCTTCTTGACACGCGCGTGCCAAAGGAATATAATTAAAAAGGTCGAATTTCGGCCGAGACGGACGCTCACCCGACTTTTTTGGGCGACGCACGGCGGTCTCGGCTCTTGTCTAAAAAATTGCTCTCCGATGAGAGAATACATTAAAAAAGGAAAGGCAGGTGGATCTCATGTCCGGTGATCGAAGTACGCTTTACGGGATTTATAATATCGAATATACGGTGCGTGAAATACCTGCTTTGTTTTTGAAAATATAAGCACGGTGTTTTTCTCGCGCACCTTCGGGCGCGCATTTTTTCTTTGCGTCCTGTATTCGCGGAAAAAAGAAGGGAGAAAAGAAAAATGAAGAACAACGTATCTGATGTATCTGTTGAAGAGATCGGCGCGATCGCCGTAAAATTGATCGAGGAGAAAAGGCTCTCGGAGCTACGCGGACTTATCGCGGATTCGGCGCCGGAGGATATCGCGCTTATGCTGGAGCACGTGCCGTCGGGATATAGGCTGATATTTTTCAGATTGCTTACGAAGGAGTGTGCCGCTGAGTGCTTCGTCGAGCTCGACACGGATATACGGCTCGAGCTTATAAACGGCTTTACGGATGCGGAGCTCGGCGGCGTTGTGGACGAGCTTTTCCTCGATGATACGGTCGATATAATAGAGGAGATGCCCGCAAATGTCGTAAAAAAGATACTGCGCTCCACCACGCCGCAGAACAGGGCGGCGATAAACCGCCTCCTCGGATATCCGCATGATTCCGCAGGCTCGCTCATGACGCCGGAATATGTGCGCCTGTCGCCCGACATGACGGTCGGCGAGGCCCTTATTCATATAAGGAGCGTTGCGCTCGACAGCGAGACGATATACACCTGCTATGTGACGGATTCGGTGAGGCACCTTTCCGGGATAGTCACGGCAAAGCAGCTGCTCATATCCGATCCCGCGGTGAAGCTCTCCAAGATCATGAACACATCCGTGATATATGTAAACACCCTCTCGGATAGGAGCCTTGTCGTTAATCTTATAAAGAAGTACGACCTTTTGGCTTTGCCCGTTGTCGACAACGAATTCCGCCTTGTCGGAATAGTGACGATAGATGACGCGATGGATGTGATGAGCCGGACGGCGGAGGACGATTTCGCAAAGATGGCGGCAATCACTCCGAGCGATGCGGAATACCTTAAGACGTCGGTGTTCAGTCTGTTCCGTGCACGCATACCGTGGCTTTTGCTCCTGCTGATTTCCGCCGTGCTTTCCAGCGCGATGCTCGCTCGCTTTGAGTCTGCGCTCCCCGCCGTGCTCGTGCTTTTTGTTCCGATGCTGATGGACACGGGCGGAAACTGCGGCTCGCAGGCGTCGGTAACCGTCATCCGCTCCATCTCCCTCGGCACCGTCACGCCGAAAAACACGCCGAGCGTCCTTTTCAAGGAGCTGCGTGTCGGAGCACTGTGCGCCTCGGTGCTCGGAGCGGCGGCGTTTTTGAAGATCGTGCTGATCGACGGATTGCTCATGGGCAACGCAGCGGTGAGCATAAGCGTTGCGCTCACCGTTTCACTGTCACTCGCCGTGACGGTAATACTGGCGAAGCTCATAGGCGCGGCGCTCCCCATTTTCGTGAAGCTCATAGGCCTTGACCCCGCCGTTATGGCGTCGCCGTTTATAACCACGGTGGTGGACGCTCTGTCGCTTGTTATATATTTTACGGTTGCAAGCGCAGCGCTTTTGTAATTTTTTCTTATATTATAATTTTAAAAACCGCGACAGAGAAGGGTGCGCTATCTCTATCGCGGTTTCGTTGTATCTCATTTTTTGCGCTTGCATTCGACCGATAATATTGCCGCGCATTTTTGCCGCGGCAACTTTTCTCGGAGGAGGACGGATGATATGTGAAATCGGCCTTGAAAACAATAACAGGAAGGCAAAAATGCCTTCCTGTTAAAACGGTGACCGCTCCTTAATTTAAAGGTGTAACGGTTTTGCCGTGTATTATATTATTTCTTCGAGCTGATAGCCGCCTGAGCTGCCGCAAGTCTTGCGATCGGAACTCTAAACGGTGAGCAGGAAACGTAGTCAAGGCCGATCTTGTGGCAGAACTCAACGGATGTGGGATCACCGCCGTGCTCGCC
>CAZQII010000085.1:0-4886 GCA_964593825.1 uncultured Ruminococcus sp.
CAGACTAAATGCAACTCTAAATTGCACTGTTGCATTTACTTTGAGAATTTACTAATGAAAAATTTATTTATTAATTTGATAAAAACTATTGCTTTTTTTAAATAAATTTGTTATAATACTACATGTGTCACGATGAAGCGGTGCTTTGCTCCGCGCATCTGACGGAACCATACCGGCCGGGGCGGTAGCGGTGCCTTGTACCTGAAATCCGCTATAGCAGGGGTTAGTCCCTTTCCCGAGGGTTATGTCTGTACAGTCTGCACTGTCATATGCTGTGTTGAAGGATGGGTCTTGCGCAATGCGAGGCCGTGAACCATGTCAGGTGGGGAACCAAGCAGCATTAAGCGGTTTATCGCGTGTGCCGCAGGGGAGCCTGTTCGGAGCAGACGTGGCGGTTACCGTGTGTAGACATATTCTCGACGGAGAGGAGTATGGTTCTTTCAGATGTGCGGAATCTGACATGCTTTTATATTACATTGCTGTGGCTGATCGCTTTTTGCCGTCAGTTGAATTTACAGTGAAGAGCGCTGAGCAGAGTATAAGATTTTTATGCCCGCATCGGCGTTTTGTTTTTTAATATGATTTTTGGAGGGGCGGAATATGTCCGATTACAGAGCACTGTACCGCAAATGGCGTTCGACGGATTTCGATGACGTTTACGGTCAGGAGTCGATTACGGATATTCTTAAATACGAGGTCGCAAACAACAAGCTCTCGCACGCATATCTCTTCTGCGGCTCGCGCGGAACGGGAAAGACGAGCTGCGCGAAGATACTTGCAAAGGCTGTGAACTGCGAGAATCCGAGAAACGGCAATCCGTGCAATTGCTGTGAGGCATGCCGCAGTATAGATGCGGGAATCGCGACCGACGTCATAGAAATGGACGCCGCCAGCAACAACGGCGTCGACAATGTAAGAGACATCAAGGATGAGATCGCCTTCACGCCCGCAATACTTAAGTATCGCGTTTATATCATCGACGAGGTTCATATGATGTCGTCCTCGGCATTCAACGCTCTTTTGAAGACGCTCGAGGAGCCGCCGGCGTACGTTATCTTTATCCTTGCGACTACGGAATATCACAAGCTTCCGACCACGATAGTTTCGCGTTGCCAGCGCTTTGATTTCAAGCGCATCTCTTCGGACAATATCATACGCAGGCTGAAGAAGATATCGGATGCTGAGGGCATAGACCTGGATGACGGCGGCGCGCGTATCATTGCACGCATCTCCCGCGGAGGAATGCGCGATGCGATAAGCCTGCTCGAGCTGTGCGCGGGAGCGCACAAGCGCATAGACGAGGAGCTTGTTTATCAAACGGCGGGGAGCGGAAACCGTGAGGCGGCCTACAAGGTCGTCGAGGCTGTGATAAATGCCGATTATTCCTCGGTATATTCGATAATAGATTCAATTGTCATGAAGAGCGGCGATATATCCGTCTTCTGGCAGGAGATAATAGATGCCTACAGGGACATAATGGTTGTCAGGCATGCGGCGAACGCACGTGCGTATCTCGACCTCACGGAAAACGAGCTCAAGCTGCTCTCTGCGATGGCGGAGCGTCTTTCTCCCGCAATGGCGGGATATCACATATCGATCCTCGAATCGGCTCTGTCGGATATGCAAAGGGCGGTAAATGCTCGGCGCAGTATAGCGGAGATAGCTCTGACGCGTATGTGCGATGCGAAGAGCGGAGTCAGCACCGAGGCGCTGCTGGCGAGGATAGAGGCGCTTGAAAAGCAGCTGTCCATGCTCAAGCTCGGTGTTCCGACATCGCCGAGTGAGGCGCGCGACAATATCGAAAAGACTGTCACCATGCTTCCGACAAAGAAGGAACGCGACATTCGTGAGCCGGAGCCGATGCCCGAAAAGAACGAGAGCTCTGCGCCCGCGGAAGAGGGGCGAAAAAGGCCTGTCCTTTATGCAAGGTGGACGGAAATCATCGAGAAGATCGGCGAATTGAAGAGATCGCTGTCCGTCGGCTTCATAAATTCGAAAACATACAGGATGCCCGACGGCTCTTTTCTGATAAGGATGAATGCGTTCTTTGCATCAAAGCTTTCCTCGGACGATGCCGACATGATGCTCTTGAAGGGCATCATCGCCGAATGCGAGGGAAAGGCACCTCGGGATGTGGTCATAACCATAGAGCCGCTCGACCCGTCGAAAAACGACGATTTCTCGGACGAAATAGAAAATGCAATAAACAATTAATTTAAACGGAGGATATAATATAATGAAGGTAAGGATCCCTCAGCAGGGCATGGGCGGCGGCAATATGCAGTCAATGCTCAAGCAGGCACAACAAATGCAGGAGGACATGGCGGCAAAGCAGGCCGAGCTTGAAGAAAAGGAATATGACATTTCCGCCGGCGGCGGAGTCGTCAATGTCAAGATCAACGGAAAGAAGGAGCTCCTCTCCGTTAAGATCGACCCCGAGGTCGTAGATCCCGACGATGTTGAAACGCTCGAGGATCTGATCGTTGCGGCGGTAAACGAAGCGATAAAGACGGTGGAGACCACAGCATCCGAGGAGATGCAGAAAATTACAGGTGCGCTCGGACTCGGCGGACTCGGCGGACTCGGCGGAATGAGCGGACTCGGCGGTCTTTTCTGATATGGCGGAATATATTGCTCCGATCAAGCGGCTCATTGAAGAATTCCGCCGTTTGCCCGGTGTGGGCGCAAAAACGGCGGCGAGATATGCCTTTGCGGTATTGAATTTTTCGGATGAAGAGGCCGGGAGGTTCTCCGACGCCGTCCTCGGCGCCAAGCGCGATGTCTTTAAATGTCCGATATGCTTCGGCCTCTCCGAAAATGAGTCCGGGTGCGAGATATGCACGGATGAGCGACGCGACAGGGGGCTCATCTGCGTTGTCGAAAGCCCCAAGGACGTGATGGTAATGGAAAAGGTCAGGGGATACAGAGGGCTTTATCACGTCCTGGGCGGCGCGCTCTCTCCTCTCGATAACATAACGCCCGATGACCTTACGGTAAAAGAGCTTATTGCGAGGGTCGAGTCGGGGGAGGTAAGAGAGGTCATAGTCGCGACGAATCCGACCCCGACGGGTGACACCACCGCGGCATATATCGCGAGAATTCTCGAGGGATACGGCGTCGGCGTCTCGCGCCTCGCGTACGGCATTCCCGTTGGCGGTGACATAGAATATGCCGACGAGGTCACGCTTTATCGCGCCATGGAGGGCAGGCGGACCATAAACAATTAGACCGCGTCATACTGTCGCATATTTATATTTCAGCCTGAGGTTGTCGGCTATCATTGCGATAAATTCGCTGTTGGTCGGCTTGCCTCGGCTGTTTTGTATCGTATATCCGAAATAAGAGTTGAGCACATCAACGTCGCCTCTGTCCCATGCGACCTCGATCGCGTGCCTTATCGCGCGCTCGACTCTCGATGTCGTGGTTCCGTATTTTTTGGCAACGGCGGGGTAGAGGATCTTTGTGACGGAATTGATTATATCGCCCTCGTCGATCGTCATCAAAATGGCGGATCTCAAATACTGGTATCCCTTTATATGCGCGGGGATTCCTATTTGATGGATGATCTTCGTGACTTGCGCCTCCATATCGGGGGATCCCGATATTCCGACGGGCTCGCCTTTTTTGCTTTTGCCGCGTATGCGCATGAGCGAGTTTATGTGACCGATCAGCGTCGTGGCCTCAAAGGGCTTTAGTATGCAGAGGTCGGCGCCCGCCTCGGATGCCTCGATAAGTATGCTTTGACGGTTGATCGGGGAGGTGAGGATGAATGCGGGCTTTTCCTTGGCGCCGGAGATATCTATGCTCCTGATTATGCCTATCCCGTCGATGCCCGTCATCCACAGATCCACGATTGCGACATCGTAACGGCTTTTAGCCATTTTTTCGACTGCCTCGTCGCCGTTCTTTGCCTCGTCGACATGCGTAAAGCCGCTTTTGACGAGCTTTTCGCATAATGCGCGGCGCTCCTCCTCGTTTTCGCCACAAAGCAAGATTTTTGTGTTGTTTTCCATGTTTTCGTTTTCCTTTCGTGTTTGAATTTTGGTTTAATATGGTAATTTTTGGAAGCAAGAATATTGTAACACAAAATCAGGACGAAATCAATACCCAAAAGCGCGAAAAATTGCACAAACTTTTTTGTATCAAAATGGTTAAAATTGCCAAAACGGAATACAAAACGACGCGAAAAAAGAGAATGCCCGAAAAAACGACATTGCAAAGTGCGAAAGCACTGTAAAATAATGATTTTTTTGTAAATTTATATTGTTTATCTATTGCAAAATTAAAAGTGTTATGATATAATGTATTTGTGGTAAATTGGATTTTTAGTTAAATTTACATGTAAATAATTTAAAGGAGAGATATACAAATGAACGCAAATGTAACTAAAAACAAGTATGTCAACGCCTGGATTGCCGAAATGGCAAATATGGTGCAGCCCGCTGACATCGTTCTTATCGACGGCTCTGAGGAGCAGGCCGAAAAGCTTCGCGCACAGGCATGCTCGACAGGCGAGATGATCAAGCTCAATCAGGAAAAGCTTCCTAATTGCTATCTCCACAGAACTGCCGTTAATGACGTTGCAAGAGTCGAGAACAGAACATTTATCTGCACCTCGAAGAAGGAGGATGCAGGTAACATCAACAACTGGATGGATCCCAAGGAGTGCTATGAAAAGCTCACGAAGCTTTACACCGGCTCTTATAAGAATAAGACGATGTATGTAATTCCTTACTCCATGTCCGTTGTCGGCTCCGACTTTGCAAAGTACGGTATCGAGCTCACCGACTCCATCTATGTCGTGCTTAACATGATCATAATGACCAGAGTAGGCCTTAACGTGCTTGACGCTCTCGGCGACAGCAACGACTTCATCAAGGGTCTGC
>CAZQII010000086.1:0-4762 GCA_964593825.1 uncultured Ruminococcus sp.
CGCGTCACTTGTAGCCGAACCCGGAGGGCGGCATGCGCTCCGCGCCTTGCCGGGATCTCGTGCCTACTTCGTTATGTCCGTCACACCCCATATTTTCTTTTCGAAAAGCTAAACAAGCTTATCTTTTTTTATTGACGCGCGTTGCTTTTCCCCTTATAATAAAGGTATCTTATTTTACAAAGGAGAGAACACATGAACAAATTTATTATAAACAAGAAAGTCACCGCCGCCGTGTGCGCCGAATTTGAGAACGAAAGCGTGAAGAGCGTCTGGCGCGGCTTCACCTTCGGGCAGTCTGAGCTCATCACCGAGGTCAGCCCCGAGCTGTCGTTTGCAATTACGGTCGGCACAGCATCCCTCCCAGCCCTTCCTGCCGACAAGGAATATGCCTACCGCGTCACCTCCTCGGGCATCGCCCTTCGCGGCAAGGATTATCCTGCCCTCGTGCGCGGATTTTTCGACCTTGCGATGCAGGTGGAATACGATGCCGACGGCACCCTTTACATAAACGAGCGTGAGCGCACGTCGAGCTTTACTCTCCCCATCAGAATGATACATGTTTGCGCCTTTGAACAAACGCGCCTCCTCGAGCTCAAAAAGCTCGTCCGCCTCGCCGCATCCGTCGGCTTTACGCATGCCGTGCTCGAGTTTTGGGGCATGTTCCCCTACGAGTGCGAGCCGCGCCTGTCCTGGGATGAGGCGTACTCAAAGGAGGAGCTCAGAGCCCTTGCGGCCGAAATGCGCGAGCTCGGCATAGAGCCAATCCCCATGATCAATCATCTCGGCCATGCGTCGAGCGGACGCGTCACGGGAGGAAAGCACTCCGCCCTCGACAGAGCGCCCGAGCTCTATAAATACTTTACTCCCGACGGTTGGTCGTGGGACATCTCGTCGCCCTACGTGCGCGATCTGCTCAAGAAAATGCGCCTCGAGCAGTACGAGGTGCTCGGCCATGGTGAATATTTCCACCTCGGACTCGACGAGGCATATATGTACGCAAAATCCGAGATCCACAGAGCCGCTCTCCCCGAATATCTTTCCTATGCAACCAACGAGGTTGCCAAGGAGGGGCGCCGTCCGCTGATCTGGATAGACATGTTCCTCCCCGCCGAATCCGGCACTACCCATTCCTGCACGCAGACCGAAAACGCCGAGCAGGCGCGGGCTGCCATCAACGCACTCGGTAAAAGCACCGTCTTCATCGACTGGGATTACGACACACAGCACGCACCCTTCCCGTCCGCAAAATATATGATTGAGCACTTCCCCGACCTCGATATAATGTGCGCGCCGTGGACCGAGCTCAAGAATATAAGCGCCTCGGCAGAAACAGTGAGGGATCTCGGCCTCTTCGGCATAATGATGACCACGTGGCACACCATGGCAAAGGAGATCTCATCCGTGCTTTACGCCGCGCGCACCCTCGGCGCCGCAAAGGCTCCGTGGTCGGACATCTCCGGCAACCTCGAGGAGTGCGCAACCCTGCTCCGCAAGCTCTCCTTCGGTGAAAACAAATCGTACCGCGATGCCGGCTGGTGCGACACCGAGATCTCCCTTTCCGTCGGAGAAATACATTAAAATTCATCATTAAAAAGGATCCCCCTGCTTAAATTCAAAGACCGTGTCATCCTGAGCAAGAGGTGAAAGCCTCACGCTGAACCCGAAAGGCGATACCTTAAAGACGTGGCATCCTGAGCAAGAGGCAGAATGCCTCGCGCCGAACCCCGCAGGGGCGATGCGGTGCGAACGCACGCATCGGGATCTCGTTCCCATTTTGTTACGCCCGTCACACCCACCAACCCTTCGCGCCCTAAAGCCCGTGTCATCCTGAGTGAAAATCGGCGCCCGCGCCGATTGGAGCCGAACCCGGAGGGCGGCATGCGCTCCGCGCCTTGCCGGGATCTCGTCCCCGCTTCGGTACGCCCGTCATACGCACTTAAAAGACTTTTGCATTTTCGTTATTATGTCCGTCACGCGCACCGTTTTTTCAAATTAAATCAAACAACAAATATTTCGGGCATAAATTCAACACGCCCCCGTACCTATCAGGGTACAGGGGCGTGTTTTCTATTGCTTTATCCGTCGGACAGGCCGACATTCGGATTCGTCTTAATCCTCGGTGACAGTATCAACCTCGACAGCCTCGTCATCCTGCGCCGCAAAAGTGTCCTCTGCCTCGACCTCGACGATCTCTGCGTCTTCATCCTCGGGATCCTCGTCGCGCTCTTCTCTTTCGGCGAAGGGGCCGACGGTCTCGGGCTCGTACTTATCGAGATTTTCGATCTCGACCTCGCGGTATTTACCGATACCGGTTCCCGCGGGAATGAGCTTACCGATAATGACGTTCTCCTTAAGGCCGAGCAGGTTGTCCTGCTTGCCCTCTATCGCAGCCTCCGTCAGGACCTTCGTAGTCTCCTGGAACGATGCGGCGGAAAGGAAGGAATCCGTCATGAGCGATGCCTTCGTAATTCCGAGAAGCAGCGGTGCGCCGCTCGCCTTGCGGAGAGTTACCTCGCCTGCGGCAATGCGCTCGTCGATCTTCTCGTTCGCCTCACGGAAGGTGAGTACGTCAACATTCGTTCCGATGAGCAGATCCGTGTCGCCGGAATCCTCGATCTCGATCCTACGGGTCATCTGTCTTGTAATGCACTCGACGTGCTTATCGTTGATCTCAACATCCTCTCCGCGGTAGACCTTCTGTACCTCGCGGATGATGTAATCGTATACGGCGTCGATACCGCTCATGCGGAGGACGTCCGCCGGGTTAAGGAAGCCCTCGGTCAGCTGCTGGCCGCGCGTTACCTCCTGTCCGTCCTCGATGCAAAGACGCATTCCGAACGGGATCTCGTAAATAACATCCTCTGCTGCGGGCATGCCGTCGGCATCTACCGCATTCTGGATAATTACCTTCGAGAGCTTTTTATCCGACTGGATGCGCGCCGTTCCGTTATATTCGGTAACGATCGCGGTCTTCTTCGGCTTTCTTGCCTCGAACAGCTCCTCGACTCTGGGAAGACCCTGAGTGATATCCGAGCCGGCAACGCCGCCCGTGTGGAACGTTCTCATCGTAAGCTGAGTACCGGGCTCGCCTATGGACTGAGCCGCAATGACGCCGACAGCCTCACCTATCGAAACAGGTGTTCCGTGTGCAAGATCCGCGCCGTAGCAGTGGACGCAGACGCCGCGCTTTGCAAGGCAGCGGAGAATGGTACGTACCTCGACACGGTCTATGCCAGCATCGACGATCTCCTTCGCGCTCTCCTCTGTTATCATCGTGTTCGCGGGAACTATAAGCTCACCGGTCTCTTCGTTGACAACATCGTTTACGGTATATCTTCCGACAAGACGGTCAAAGAGCTTCTCAACCGTTGCCTGTCCCGAGATAATATCGGAGACAACGATACCGGACTTCGCGCCGCAATCCTCCTCACGGACGATGACCTCCTGTGAAACATCGACAAGACGTCTTGTAAGATAACCGGAGTCCGCGGTACGGAGCGCCGTATCGGACAGCGATTTACGCGATCCCTTTGCGCCCATGAAATACTCGAGCATCGTAAGTCCCTCACGGAAGTTAGACTTGATGGGAATCTCGATGGTCTTACCGTTTGTCGCAAACATAAGTCCGCGCATTCCGGCGAGCTGACGCATCTGCTTCATAGATCCGCGGGCTCCCGATGTGCATATCATGTTAAGCGAATTGTATTTGTCAAGGTTCTCTATAAGTGCATCCGTAACGGCATCTGTGGTCTTCTCCCAAACGTCGACGACCTGCTTGTAGCGCTCGTCATCGGAGAGCTCGCCCCAGTTGAAGAGCTCGGTGATCTCGTCGACCTTGCGTGTTGCCTCGTCGAGGAGAGCCTTCTTCTTCGGGGGGATCGTCATATCGTAAACGGCAATGGAGAGCGACGAACGCGTCGAATACTTATATCCCATCGACTTGATATTGTCAAGAACGTCTGCCGCCTCGGCAAATCCGTGATACTTAATGGTCCTGTCAACGATCTCCTTGAGCTTCTTGCTCGTTGCGGGGAAATTGATCTCCAGGTCAAACGGATTCTCCTTGCGGTCAACATAGCCGAGGTCCTGGGGGATCCTCTTGTTGAAAATAAGACGTCCGTATGTTGCGTCGATGATCTTGCTCTGCTCTACACCGTCTATTACCTTTGTCACGCGCACCTTGATCGCCGCGTGCATTCCGAGCTCCTTGTTCTCATACGCCATCTCGACCTCGTCGTAATTGCGGAAGATCTTGCCCTCTCCCTTTTCTCCGGGGTGATCGATGGTAAGATAATATGAGCCGAGGACCATGTCCTGCGAAGGAACGGTGACAGCCTTACCGGAAACGGGCTTCAGGAGGTTGTTTGCGGAGAGCATGAGGAATCTCGACTCCGCTTGTGCCTCGCTCGAGAGCGGAACGTGGACGGGCATCTGGTCGCCGTCGAAGTCCGCGTTGAATGCCGGACATACAAGCGGGTGGAGCTTTATTGCTCTTCCCTCTACCAGAACGGGCTCAAACGCCTGTATTGACAGACGGTGAAGCGTGGGTGCACGGTTAAGAAGCACGGGGTGCTCCTTGATGACGTATTCGAGTGCGTCCCAGACCTCGGGTGCGGATCTGTCCGCCTTTCTCTTCGCGTCCTTTATGGAGTTTGCCTTCTGCGTTTCAATGAGGCGCTTCATTACAAAGGGCTTAAACAACTCGAGCGCCATCTCCTTGGGCTGAACACACTGATATATCTTGAGCTCCGGTCCTACGACG
>CAZQII010000087.1:0-4640 GCA_964593825.1 uncultured Ruminococcus sp.
GTAAGCAGCGCCGAGCGACAGCGACGGCGGAATCTCGGCGGAGAAGAGAGTGGGGGCATCGCTTTTTGCGTATGATTGGCGTACCGAAATGGGAAAGAGATCCCACTATGGCGCAGACGCCATAGTGCCCTGACGGGTTCGGCTACAGGCTTCGCCTCTTGCTCAGGATGACACGGTAAGGGGACCCGTGTTAAGAAAAAGTACGTGTGACGGGCATAGTAAAAAGGATACGAGATCCCGGCAAGGCGCGGAGCGCATGCCGCCCTCCGGGTTCGGCGCGAGGCATTCTGCCTCTTGCTCAGGATGACACGGTCTTTGATGCTCGGCGGAGAAGGGAGTGGGACCGACCTCGGTTTCACTCTTTTTTGTTTGATAATATCCGAAGTGCGCTATGAATGCTCGGCGGCGGTCAAACCGAGGCGCGCGCTTTCTTTCTTCTTTCAAGCGGGGTTTGGCCGAAGCGCGCCTTATACTCCCTGTGAAAATATGAATAGTTTTCGTATCCGACATTGCTTATGACCTCACAGACGGGGATGTCGGTCCTTGTGATGAGCTCGTCGGCACGGCGGAGCCGCTCCTCGAGCAGGAGCTCCTTGAAGCTTTTGCCGAAGTAATCCGAGATGAGCGAGGATAGGTATGGCACGGAGAGAAAAAGCCGAGCGCCGAGCTCGTCCAGCCTCGCGCTTCTGTAATTGCTTTTAATGTAGGAGGTTATCTCCGACCTCCGCCGCGATTCCGCGGTCTCGGGGACGCTCGCCTCGGTGAGCATTTCTTTTTTTACCGCGAGGTAAGAGAAGAGCAGGGCGAGGGTGCGCGAGAGGATCGCGTTGCTCGGGGTCGGCTCGGACAGCTCGAGGATTATGTTTTCTATGAGATTCTCGGCCTGGGGGCGACCGTGTGCGGAGAAGTGAAGAAGCATGCCGGCACCGAGGGGCCGCGCGTTCTCCTTTAAGAAGTCCTCAAAGACGGTGTTACCGAGCTCGGGGGAGAGCGAGTTTACGAAGCTGTCGGTCATGATGATATTGACGCCGAGGTCGCCCTGGTCTGCACGGTCGATCGAGTGGCGGATGTGCTTGTTCATGAGCAGGATGTCTCCTCGCCCGAGGGTGATCCTGCGTCCCGCGATCCTGTGCGTTATATTGCCGGAGAGAGCTATCATCATTTCGACAAAGTCGTGCCCGTGCTCGGGAAACTCCGCATAGCGAGGGTGAAACTTTATACCTATCTCCGCCCGCACGGTGCCGAGCATCTTTTCGCTCTTTATTAAAGCTCTGTCCTCGAAATAAAGCTTCGGCTCGAACGGCTCGCCCGCGAGGATCCTGCGCTCCTCATCCGTCGTCTGCGAGAGCTTATCCAAAAGATATTTTTCCATTGTGGGTTCCGCCTTGTTGAATGATATATACCTATTTTAACATTTATTTGCCGAAAAATCAACAGATATATTAAATTAAGACTGTTTTTATATTAATTTTTGTCCTTGCATATTTTGTATTTATGTGGTATCATAAAAATGGAAGATAAATAAAACGCCCATCGGCGGAATTTACGAAGGGACGGAAAAGATATGAAGTATTATCTTGCGATCGATATCGGAGCCTCGAGCGGCAGGCATATCGTGGGTTCGGAGCGCGACGGCGAGCTCGTGCTCGACGAGGTATACAGATTCGCAAACGGGCAGGACGAGGTCGACGGCGCCTTGGTCTGGGACATGGAGCGCCTGTTCGGCGAGGTGAAGCGCGGCATCGCTCTGGCCGTTAAGAAGTACGGGAGGATAGAGAGCCTTTCAGTTGACACGTGGGGCGTCGATTACGTATTGATGCACGGTGACGAGGAGATACTGCCCGTGTATGCTTACCGCGATTCGAGGACCGACGCATCGAGCGCGGCGGTGCATGACATAATTCCTCATTCCGAGCTTTATTCGAGGACGGGAACGCAGTTCAATAAATTCAACACGGTCTATCAGCTCTATGCGGATAAGCTGGCGGGGCGCCTCGACGGTGCGACGGATCTCCTTTACATTCCCGAGTACCTCATGTACAGGCTCACAGGAGTGAGGAGTCATGAATTCACGGAGGCATCGACCTCCGGGCTCGTAAACAAGGACACGCGCGAATACGATGCTTACATATTTGACGCACTCGGTCTGCCAAGGAGGCTGATGGCGCCTCTGCGTCAGCCGGGCGAGCTGCTCGGCGGATTTTTGCCCGAGGTGCGTGACGAGGTGGGTGCCGATATAGACGTTGTCCTCTGCGCAACGCATGACACGGGCAGTGCGGTGGAGGCGATCGACATGGGCGAGAACGCACCGTATATTTCCTCCGGCACGTGGTCGCTCCTCGGTGTCAAGACGGAGAGCCCTATAACGGATGATCGCAGTCGCACATCGGGCTACTCTAACGAGGGCGGCGTCGGATACAACAGATATCAGAAAAATATAAACGGCATGTGGCTGATCCAGTCCCTGCGGCGCGAGCTTTGCCCCGAGGCATCCTACGGCGACATTGCGGACGCGGCGGAGGAGTCGAGGTTCTCCGGAATATTCGACATTAACGATGAGGCGTTCACCGCTCCGCGGAGCATGGCGGGTGCGATCGCAAAATATTTTACCGACAGGGGAATGCAGGCACCGACAGAGGCGCGTGACTATTTCAATTCGGCATACATGAGCCTCGCTGCGGGATACAAGGAGGCAATAGAGGATCTGGAATTTAACACGGGTCGCAGCTATTCTGAGATATTCATAGTAGGCGGCGGCGCAAAGTGCACATACCTCAACCGTCTGACCGAGGAGGCCACGGGTAAAAGGGTCACCGCACTGCCGATCGAGGCAACGGCGATAGGAAATCTTAAGGTTCAAATAAAAAGAAACGCTATGAAATAAGGAGAAATGAAGATGAAAAATTACGAATCCGCAAAAATCGACTATGCAAAGTACGGCATCGACACCGATCGCGCGATGGAGATCCTCGGGAATGTTCCGATCTCGATCCATTGTTGGCAGGGCGACGACGTGACCGGCTTTGATTCCGACGAGGCTCTCTCCGGCGGAATACAGGCAACGGGTAATTATCCCGGAAAGGCGACAACGCCCGAGCAGCTTATGGCAGACATAGACAAGGCGTTTTCTCTCATCCCCGGAAGGAAGAAGCTCAATCTGCATGCATCGTATGCGATCTTCGAAAACGGCGAGCGCGCCGACAGAGACAAGCTTGAGCCCAAGCACTTTAAAAAATGGGTGGATTTTGCAAAAAAACGCAACATGGGTATAGACTTCAACCCGACATTTTTCTCGCACAGAATGGTGAAGGATAATCTCACGCTCTCCTCCCCTGACGAGCAGGTGCGCAAATTCTGGGTCGAGCACGGCAAGGCATGCGTGAAGATCGCGGAATATTTTGCGACTGAAACAGGCGAGCCCTGTGTTCTGAATTTTTGGATCCCGGACGGATACAAGGACATTCCCGCCGACAGATATTCGCCGCGCGAGAGATTTAAGAGATCCTTGGATGAGATACTCGCCATTCCCTTTGACAGGAAAAAGGTGTATGTGACCC
The DNA here is from genome assembly GCA_964593825.1 of uncultured Ruminococcus sp. Classification (GTDB taxonomy): domain Bacteria; phylum Bacillota; class Clostridia; order Oscillospirales; family CAG-272; genus UBA1740. The sequence continues at coordinate 3,558 of CAZQII010000087.1, forward strand.
TTGAGTCAAAGGTGTTTGGCATTGGCCTTGAGTCGTACACGGTGGGCTCGGCGGAGTTTTGCCTCTCTTATGCAACGAAGAACGGCATAACACCTCTTATGGACAACGGTCACTATCATCCGACGGAGCTCGTCTCAGATAAGATCCCATCGCTCTTGCTTTTCAACGAAAGGATCGCGCTTCACGTGACACGCCCCGTGCGTTGGGACTCCGATCACGTTGTTATATTCGACGATGAAACAAAGGAGATCGCAAAGGAGATCGTAAGAAACGACGCGCTCGGCAGAGTGTTCATCGCGCTCGATTACTTCGACGCGTCCATCAACCGTATAGCGGCGTGGGTAATAGGCGCGCGCAACCTTCAGAAGGCATTGCTCAATGCGCTCCTCATGCCCAACGAAAAGCTCGCAAAGCTTCAAAGCAAGAGCGATTTCACTCATGTTCTTGCTCTCTCCGAGGAGTTCAAGACCTTCCCCTTCGGCTCCGTGTGGGAAGAGTATTGCGACAGGTGCGGCGTTATCTCCGGCCCGGAATGGCTGCGTGAGGTCGAGGTCTACGAGCAAGAGGTGCTTTCCGCAAGATGATTTCGTATCTCGACGCGGACAATGTACACTTTGGTTTACATAAGATTTTTTAACAAAGTATAATACAGCAAAAAGTAGCGGCGCTCGACAGTTGTTCTTATCCGTGACGGTGGGCGGCAGTCGGCGCCGCTTTGCCGCATACGGCGGCCCGTGCGACTTTTTCACGCTCGTGTGCTACCCTGGCAGGGATGTCGTTGCTCTGCAGGCGCTTGATTTACAGCTAAAAAACAAAAAGCGGGGTAGGTGATGAAAAAATACCGCCCCTGCTTTTGCGTTTTGCGCGTAGTTGTTCAATGAAAGTTTTTATACACTTTTTTGATTTTTTCTTGACTTTTTTGAAAAATTATGCTATTATAGTATAGCATGGTTGGACAGAATCCGATCTGCCGATCTTTTTCACGGTCGGCCTCATAATACGGAGGGTTATCGAAGCGGTCATAACGAGGCGGTCTTGAAAACCGTTTGCCGGCAACGGCGCGTGAGTTCGAATCTCACACTC
>CAZQII010000088.1:0-4637 GCA_964593825.1 uncultured Ruminococcus sp.
CAAAAAAAGCTGAAGCCTCAGAAAGCTCCTTTTCTGAGGCTTCTCTACCTATATCGGTGAGCAGACCGATGACCTCCCCGGACGGCATGGTATATCTTTGATTCAAATATCTCATAGAAGCGCCGAGCTCGCCGTCCGGACCTCCGAGCGCATCGATGATCAAGCCGGCAAGGCGTGCATTGGGCCGCTCTATCTTAACGGGGTATTGAAGCTTTTTCTCATATATCCACATTTTTTAACCTTCCCCCTCGGTGTTTTCATCGTTGTCCGTTTGCCAAGGCCACGGACCGTCGATCCAATTCCACGCCCCGCGTGACGAGCGCTGTGCGGTCAGGGGACCGTACATATCGGTATATTCGTCGACGAGCCTGTTGAGCTCATCCACCGTATCGTGATAATAAGAAAGTGCGGCACGGGAGTCGGGATGCGTGTCAAGAAAAAGCTGTGCCTCTATCCCGGCAAAGGAGAGCTCCTTTATTTTTGCGGCAAGCTCGCCGCGCGATCTGTCCGTTCTCTCAATGTTCATTTCCGTACACTCCGATCGGCTTATTCAGCTCTTCAAAAAGCGTTCCGTTCGCCAGAGCCTCGCGCGGGGAGTACAAAAGTCTCCATTTCTGCCACGGAACGTACGCGTAGGCGAGCGGAAGAGAATCGGACAGCATCGCCGCACCCGTGTCGCATTTTCTCGCATCCGCGCATTTGTTTTCGCCTTCCGCACACGCTTCTGCCGAGGCGCCGAGTTCGCTCATCCGCTCTTGACCGAGAGGTGCGACGGGAGTCCCGTTTTCATTTCTTTCCATTTAAATAATTCCTTTACTTTAAAGCTTGCGGCACTCAAGATCAAGCGGTCTTAACCGAAAGGATCGCATGCCGCTGTTAACATATTATGTCGAAGAAGAAAAAAATGCTATTTAGCGATTCCGCGAAAATAACATCAAGCGGACAGCGGCAACGAAGATCACGGTCACGGCAACGCATCCCACGGCGAGCGTGATTGAACGGTCAAACAGACACAGCTGTGTGTGCGACAGATAATTGACTAAATTGAACACCGAAAAGAGCGTGGCCGCCAAGGCGATGACATCGTTGGCGAGCCTCATCTCAAATGAGCCTTCCGTACGGCGGGAAATACGAACTGTCGCGCCGATAAGGCAGTAGAGCAAAAATAATGACTGCGGTATTATGCTTACGGGAGAATAGTTTTTCTTCACCTCAAAGGCGAGAGTGTATACCATGACCGCGCCGAATGCGGCGCCCGCGGTCACCAAAAGGAGGCCGACCGTGAACGACGCACGCTCAAGCACAGAACCCGAGGCACCCCTCCTTTCCGCCGCGAGAAGCACGCACCTCATAAGCGCGAGAAAAACATAGTAAACCGACACCGAAAGGAGCAGTGCGTCGCGGTAAACGGCGGCGAGAGCAAGGTTCCATATAATGTATACGGCATTTGCGAGCACACCGAGCGCGAGGCGGAATTTAAGCTGTCGCGCCCTTGTGCGAAGCGCATCGAGCCGAGCACGTAAGCGGCAAAGGTGGCATTTTATTGCAGAAAAAGTACTCATATCCATCTGTACCATATTGTAAACTTTGATTAACATCATCGGCACATGTTCGGGGGCGTGTCGATTTTTCTTTCTGTTATCTTTCCCGTTTGAGAGCGAAACAAACTTTTTGCGCAAATATTTTGCAAGGTTATTGATTTTTACCGAAAAGCATGGTAGAATATTAATAAAAAGATAAAAGAGGTGTTAACATGGGAAAGATATATAACAGCGTGGAGGAGCTGATTGGAAGGACTCCGCTCGTCAGACTCGAGAGGATCGAAAAGGAATACGGTCTCCACGCGCGACTGCTCGCCAAGCTTGAGATGTTCAATCCCGCGGGGAGTGCGAAGGATCGAGTGGCAAAAAACATATTCGCGGATCTTTCCAAAAAAGGACTGCTCGGCAAGGATACAGTGGTAATAGAGCCGACATCGGGCAATACGGGCATCGCGATCGCGGCGCTTGCGGCGGCGCACGGATGCAGGGCGGTCATCGTAATGCCTGACACGATGTCGCGCGAAAGACAGCTCCTGATAAAGGCATACGGCGCAGAGCTCGTTTTGACAGACGGATCGCTCGGAATGAAGGGTGCGATCGACAAGGCGAACGAAATATGCGCGGCCACGAAGGGTGCGATCATCGCAGGACAGTTCACGAACCCGCTCAATCCCCTTGCTCATTTTGAGACCACGGGTCCCGAAATATACAACGACGCGGACGGCGAGATTGACTTCTTCGTCGCGGGTGTCGGAACAGGCGGAACGCTCAGCGGTGTTGCGAAATTTTTGAAGAGCAAGAATCCCGACATCAAGGCCGTAGCGGTCGAGCCCGCAGACTCTCCCCTGCTCTCTGAGGGGCGCGCGGGAGCGCACAAGCTCCAGGGCATCGGCGCCAATTTCGTCCCCGAGACACTGGACACAAAAATCATTGATGAAATAATTACCGTCGATACGGAGAGCGCCTACAGCGCGGGACGCGCGCTCGGCAGGTGCGAAGGACTGCTCGCCGGTATATCGTCGGGGGCGGCGCTTAGTGCTGCGATCGAATTAGCAAAAAGAGAGGAAAACCGAGGAAAGACCGTGGCCGTCCTTCTGCCCGATACAGGAGAAAGATATTTAAGCTCGGAGATGTTTTTGTAAGATGGGGGCACTGCACGATTTCGAGCAAGAAAAGCTTATAATCGGCGTGATCTATCACGACGAGGAGGTTCTCAAAAAAGGTCTCGAGCTTCTGAGGGCCGAATTCGGAGAAACGGAGGACGAGTGCGAGGAGTTCTCGTTTTCCAAGGAGTTCTCGGAATATTATGACGGAGAGCTCGGCGGCGAAGGACTCAGAAGGATCTACAGCTTCAAGGAGCTTGTCGACCCGTCGCGCCAAGCGGAAATAAAAACGAAGACGAACGAATTTGAAAAAATGCTCTCGGAGGACGGAAACAGGAGGATAAACCTTGATCCCGGATTCATAAATCACGGCAGGCTCATGCTCGCGACAACAAAAAAAGCGGGGTTCCGCATCCCGCTCGCCGACGGCATATATACGGAGCTCACGCTCTTTTACGCGAAGGGACAGTGGCAGAAGCTCCCTTGGTCATACCGCGATTATCAGTCCGAGAGAGTCCAAGAGTTTCTTACAAGAGTGAGAAACGTATATCTGAAGCAAAGACGTGAAAATGTCGGGAAATAATAGTATAAAACAAAGAAATTCATCACAAAATACAACTTTTGTACGTATTTTAAGGAGGCTCCGCGTTAATGCGGAGCCTCCTTTTTGCCGATGATCTCTTCAATTTGCGACAAAAGAGGCACAGCCTGCAGGTGACTGTGCCTCTTCCTTTATAGAGATGAAATTACTTAAGCTCAACCTCTGCGCCTGCTGCCTTAAGCTGCTCGGCGATCTTATCAGCCTCTTCCTTAGCAACTGCTTCCTTAACAGTCTTGGGAGCTGCCTCAACAAGGTCCTTAGCGTCCTTAAGTCCGAGACCGGTGATCTCACGAACGACCTTGATAACGTTAAGCTTGGATGCGCCTGCGCTCTTAAGAACAACGTCAAACTCCGTCTTCTCTTCTGCTGCGGGAGCTGCGCCTGTTGCACCTGCAACGGGAGCTGCTGCAACGGGAGCTGCGGATACGCCGAATTCCTCTTCAAGAGCCTTTACGAGGTCAGCGAGTTCAAGAATTGTAAGACCCTTTACAAGTTCAAGGATCTGAGTAGACTTTTCATTCATTTTACTATTCCTCCAAAATGTGTTAATATTGTTTATTAGATAGGTTTTATGCAGAAATTAAGCCTCTGCGGGAGCCTCGGCTGCATCGTCGCCGCCGTTTTCCTTGTCGATCTTCGCCTGAAGAACATACGCAAAGCCGTAAAGAGAAGACATAAGGCTGCCCATCATCTTTGCGATAAGAACTTCCTTCGAAGGAGTTGCCGCGAGAGCTTCCACACCCGCAGTATCGAGCACGCCGCCGTCAACGAAGCCCGCTTTTATTTCAAAGCACTCGATCTTATCGGCGTATTCCTTCATGATCTTTGCTGCTGCAATCGGATCGTCCTGGCTGATCGCGATAGCCGTCATGCCGCTGAGATACTGCTTCATTTCGCCATATCCCGCCGCATCACATGCTCTGCCGGTCAAGGTATTCTTCATAACCGTGTACTCAACGCCCGCCTTACGAAGTGCGGCGCGGAGTGCGGTGTCTTCAGAAACCGTAATGCCTTCATACTTTACAAGAACGCCGGCTGCCGCGGACTGCATTTTTGCCGCAAGAGCCTCAACCACTTGCTTCTTTTCTTCAAGAATCTTGTTGCTTGGCATTTTTTCTTTCACCTCCGTAAAAATTTCAAATAAAAAATCCTTTCCGATAGCATAAAAATGCACATACCGAGAAAGGACAACCAAAATAATCATTTTGTTGTTAAAAGCCTCTCCTCGGCAGGAAAGCATTCAAAAACGCTTTTACCGGAACCTGCTGTCTTAGGATACCTAAAACATTATACAACATTTCTTCCGGTTTGTCAATAGGTTTTTGAAAAAATTTTATTTTTAGTAAATTCTCAAAGTAAATGCAACAGTGCAATTTAGAGTTGCATTTAGTC
>CAZQII010000089.1:0-4505 GCA_964593825.1 uncultured Ruminococcus sp.
GGAACTCAAAGTCGGTCGTCGCCTTGGAATAGAAGCACAGCTCCTCCGCGTCATGGTCGCGCAGCCTCAGGTTCTCGTCCCTCATTCCGAGGTCGAGGAGCCACTTGTGGCAATAATCCTTCCAGTACTTGAACCACTCGAGATCCGTGCCGGGCTTGCAGAAGAATTCAAGCTCCATTTGCTCAAACTCACGCGTTCTAAACACGAAATTGCCGGGGGTGATCTCGTTTCTGAACGATTTTCCTATCTGGCATACGCCGAAGGGGAGCTTCTTTCTCGTCGAACGTGCGACGGAGTTGAAATTCACAAAAATTCCCTGCGCCGTCTCAGGACGGAGATATACCGTGTTCGTCGAATCCTCGGTAACGCCGATGAAGGTCTTGAACATAAGATTAAACTTCTTTATGTCCGTGAAATCCTTGCCGCCGCAGTCGGGGCAGACGATGCCCTTCTCTTTTATATAATTCGACATCTGCTCGAAGGTCCAGCCCGCGGGATTGTCGTCCGTTCCGTTTTGGAATGCGTAATCCTCGATGAGCTTATCCGCTCTGTGACGTGCCTTACAGGTCTTGCAGTCCATGAGCGGGTCGGAGAAGCCGCCGACGTGACCGGAGGCGACCCATGTCTCGGGATTCATTATGATTGCGGAATCAAGACCCACATTGTATCTCGACTCCTGCACGAATTTTTTCCACCATGCGCGCTTGACATTGTTCTTGAACTCCACGCCGAGCGGACCGTAGTCCCACGAATTTGCCAGGCCGCCGTAGATCTCGGAGCCGGGGAATATGAATCCGCGCGTTTTGCAAAGCGCAACGATCTTGTCCATAGTCTTCTTGCTGTTTTCCATCTTATATCTCCTTAAACTTTAATTTACATATCCGAGTATATCGCCGAATATTATTCCGTTTTTATGCGACACGGGTGCCACCCTGACTAAGTCGCCGTGCTCATACCCGACGCCCGAGGCATGCACCTCGGCAAACTCGTCGGAATGCGCCGTAAATATCTCGCCCTGCCGCGTCTCGAGCACGCATATAAGCTCTTTTCCGCCTTTAACGATCCCGTCGAGGACATTCTCCTTAACTCGCTCGACCTCGGCAATCAGGCGCTCGCTCCTTGAGCGCTTCACCGCCTCGGGGACCTGATTCGGAAATGTCGCCGCGGGTGTTCCCTTGCGCTTGGAATATGCGAAAACATGCGCGTCGATCAACCCTGCACGGCTCACGAATTCATATGTGCGGAGGAAGTCCTCCTCGCTCTCGCCAGGGAATCCGACCATCAGGTCGGCCGTGAATGCCGCGTTCGGTATGTACCTCCGTATCCTCTCCACATTCGCATAAAGCATGTCCGCTCCGTACCGTCTCCTCATTGCGTGGAGGACCGAGTCGGACGCCGACTGCACGGAAATGTGAAAATGCGGCGCCAATATGCCGATTCCCTCGATGCTCGCCGTGAATTTTTCGTTAAACAGCTCCGGTGCGAGCGAGCCGAGCCTTATCCGCTCACAGCTCCCGCACCTGTCGAGCTCGCGTAAAAGATCGGCAAGGCCGTATCCCGTGTCAAAATCCGCACCGTACGACGCCGTTTCGATTCCGGTGAGCACCACCTCGCGCACGCCCGAGGCGTGCAGAGCCTCCACCTCTTTTATCACGTCGCTCGGACTCTTCGAGCGCACTCTTCCGCGCGCATCCGCGATCGCACAGTACGTGCATCTGCACTCGCATCCGTCCTCAATCTTCACATACGCGCGCGTCCGCGGCGCATGTCTTATGCTCATCGGCTCAAAGCCCGCAAAATTCACATCCGTCACCGAGCAGTGCTCATGCAGCCTGCCTTCGAGTATCTCGAGGGCGAGGTGCGGGATCCGCATCTTATTCTCCGTTCCGACGACGATGCGTACGCCCCCGATCGCGCGGATGTCCTCCGCGGCGCGCTGTGAGTAGCACCCCATGACGCAAATTACGGCATTCGGGTTGGCCTTTGCCGCGCGTCTTATAAACTTGCGTGATTTCGCATCGCTCTCGGCAGTCACCGTGCAGGTATTTATAACGTAAACGTCGCACGGCTCGGAAAAATCCCTGCGCTCAAAGCCCAAATCCTCAAAAAGCTCTCCGACCGCCTCGGTCTCATACTGTGAAACCTTGCATCCGAGAGTATAAAGTCCGACACTGTACAAATGTAAAGCTTCACCGCCCTCATATATTTTTTAATTATCAGTCGTATGCATTATATTTTACCAAATAATAAAAAAAAAGTCAAGTAAATACGCACAGTTTGTCAAACAAATTTGTCAAAGTGAATTCCCAAAGTAAATTACACAGCGAAATTTGAAATAGAATTTGCACCGAAAATTCACGAAAATTTGTCAAGCCCGCACCGTCACCCATCTAAAAGACGCGGCGCGCGCACCAAAGCAACGCCGAAAATCGGCGTGACAACGCAGCCCTGGCCGCACGCGCTCACCCCCTCCGGAAAAAGCAAAAATCTGCCCGATTTTTTAACACGGGCAGATACTTGCGGGAAAAACCGACTTTCCACTCAGTCCATTGCGGAATAATCAAGCTCTATCTCGTGCCCCTGCTCGGACGAGCGGACGATGCCGTCTATTATCGCCTGATTGTATATGATCTCGTCGATGCTCACGGGAGCGGCGCCGCCGCTTCTGCATGCGTCAAGGAAGCTCCTTATCTTAAGATCCCAGAGATTGGGCTCGCCTGCCTTGGGCTCGGGTGCGAGCGGGATCACCGTCTGCACCTGCTTACCCGCCACCTCGTGATAAACCGTCATGGGCTTGTCGAGCGAGCCGTTCCAGCAGTCCGTGGAGGGAACCCTGAGGCTGCCCTTTGTTCCGTAGAATATCGTGTCGCCGGGCGTGTCGAGATTCATCGCCCACGCAATTCTGAAGTCTATGACAGTACCGCCCTCAAGCCTTATGAAGCCCGCGCCGAAGTCGTCGACCGAAAATTCATCCGCCCTTGCCGCTCTGTATGCCGCAAGCTCCTCGGACGTCATCGCATTGCCGCCGCGGGGAATATAATACATCGGATCCTTGCCGAAGAAATCGGACTTGTAGCCGCTTACGGTAAGCGGACGCGGATATCCGAGCGCGTTCAGCACAAGATCGAGCGAATAGCAGCCTATATCGGCAAGCGCGCCGAGTCCCGCCGTTTCATCGCGGACGAACGTGTTCTCTTCCTTTGTATCGCGGTAAGGAATTCCGTGCCTTCTGCCTCCTCCGGTCTGAACGTAATAAACCCGTCCGAGCACACCGGACTCAACGATGCGCTTGATGTCCTTCATGTTCTCGCTGAAGCGCGGCTGAAATCCGATGGAAAGCACCTTGCCGCTCTTTTTCTCCGCCCGGTAAAGCTCCCATGCCTCAGCCAGGGTCACGCACAGCGGCTTCTCGAGGAGCACGTTGATCCCCGCCTCCAGAGCCGCCACAGCGCACGGAACGTGCCTGCGGTTGTATGTGCAAACGCTCACCGCATCGAGCCTCAGCGACTTGTCCGCAAGCATCTCCGCGTGATCCGCGTAATCGCACCTTGCTCCGACGATCTCATGCCTCTTGAGGAACGCCTCTGCCTTCCCGGGTATAATGTCGCACGCCGCAACGATCTCGACTCCCGGCGCACGCTTGTACGCCTGAATGTGAGCATTGGCGATCCCTCCGCAGCCGATGATACCGACTCTCACGGTCTTCACCTCGCCGCAGCTCTGCTCGGCGTGTGCCTCCTTAAATGCGTCAAGACTTGACGTTGCCATAAAAATTCCTCCGATCGATCAATTAAAATTCATTAATAAGTATCCCGTTCGGGGCGTCATCCGCCCCTACCGCTTTTATAATATCACATCGCCCGCGCAAAGTCAAGCGATTTTCGCACTTTCCGATCCAAAAGCAAAAGGCATCGGACAAAGTTATCTGCTGTTAAAACAGTAATTCGCAATTAATTTGCAAAAATCGACGCGAAGCGAACCGGATAAACCTGCATAATAGCAAGCAAATACGGTGCCCGTGCGCACCGAAAAAACAGAGCGTTTCAACCTGTTGCCAAAACGCTCTGTTTGTATTTGAGATAATCCCACGCCTTTGTATTTATTGTTCACGTGATTAATCGAAATCAATCATCTTCATCATCAAGCAAAGACTTGTGGAGCACCGCTTCCACATTATCCTTCCTCTAATTTCAATACATGGCAAAGCATACTGTAAGCAGCACCTTTTTTTGCGTCTTTTTTGGAGGACGAGGTCTCATAGAAGAAACAGTCCTCTTCTTCAATGTGACATTCGCATTTCCAAATCGGATTACCGTTGTTATCGTAGGTTTCCTTAAAATTGTAAGTTGGAATTGAAAAATATCCGCGGCGAGCTAAGATTTCCAGTTGGTTGATTGCGTCATTGCGATTAGGATTTTCAATTTCATCGCAAATAGACGGCAGCATATCATTTCTTTCCAAATATTCATAAGCCAACTTACACGCCGCCATTCTTGCGTCTTTGA
>CAZQII010000090.1:0-4278 GCA_964593825.1 uncultured Ruminococcus sp.
ATGAGTCGGTTCGTTTTTCTTTTATTGCTTGACAAATCGCGCACTTCGTGTTATTATTAATATTGTATATTATTAAAATAAAAGGACCCGCGCACTTTACCCTGCGTCGGGCGGAGGATATATGAACGCAGATAAGAGGAACGTTCTTGTCGCAACTGAGAATATACTGGACCTGTTTATCAACATACTCGCGATGTTCGTGGGATATATTCTTGCGGTTCTCGTTTACGACGGAAATATAATAAAGCTCGGGGCCGTCCCGGTCATCATCGTAATTGCGATACTCCTTCTTGTATCGTCGTTTGTTTATCAGGCATTCAATTTGAACAGGCGCGTGCCTGGCAGCGGAGCTTACAAGGTCGTCCTTGACGTATTGAAGGCGAACTTCATATTTTTCGGCATCGTTCTGATCTCCGCGCTCCTTTTCACGGCGAGCTATGTCAAGATGTTCATTGTGTATTGGATCCTTTTCACCGCGCTCATCAGCACCGTTGTCCTCATGTATAAAAAGCGCAAGATCGTGAAGATGATCCTCGAGATGCGCAAAAAGCAGGAGGATGTCAGAACGGTCGTCATCATCGGCGACAATATCCTCACCGCGAGCGATTATGTGAAAGAGGTGCGCAAAAACAGCGAATCCGGCATAAAGCTCATCGGATGCATCGGAAGAAAAATGACAGACGAGGTCGGATGCGAGAAGCTCGGAGATTTCGAGGATCTCGGAAGGATCCTTGATGAATACAAGCCGAGCGAGGCAGTCTTCGCCATCGATGCATACGATAAAAGGCACCTGATAAAGCTCGTCAACCTCTGTGACGACCGCTGCGTGAAGGTCTTTTTTCTCCCCGTCATATACGGCTTCTTCAAGAATTCAAGGCAGATCGAGCAGATCGGCACGATGCCGCTCATAAATATTCACAGCACCCCGCTCGACAATAAGGCAAACGCCATGATGAAAAGAGCGGTGGACATCGTCGGCTCGCTCTTGCTCATCATCCTGACCTCGCCGCTCATGCTCGCCGCGGTCATCGGAGTAAAGCTCTCATCCCCCGGCCCCATCCTCTTCAAGCAAAAGCGCGTGGGAACGCTCGGGCGCGAGTTCTACATGTATAAGTTCCGCTCCATGCGCGTCAACGACGAGTCGACCACCGCGTGGTCCAAGGACTTCGATCCGCGGAAAACGAAATTCGGCAACTTCATGAGAAAGACCTCGATCGACGAGCTCCCCCAGCTGTTCAACGTCCTGCTCGGAAGCATGTCGCTTGTCGGACCCCGTCCGGAGATACCGCATTTTGTCGAGCACTTCAAGGAGATAATCCCCCTTTACATGGTAAAGCATTATGTCAAGCCGGGCATGACCGGACTCGCGCAGATCAAGGGTCTGCGCGGCGACACATCCGTCGAGGACAGGATCCACGAGGACATCGAATACATCGAGAACTGGTCATTGGCGCTTGATATAGCGATACTCCTGAAGACCCCGTTCAAGGCAGTCAACAAGCATGAAAAGTACGCAAAGTGCGATGAGGCAAAGCTGCCGCCGCTCCCCGAGGGGAAAAAGCGCATACTGTACGTCGCCTCCACCGTATCGCACATCAACAACTTCCACACCGACTATATAGACGCTCTGCGCCGTGAGGGGCATGAGGTGCTGGTTATGGCGAACGGAGACGGAGCAGACTTCAATATTCCGTTTGAAAAGAAGCTTTTCTCGAAAAACAACTCCCGCGCAAGGCAAATGATCAAAAGGACCGTCAGCGAGGGCGCGTTTGACGCGATACTCCTGAACACAACCCTCGCGGCATTTCATGTCCGTTGGGCTCTTCCGAGGAACAACCGCCCCCGTGTCGTAAATTTGGTGCACGGATACCTTTTCTCAGGCGATGTCGGATTTGCAAAAGCGAAGCTGCTCTCATTGCTCGAGAGGCTCGTCGCCGGCAAGACCGACGCCGTTATCGTGATGAATGCGGAGGACAAGGCCTTGGCACAGCGGCGCCGCCTTGCTCCCGTCGTTTATTTCACACATGGCATGGGAGTCGCATTAAGAGAACCTAAGAGAAGCGCCCGGGAGGTGCGCGCCGAAATCGGCGCAGAGGGCAAATTTCTCCTCTGCTTCGTCGGTGAGCTCTCGGGCAGGAAGAATCAAAGCTTTTTAATAAATTGCATCTCATCACTGAGGCAATCGTTGCCCGAGGCCATGCTCGTACTCGTCGGCGACGGTGACGAGCGCCAGAATCTCGAGGCCCTCGCGCAGAGGCTCGGCGTCCCCGACTCCGTTGTCTTCGCCGGCAGGCGCGGCGACGCTCTCGATTTTATGCGTGCGTGCGATGTCTACGTCAGCGCAAGCAAGATAGAAGGGCTTCCCTTCAATATCGTCGAGGCGCTGGAATGCGAATGCCGCGTGGTCGCAAGCAACATAAAGGGGCACAGCGATGTTCTCGACGGTGTCGGTCTTCTTTACGAGTCTGGCAACGAAAAGCAATTCAACGAATGTGTTCTTTCCGTTTACAGAGGCAATTTCGAGGTTGAGAAAAACGCCTTGTACGAAAGATATGAGCAATACTCGCACGAAAAAGTCTTTGACGAGACCCTCGGCATCATAAAGGAGGCTCTTCTTCTGTAATGGATAACGAAAAAAACGCTCCGTCCCTTCGGGACAGGCTCACCTCAAAATTCAACACGGCATCCCTGCAAAGCTTTTTCATGGGAAGATACTACCCGCTTACCGTGGCGGCGCTCGTTCTGCTCGGGCATACCTTCGGCATTGAAATTTATCTCTGCCTCGTAAATATGATCCTCTTTGCCTCCGCAATGGTCACATGCACATCCGTGCGTCCGCTCATCATCGCACTCTGCACATTCACATGGCAGGTGCCGCTTAAGCACACACCCGGCGGGCCCGTCTGGTCGAATCACTATTTGAGCGGCCCCGGACCATGGCTTCTCGGCTTGTCCGTGATCATAATAGTGTCAACATTTGTTTACATTTTTATCAAGCATAAAATTTTCAAGGGTCTATCCTTTCGCGACACGCCCCTACTCTTATCCACGCTCATACTGAGTGCCGCCTTTCTGTTGAACGGTGCGTTTTCATCAACATGGGAGCCGTCCGATCTCCTGTACGGTGCCCTGCAGGCAATTTTGTTCCCGCTCCTGTTCCTCGTCTTTTACAAGGGACTGAAGGAGGAGAATGATCTCGGCGGCCTCTGCCTTTACGTTTCCTACGTTGCGGCGGTAATGGGTGTGCTCTTTTCACTGGAGATCGCGGACCTCTATATCTTCGGCAACGATTATTACGGAACCCTCTTCAGCGAAAGCGGCGCGGTGATCAAGGAGCGCATACATCTCGGCTGGGCAACATGGAATCCCGCGGGCATAAGCGCCGCCGTCCTCATCCCCGCAATATTTTACGGCACCGTAAAGGGCAAGCATCCGTTCGCATATTTTGCCTGCGCCTGCATAACATATGTTGCCGCGCTCCTCACATTCTCGAGGAACACGATCCTCGCCTCAAGTGCTGCATTCGTCGCCTGCATACTCATTGCCTGCTTCTTCGGCGATCCGAAGAGAAAAAAGGCGTTTAGGATCACCGTCGGCTCCGCCCTGCTCGCCGTCGTATTTTTTGTAATCGTATTTTGGAGCGAAATAACAGTTTTCGCAAAGGATATCTTCGACAGAGGTCTCTCCGACAACGGTCGCTTCGCCGTTTGGAACGTTGCGGTAAGCAATTTCAAATCCAAGCCCGTCTTCGGAACCGGCTTTTACTACTTTTATTCTCCGATACTGTACAACTACTCCTTCATGCCGCTTATGGCGCACCAGACCTTTCTGCAGCTGCTGAGCTCCATGGGTCTTGTCGGCCTCGGTGCATATGTTTTTTACAGGATCGACACCGCCGGCATATTCTTTAAAAAGCCGACTTTCGAGAAAAGCATGCTCGGACTCTGCATTTCGGTTCTCCTGTGCGGAAGCATGCTCGACAATTTCATCTTCACGGTCTTCCCGCTCTTCTTTTACAGCGTGGCGCTCGCCGTGGCGGCGCTTATTTCCGACGCACAGCGAGAAGAGGAGCTTATGATCAAGAAGGCAAAAAGAAAAGCAAGAAGAAAGCGCAAATAATCTCTATGTAAGAGGGGGCATCCTATGCCTCCTCTCTTTTTTAGCGCTTATGCGCCGCTTTGAAAAAGCTTCGTTAAAGACTCGGTTATTTTTTAAAAATCGGCGTTCTTGAATCCCCTAACTAAATTTCACTTCAGCTTCCGCCGCGGAATTTACTTT
>CAZQII010000091.1:0-4038 GCA_964593825.1 uncultured Ruminococcus sp.
AAAAAATAAAAATGACGGCTTTGCTCATGTGAATGTTGACATCGGTGCGTCTTTGTGATAAAATATTTCCGAAAGAAAAAATGCACGGAGATCACAAATGACAGAAAAAGAGCTCAGAGAAATAAAAAGGCGCTTAAAGCCCGAGAAAAGCAACATATCGAGGATAGTCGGTTGCTTCGTTAACACAAACAGGGAAATTATATCGAGGATATCACATTCGGTCATAACGGAAAATTCCGTAATAAGCGAAAAGCTGCTCGCCGTGATGCGCAGAGCCCTGTCAGGATCGCTTGGCGCGAACCTCACGGACATTTCGTTCAGCACAAAGCAGGTGACGGAGAGCGAGGAGCACAAGCTCCTTATGGGCCTTGTAAGGTCGGGACTCTCGGATGCGGATCTGCTCGAGCGCTTTTACCGCAATGCGATCGAGGGCGTTAAGATAGACGGAAATTATGTAATTCTGCTCGCCAACGACAGGTACGATGTCTTCTCGCGCCACAGCGACGGCACGCAGGATGAGTCATCTGAGATGTTTTCGTACATTGTATGTGCCGTGTGCCCCGTGAAGAATCTAAACGAGGCGCTCTCCCTCGGTGAGACGGACGGTCTGTTCCACCTTTTGAGCCCGTCGGATGTCCTTGCCGCGCCCGAGATCGGATTCATGTTTCCCGCCTTCGATGACAGAAAGACGAATATATACGGCGCACTTTACTATACGAGGAGCCTCTCGGACAGCTATGCGGAATTCACGAAGGGAATATTCGATTCCGAGCCGCCGATGCCGCCGAAGATCCAGCGCGAGACATTCGGCGACTGCCTCTCGGACGCGCTCTCAGAGGAATGCAGCTTCGAGGTGCTCCGCGACGTGCATATAAAGCTCGGCGAGATGATAGAGGAGCATAATGAGATGAAGAGCGAGGAGCCGCTGACCGTTTCGAAGGCGTCGGTGAAAAGCATGCTTGCCGATTGCGGCGTCGGGGAAGAGAAGCTGGAGCGGCTCGGCGAGGCATTTGACGACGGCTTCGGCATCAATGCGGAGCTTGCGCCGAAGAATATCATCCCGTTAAAGAAATTCGAGATCACCGCGCCGAACGTCTCGGTGAAGGTGGATCCCGAGCACAAGGACGATGTTTCCGTCCGACAGATAAACGGTGTGAATTATATCATGATCCGCGTCGACGCCGGGGCGGAGCTCAACGGAATAAAAATAAATTTCGAGGATCAGACCTGATTAAAAAAAGACCTGCCGAGCGGCATACGGTGCATCGCTCGGCAGGTCTTCTTTATGTGCTTTTGTCTGTGTGCGGACGGCTTAATCGCACCCGGCGGATAGAAACAACTTTGTCTTCTCGCTCTTCGGGTGATCGAAAACCTCACACGGGGTGCCCTCTTCCTCAATAACTCCGTCGGAAATGAAGATGACGCGGTCGGAGACGCTCTTTGCAAACTCCATCTCGTGCGTGACTATTATCATCGTCCTGTCGGTGCTTTTAAGCGCACGTATAACGCGAAGCACCTCGCCGGTGAGCTCGGGGTCGAGCGCCGACGTCGGCTCGTCGAAGCAGAGGATATCGGGGGAGAGCATGAGCGCTCTTGCAATCGCAACTCTTTGCTGCTGTCCGCCGGAGAGCTCGCAAGGGTAGGCATCCGCCTTTTCGGAAAGACCCACTGTTTCAAGGAGCGCCCGCGCCTTTTCCGTAATTTCGGCGACGGTCTGCGCCGTCTTGCCCGCCTTTTTCTCGCGCTTTGCCTTAAGGCGCGGGGCAAGAGTCAAATTGTCTATTACACTGTACTGGGGAAAAAGGTTGAACTGTTGAAAAACAAGGCCGAATGAGGTCTGCGCCTCGGGGAGCATCTCGGGCTTCTTTCCGTCCTCGGCGGCGTACACTCTTTTTCCGCTCACGCAGATCTCGCCGCTGTTCGCCTTTTCGAGAAAGTTTAAGCAGCGGAGCAGGGTGGTCTTTCCCCCGCCGGACGAGCCTATTATGGAGAGGACCTCGCCCTTTTTCAGGTTGAAGCTCACGCCCTTCAGTACCTCGTTTGTACCGAAGCGCTTACGGAGCTCTTTTACTTCAAGTATATTTTCCATATTCGATCTCCTACGCTTTGAAATAGCTGAGCTTCTTCTCTATAAATCCGAAAATGACGGTAAGCAGTCCGACAAATATCAGGTAGAACGCGCCCGCCATGAACAGCGGCCAGATAAGTCCGTCGAGCATAAATTCCTTCGCCTTGAAGATCAGCTCCAAAACGGCGATCGTGTTTGCAAGCGAGGTGTCCTTGATGAGGGTGATTATTTCGTTGGACATCGGGGGGATTATGCGCTTTATGACCTGGAGGAGCACAACGCGGAAGAACACCTCGGTCCTCGTAAGGCCGAGCACCTGTCCCGCCTCGTACTGCCCCTGCGAGATCGACTGAATGCCGCCGCGGAATATCTCCGAAAAATAGGCGGCGTAATTTATGGCAAACGCGACGAGTGCCGCGATAAAGCGCGTGGAAAACGTGGCGTCAAACCATGCCCAGCCCGTGTGCATCTGCGGCCAGGTGAACAGATTGAGTAATCCCGGCAGATAGAAGATCGCAAAGATCTGTAACATAAGAGGAGTGCCCCTAAGCACCCAAACGACTAATTTGAACGGCACGCGCAGCGGTGCGACCTTGCTCATAGTGCAAAGCGAGATGAGCAGTCCGAGCGGCAGTGCCAGGATCAGTGTAAGGGCGAAAAGGAGCACGGATATTACAAAACCGTTTGCGAGCTGGAAAATTACTTCACTAAAAATTTCCATACTCGATTATATCCTTATTTTATTTGCCGAGCTCTTCGGTATTGATGCCGACAGTGTATTTTTCAGCAAGTGCGGTGATCGTGCCGTCCTGATACTTTGCTTTAAGGAAGCTGTCGAGCTCCGCCTTAAGGTCGCTGCCCTTTCTCATTCCGACGGCAAAGTTCTCCTCACCGTAGCTTGCGCCTTCAACGATCTTAAGACCGGAATAAGCACCCTTGCCGATTTTGGACTGCGCCATAGTAATGTCGATTATCGCAACATCGGAGTTGCCGGAGAGGACCTCGTTCAAGGCACCGAGTTGTCCGTTTTCCACTATGCTATTGAGCTTTTCTACATTCGTAATGTTGAGAGTTTCTTTCACAACGGTCTCGCCGGCGGAACCGGACTCAAAGGCAAACGAATTATTCGCGTTTGTTACGGTTTCGGCTGTAATGGTCGAATCGCTTCTAACCACGGCGACCTGTGCGTTTTTCGCATAGGAGATCGAGGTGTCGATCTTTTGGCTGAGCTCGTCGGAGACGGTCATTCCGTTCCAAATGAGGTCGATCTGCTTGGAGTTGAGCTCCGCGACCTTGCTGTTCCAATTTATTATAACTATCTCGCAGTCAACGCCCAGCGACTGTGCGAACATCTGTGCCAGCTCCGCGTCAAAGCCGATCCAGTTTCCGCCCTCATCCTTATAGTCCATGGGGTCGTATATCGTCACACCGACGGTAATTTTACCTGCCTTTTTGATGGCCTCGATATCGCTCTTGTCCTCCTGGCATCCGCAGGAAGCAAATGACATGCACATCAAAGCGAGTGCGAGCATAAGCACTAAAATCTTTTTCATTTGTCAAAGTCTCCGTTCTTTCGTTTTATTGATTTAGCGCTTTAGTAAGCTAAAGCATATTAATCATAGCACTTAAATCGCGTTTTGTCAATCCTTTTTTCAAAAAAAGTTAAAAAAACGGAGAAAATATTGAAAAAAATCCGACGCCGGAGTCATTATCCCCGACGTCGGACGGTTGTTTTCCTACATTTAAATTAAATAGAGTCACTTTCGGAGAGCAACTCATCCAAAAAGTAAGCGTTTGTGTTCGCATGTCTGTCGGAAAAGTCGGTGACGGTCAGATCTTTTGAATTTATTGTAACACGTGTGTGAACCGCAGTCAATGCGGCTTTTAACATTTTATATAGGTAAATAAACGAATCGCGTAAATTCTCAAAGTAAAAGCAACAGTAGCAGAAGGGGTTGCATTTAGTATGA
>CAZQII010000092.1:0-3884 GCA_964593825.1 uncultured Ruminococcus sp.
GCATTCCGCCGAGCGGCTGATGGATCATGATCTCCGCATTGGGCAGGGCAAAGCGCTTTCCCGGTGTGCCGCTGGAGAGGAGAAATGCGCCCATAGATGCCGCCATGCCGATGCAGATCGTGCTGACGTCGCATTTAATATAATTCATCGTGTCGTAGATCGCCATGCCGGATGAGATGGATCCGCCCGGGGAATTGATGTAGAAATATATATCCTTGTCGGGATCCTGCGCTTCAAGGTAGAGCATTTGCGCAACGACGAGCGATGCGGTCGTGTCGTTTACTTCATCCGAGAGGAATATGATCCTGTCATTTAAAAGTCTTGAATAAATGTCGTAAGAGCGCTCTCCGCGTGAGGTCTGCTCAACGACAACAGGAACAAGTGCCATGTGGGTTGTTCTCCTTCAATTTGATTTTTCGGTATTTTTTAGAAAGCCGACGGCTCGATTCAGAGATCCGTCGGCTGACATTTGCTTAAAATGAATTACTTGATATTTGCGTTCTCTTTAACGAGCTTCATTGCTGCTGCGACAACAAGATCTGCCTTGATGTCCTCTGCGGCAACCATCTTCTTAACATCGTCCTCGGGAACGTTATAAGCCTCGCTGATCCTCTTATACTCGGCGGAGACCTCCTCGTCCGATGCAGTGAGGTTTTCAAGCGCTGCGATCTTTTCGAGCGCGAGTCTTACCTTGACCTGACGCTCTGCCTGCGGGCGCATCTGCTCGCGGAGAGAATCGAGGGTGAGACCGGTATACTTGAAATATGTTTTGAGATCGAGTCCGGACTGACGGAGTCTTGTGTCATAGTCGCGTACGAAGTTCTCGGTCTCCTGAGCGAACATGGGCTCGGGAATCTCGGCAACCAGCTTTTCCATAAGAGCCTCGGCGAGAGCGTTCTCAACCTCTCTGTCGGCGTTGTCCGCATTTCTCTTTTCCATTTTAGACTTAATGTCGGCTTTATATTCCGCCATTGTGTCAAATTCGGAAACATCCTTCGCAAATTCGTCGTCTGCCTCGGGGAGCTCCTCAAACTTGAGGGAGTTGAGCTTTGTCTTGAAGACTGCCGCCTTGCCTGCAAGCTCCTTTGCGTGATAGTCCTCGGGGAATGTAACGTTCACGTCAAATTCCTCGCCGATATTCTTTCCGACGATCTGATCCTCAAAGCCAGGGATGAATGCACCGGAGCCGAGCTTAAGATCGTGGTTCTCGCCCTTGCCGCCGTCGAAGGGAACACCGTCGACCGAGCCCTCGTAATTGATGTTGGCGATATCGTTCATTGCAGCGGCTCTGTCTGTGACATCGACGCTTCTTGCATTTCTTTCTCTTGCGCGTGTTACCTCAGCCTCAACAGCCTCGTCGGTAACCTCCTCAAGCTTTCTTTCGACCTCGATGCCGCGATAGCCCTCGATCGATACCTCGGGCTTAACGAAGCCCTCTGCCTTAAGGATTATGTCACCGTCGTTCGAAACAAGGTCGAACTTGGGTGTTCCGACAACGTCGAGCTCGGCCTCTTTAACAGCCGCCTCGAATGCCTCGGGAATGCAGGCGTTGATCGCATCCTCGAAGAAAACGCCCTTGCCGTAATATGTTTCGATGATGTGCTTCGGCGCCTTGCCCTTTCTGAAGCCGGGAACGTTGATGGATTTTACCTGCTTTTTGTAAGCCTCCGTCTCGGCTTTATTGTATGTCTCGCGATCGATGGAAAACTCCATTACAAAGCCGGATTTTTCGGTAAGCTCCTTCTTGATAAGACTCATTGGTTTTTGCCTCCAAATATTTTTTAATTAATAACTATATTATTTTACAATAAATAAGAAA
Organism: uncultured Ruminococcus sp.; assembly: GCA_964593825.1. Lineage (GTDB taxonomy): Bacteria > Bacillota > Clostridia > Oscillospirales > CAG-272 > UBA1740. Next base: position 1,820 of record CAZQII010000092.1, read on the forward strand.
TTTTGTCAAGGGGTAAACGGGGTTTTTATCGCCATTTTGAAAAAAGTTTGCGCCAATTAGACGATTTTTGGCGTAAAATCGATGAAATCGGCGGAAATGAGATTCATTTCGATCCCCCTGTGCGTGAATCGGCTCGGGACAGAATAATTACCGTGTATATGCCCGAAGAACACGCGCCCGATCCCGTATTTCTCGAGGATCGACAAGGTCTGCTCGGATTCGGTCTCGTTCCAATATGGGGGGAAATGCGTGAACACGACGATCTCCCGATCGGTATCTCCGCGGAGCCTTACAGCCTCCTTGAGGCTCGCCTCGAGCCTGCCGGACTCTCTGTTTATCAGCTTTTCGAAATCCGCGTTTTTCGGTGCGTTTGTCGCCGCCTCGTCATAAAACCAGCCGCGCGTGCCGGCAATAACGATGCCGTCCGCCTCGAATGCGTTATTAAATAGGAAAGAAACCGTTGAAATACCGTTATCGCGGAAGAAGATCTCGTGCTTTCGCATGGTCGACCACCAGAAATCGTGATTGCCCTTGCCGAGGATTTTTCGCCCGGGGAGAGCGTCGATAAATTTTAAGTCGCTCAGCGCCTCGTCGAGCGAGAGAGCCCATGAAATGTCGCCCGGAATAACGACCGTGTCGGAGTCGGTCACGAGCCGCCGCCAATTTTTTTCTATTCGGGTCATATAATTTTCCCAGCGCTTGCCGAACACTTCCATTGATTTATTAGTTGTGTCGAGCGTTGAGAGATGAAGGTCGGAAATGGCAAAAACTGACATACTATTTTCTTTCCGCGTAGTATAATTATTTTTTAGGCAGGGTAAACTGTTAATGGCAAACGGTTCTGATCTACTTATTAAACGACGGTGTCGCATAAGAGGGAGATGAGCGGTTTGCGCGTTCGGCGGTCGGTCACCCGCGGCGGCGCTCCGCGCAAGACGGAGAACGCTATCCGCTCATGTACCGCATCACCGTACAGATCAAAAGAGGAGGAATTCGTAAATATGGAAAAAAAGCACACATGCGGATGCGACTGTGACAAGAGCAAGCGCGTGGACGGTATCGTCTGCGACGTGAAAAGCTGCGCTTATCACGATTGCGATAACGAATGCTACGCCGGTAAGGTGAGCATAGGTCCGCGCGATGCATCATGCTCCGCAAACACGGTTTGTGCGACGTTTAAGCCGCGAGAGTATTAATTCTTCGCGAAATCGAGCACCTGTCCGTCCATTTGCGATTTGCCGATTACGGTCGTGTGAACGATTTTTTTCTCGGTGAGGGTCGCAAGCGGTGCGGGGACGGGGACTGAGGTAAGAGCGGAGAGCTCGCCGAGTGCCTCCGTGTCGCCCGAGGCATCCTTACCGGTGATGGCCTTGTACACGTCTGCGGCAAATTTATACGGAGAGGCGGTTGACGCCGTAAGTATCTTTCTCTCTGCCTTGTGGTCACTCATATATTGCTCCGCCGCAAAAACGGCAACGGCTGTATGAGTGTCTATAAGGCAGTTTGATTTTTCATACAGCTTTTTGATCGTCGCGGCAGCATCGCTGTCCGTTGCATAATAGCCGCAGAAAGATTCGCGCACGAGCGCGGCCTCGCTGTCGCTCAAGGTGTATTTTCCCGTCGAATTTAACTGCGACATATATTCTGCTGTATTTTTTGTTCCGATTAATGTATAAAGAAATCTCTCGAGGTTGGATGAGATGAGTATATCCATCGACGGAGATGTCGTCGTGTGGAAGGGGCGGTTTCTGTTGTACGTGCCGGTGGTAAGGAACTCGGTCAGCACGTTGTTGACATTCGACGCGCAGATGAATTTTTCAAACGGCATGCCCATGAGCTTTGCAATATATGCGGCAAAAATGTTGCCGAAATTTCCGGTGGGGACGCAGATGTCGATCTTTTCTCCCGGCTTTATCTCTCCCGAGCTTACCATATCGACATATGCCGATACATAGTATACGATCTGCGGAACGAGTCTGCCCCAGTTTATGGAGTTTGCGCTTGAGAGAAATACGTTATCCGTGTCAAGGCGCTTTGCTATCTCCTCGTCGGCGAATATTCTTTT
>CAZQII010000093.1:0-3727 GCA_964593825.1 uncultured Ruminococcus sp.
AACGGTAACAAGTCCGGAAAGTTTTCCGAGGAGCTTGAGACCTATATCGAGGTTCCCTCCGATGTCGTTCCCTTTGAGCAGAGACCGTGGATGAAGTGCGCCGAAATTACGGACAAGCTGATCGAGTGCCTTCGTTCCGGTAAGTATAAGTATCTCCGCGTGAACTTCCCGAACGGAGACATGGTCGGACACACCGGCTCATTCCAAGCGACGCAGTGCTCCATGGAGGCGCTCGATCTCCAGCTCGCGAGAATACTCCCCGTCATCGATGAGCTCCATGGCGTGGCACTTATCACCGCCGATCACGGAAATGCCGACGAAATGTACGAGATCGACAAGAAGAGCGGTGCACCGAAGGCCGGGAAGGACGGAAGCTTCAAGGCAAAGACGAGCCACACGCTGAATCCCGTTCCCTTTATCGTTTACGACAACTTTACCGCGGATAAGTATAAGGTCAAGGTCGACAGGCGCGATCTCGGACTCTCCTCCGTTGCGGCAACTACCGTAAACATGCTCGGATTCGAGGCGCCCGAGATCTGGGATGAATCTCTGATCGAGCTCTGATAAAAATCGTTTTTTGTCATAATATATAAGCGGGGCATTGCATATTTATGAGCAGTGCCTTGCTTTTTTATAAAAAAGTAAAAATAAATAAATTGTACATCCGGGGTTCATACTTCGGAAACAATTATCTGATATAATACGTGCGCTTTTATATATTGCACAAAAAAATGAAAATGCAATATTTTGTTAGTAGATAACAAATAGTACAAACGGAGGCTTTTATGATTTCACAGAATGCGAGAGTGAAGCACAGCACCTTTGGCATTGGCGCAGTTGTTGATTTTCAAGGTAAATATATGAGGATCAAGTTTTCAAATGTTGAAAAGACGTTTGTCTACCCGGATGCTTTTGAAAAGTTTTTGACCCTTGACGACGGAACCGTCAGCAGTGATATACTTGCCGACATAGAAGAGGTCAATAAGCAGAAAAAGGCGTTGCTCGATCAAAAAAATGAGGAGCAGCTCCACACTATGACTCACGGCATCGTCATCCCGGGCAAGGATCTTCTTTCATTTGAAACTCCCGAAACGGAGAACAGACTTAAAAATACAGAGCCCGAGGAGCTTTGATCGGGTGAAAAAGACATGGCGATTTTCGGTCATCATGTCTTTTTATCGTAGTTGGGCTGTTTTTACGCCTCGGCGTCCGTGCGTCGGTCATAAGGCATGTGCGGCGCACTTTAGGATGCGTGGCACATCCGTGCTTTTCCGCGTCTTGGCGGCCTTTGTTGCGCGGCCGTGATTTGTGACTGTTGAAATTTATGTAGGAAGGGAGCTGTAATGACGGTTTTAAAGGGGTATATCTTCTGTGTGCTTTATGCGGCGCTCTGCCTCGCCGCCGCGATGATTTTATACAAGCTCGGAGTGAGTAAAAAATATACGCGCAAGGCGGTGCATATACTTATCGGATTCGAATGGGTGATTTTGAACCGCTTCCTCGGTGCGTCTTATCATCTTGTCATTATATGCATAGCCTTTTTGGTATTGCTTCTTTTGACATATAAGAGCAGGTCCATGTCCATGATCTCATCCGACGGGGACAATGCGCCGGGGACGGTATTTTTCTGTGCCTCGATGGCTGTTCTGTCCTTCGTCGCCGCACTTTTGCCGCGGTTTATGATCCCGTTCGGAATGGCAGTCTTCTGCACATCTCTCGGCGACGGCTTTGCCGGCGTGGTCGGACAGGCGATCCGCTTTAAAAATCCGAGGATATGGAATAACAAAACGCTCCTCGGAACCATGGCGAGCCTTGTTTTTTCCTTTGCCGTTTGCTTCACCTTTAACGCGGTGTACGGTTTGGGGCTCTCGCCGCTGTACCTTCTGTGCCTCGCTTTGATGTCGGCCGTGCTTGAGCTCATATCGCGCTCCGGATTTGACAACATCACTCTGCCGATTGGGGTCAGCATCCTTGCGTATTTTTTGATCTTCTATCCGACGGAAACGGCGCATTATCTCCTGCCCGTAATGGTGACGCCGCTGTTGCTTGCGGTTGTGACAGAGAAGCGTCTTTTGACTTGGGCGGGCACCGCCTTTGCGATCGTTCTCGATCTCGCGGTCAGCGTCTCGCTCGGCAATATGGGTTTTCTGATGATGGCGCTGTTCTTGGTCGGAGGAACACTGATCGACAAGATCAAGAATAAATTCAGGGCAGAAGCGTCATCTGCGGAAAAGAAAAGTGACAAGACCCGCGATGTGTATCAGGTGCTGGCAAACGGATTGCCCGCGATGATCTCGGCGCTCGCGTATTTTATATGGGGCAATACCGCTTTTATCGTCACATTCTCCGCCACTGTGGCAGAGGCTTTTTCGGACACGTGCGCATCCGGTATGGGCTCGCTTTCCAAGGGGGCTTTTGATATTTTTAAGATGCGAAAGGTCGAAAAGGGAATAAGCGGCGGAATGTCGGTCATCGGAACCGTAAGCGCGCTGGTCGGCGCGGCTGTTGCGGCCGTGATACCCGTGATGTTCGGCCTTTATTCCTTGCGCTATTTTATCCTTGCCTTGATATGCGCTTTTGCTGGCGTCATGATCGACAGCCTGCTCGGCTCCGCCGTTCAGGTGAAATACCGTTGTCCGCGGTGCAACAGACTCACCGAGGCATCGGAGCATTGCGGCGCTCCGACCGAGTATGCCGAGGGGCTCGCTCCGGTTGACAACGATGCAGTCAATCTTTTGAGCGGTATTTTCTCCGCGCTTCTGTCGCTCGGCCTGTATGTTTTGATATTTTAAAGAAAAACGCGCGTACGCAGCCCTTGCGGCTCTGCGTACGCGCTCTCTTTTTAATTAGCCGTTGTTTTTGATCGAGTTCTCGTAGGACTCTATCATCTTCTTGACCATCTGTCCGCCGACACTTCCTGCCTGACGGGAGGTGAGGTCGCCGTTATAGCCCTGCTTGAGGGTAACGCCGACTTCGTTTGCAGCCTCCATCTTGAACTTGTCAAGTGCTGCCTTTGCTTCGGGTACGTTTACCTTACTCTTAGACATAAGATTGAATCTCCTCTTTTTTTATCTATATTATCGAGCCTGCAAGGTTCGCTAAACGTCCGCATTCTCTGCAGGCTCGCGTTCCTCGGCTCTGTTATTATTCTGTCGCGCCGCTTACTTTTTATTAGCAACAATTTTTGCCATTTTCTCTCGCTTTTCTTTCTTTTTAAAAAGGGAAGTATTCTTACCGACATCGCGATTTCGGCACTTGGCATCGGCGGATGCCGTAATCCCGCCTCTTAAACGGACATGATCGACGAACATATCGGCCGAAAAATGCCGATCGCCCATTTGATAAAAAATATTAAGCTTAAAGAGATTTTTTTCGTAAAAAGTATTGACAAAAGTCGTTAAATATGATATTATAATAAGGCATGAAATCAAATGCCCCTGTAGCTCAGCCGGTAGAGCACTTGACTTTTAATCAAGGTGTCCGGGATTCGAATTCCCGCAGGAGCACCAAGGGACTGAATTGTCAGTCCCTTTTTTCTTTTCTCGGGATGTGGCGCAGTTGGTAGCGCGCTTGCTTTGGGAGCAGGACACCACCTCCAAGTTATCTCGAAATAAAAAACGCCGAAAAGCCTTGTAAACACTTACTTTTTCGGTACTATACTCTTTCGCAAACTTCTCATAATAAGTGGTTTGACCACAGATTTGACCACTTGCAAAAATTAATCTTT
>CAZQII010000094.1:0-3555 GCA_964593825.1 uncultured Ruminococcus sp.
CGGTTCTCTCCGTTATTATTATATCACGACGGCGCCGCTTTGTCAACTCTTTTTTGAACTTCATATAAAAGCTTTTTCGAAAGATTTTTTGTCAATATTCGACCTTTTTCTCTTGACAAAACCGATTTTAGATGGTAAAATAAAATGTATTCTATCTACCCGTGGCACAGCTGGATAGCGCGCAAGACTCCGACTCTTGAGGTCGTAGGTTCGAATCCTATCGGGTAGGCCAAAGGGCGACAGACCTCATTCAAGGTCTGTCGCCCTTATTTTTTCTGATTTTACCTTTTTATAATATTTTGCCGCAACCGCGAGCCACGTACACCGAATCCGCCAAGCACCTTTCATCGGAGGCGCAGATACGTTGCGACCTCACAAAAGCCGATTTCAGATCCGCGAGGATCGGCATATTTTCCCCTCGCATGTTCAAAATCGACTTTTCCCGTATCAGAACACGAATCTTTGCCGAAAGCAATTGCTTTTCCGCCGCCTAAGTGATATAATGTTCATATGTTCAAGAAAGGTACGGCAAAATGGAAAAGCTAAAAGAAAAAGAAACTAAAAAGGACATTTACCGCATAAGTCGGCTGATGTATATCATCGAGGCCGCGCTCGAGTATTTCATATCCATACTCGTCGGCGGCACCTACCTCGCAAAGGTCACGAAGGCAATAGGCATGAAGGACAGCACGACAGCCCTGCTCGCCTCATTTGTTTCGCTCGGAGTCGGCTTTCAGATAATCGCGCTTTTAATATCGCAAAGGGGCTCGACCAAGCGCTGGGTGACACCCGTCCACATTTTAAATCAATTGCTCTTCACCTTCATATACGTTGTTCCGCTCACCGAGCTCTCATCCGGCGCCAAGAGCGCACTGATAACAGTCCTGCTCCTCGTCGGAACGGCAATAAGCAATGTCGCCTTCTCTCCGAAGATCGGCTGGCTCATGGGCCTGGTCGACGAGCACAAGCGCGGGAAATTTACCGCAATCAAAGAGATGGTCTCCCTGATATCGGGTATAATCTTTACCATGATCATGGGAAGAACGGTGGACAAATTCGAAGCCGCCGGTAACCTTAACGGTGCATTCGCCGTCTGCGGTGTCACCATTGCGACGCTCACCGTCCTGCACACGCTGACCCTGATATTCGCGAAGGAGAAGCCGAGCGACGCAAAGGACTCCTCCAAGGGTGGCGCGAAGGAACAGATCCTCGGCATTTTCAAGAACAAAAACTTCTGGAAGGTGCTACCCGTGTTGATTTTTTGGTCGATTGCGAACTATGCGTCGACGCCGTTTTATCACACCTATCTCATAGGAGAGCTTGCCTTTTCGATGACCGCAGTATCTGTCATAACCATGATCGGATCACTCGCTCGCGCGTCGTTTTCGCTCCCCATCGGTGCATTTGCCGACAGGCACGGATTCTCCAACATGCTCTTGATCTGCTTCTCCGTTATGCTTCTCGCCTTCGGCGTAATGTGCTTTACGACGCCGTCGGTCAGAGGATTCTATGCGGTCTATGCCACGCTTCAGGCAATAGCAATGGCGGGCATCAATTCGAGCGAGATCAACCTCGTGCTCGATTACACCTCCCGCAGGCTCAGAGTCGGCGCGATCGCGATCAAGGGGCTCATCTGCGGATTTATCGGATTCTTCACCACCCTCGCCGTGACTCCGCTCGTCGATCATATACAGGAAAACGGCAACACGCTCTTCGGTATACATATTTATGCCCAGCAGCTCACCTCCGCCATATCGGCGCTCATGTGCCTGCTCGCACTGATATACATGCTGACGGTCGTCAGAAAGATCAAAAGAAATGCATAAATAAGCCCGACCGCCTAAACATACACAAATATATACCCGTGCGGCAAAAATCGGACACACAAAATAAAAATATGCCCTGTGCGACTCTCTCCTGCACCGGCCGAAAGCTCGTTCGGCTGTGCATCGCACGGGGCATATTTTTGTCAATTGAATTTCAATCTCAGAACAACGAAGAATATCACCGCAACCGTGAGCGTTACCGCACCGACGGTAAGCATAACTGCGGAATTCCTATTGAAGCGCAGATCCGCTCCGCTCGCCGAGCCGCGCGCAAAGCCGATGATGCGAAGCGCGGTCACCGCGGGCTTATAAAGAATAACGGTAACGGCGCCGTTCAGCATTGCCTTGGCAAAATTAAAAGGCAGGAGCAAGGTCGGAATAAGGCTTATGACATCCGCGCGTGCCACTCCCATGTAATAAGGCGTTACAAAAAGATTCATAAGCATCATGACCGCGCATACGGCTGCCACAGCCGAATAAATAGCGATTATCGAGCCGTTGCGCGTCCTCTTGAGCTTGTATACCGCCGCCGCCGTCATTGAAAACGCAAGCGTCGAGGCTATATTCATGACAAGCCCGTACCAGCCCGTCGAGCTCACCGTTACAAGCTCGAGCAGTGCAACTGCGATCGCCATCGGTATAGCGGAGAGCGGCCCCCAAACGAATGCCGCGACCGTCACTATCGCGTCCTTGGCATCAAAGGTCAAAAACGCCACGGGAATTCTGAATACGAGAGAAACCGCGAAGGCAAGCGCGGAAAAGATCGCCATGCCGCATATGCTTCTTAATTGCTGATGAGTATTGCTCTTCTTCATTTTACCTCCGAAAACAGGGAAAAAAAGAAAATCCGCACGCACAAAAAGTGCGTCCGGAGATAGAAAATATCGGGCACCTCGCCCATTTTCTTTTTACATCCGGACTTTGACCGTCGGTCGAGGAATCTCACCTCGTCGGGGGCGATATCTTAACACGCCCTTCGCAGACTGAGGGCCGCACGGGCCTTAACACTGCCGGTATGGAATTGCACCAATCCCCAAAGAAAATATATGTTTCTTTTATTGTTAATATAATGTAATCGCGCAAAAAACCGAAGACCGATTAGATAGCACGATATTTTTTTAAATATACTGCCCGACGTCCGCAGAACGAACATCGGGCAGCATTTTTTTAGGATCTGCTTTGATCCGAAATTAAAGCTTAAAATTAAGCGATGATCTCAGCAACAACGCCCGAACCTACCGTACGGCCACCCTCACGGATAGCGAAACGGAGCCCCTTCTCGCATGCGATGGGAGTGATGAGCTCAACGTTCATATCAACGTTATCGCCGGGACGGCACATTTCAACGTTCTCGGGAAGCGTGATAACGCCCGTAACGTCGGTAGTTCTGAAGTAGAACTGAGGTCTGTAGCCGGAGAAGAAGGGCTTGGATCTGCCGCCTTCCTTTTCGGTAAGAACGTAAACCTGTCCGACAAACTTGGTGTGAGGAGTTACGGAGCCGGGCTTGCAAAGGCACTGGCCTCTCTCGATCTCGTTCTTCTGAACGCCACGGAGAAGAAGACCGATGTTGTCGCCTGCTTCAGCGTAGTCCATGAGCTTGTGGAACATCTCGATACCTGTTACGACAGTCTGAGAAGACTCTTCCTTAAGACCGACGATCGCAACAACGTCAGCCATCTTGATGTTACCGCGCTCTACACGACCGGTATCAACCGTACCACGGCCGGAG
>CAZQII010000095.1:0-3526 GCA_964593825.1 uncultured Ruminococcus sp.
AAAAACCGTCCGCGCACCCGCCCCGCAAGACGCTTTTCGCACATTTTGACGCATTTTCGAAAAAATTATAAAAAGGGGCTTGACAAATGCGAATTTTTATGTTAAAATAAATGCCGTACGAAAGAAAAAGCGGAATTGTGTAATGGTAGCACAGCAGACTCTGACTCTGTTCGTCTGGGTTCAAATCCTGGTTCCGCTGCCAAAAAGCAGTCTAACAGACTGCTTTTTTTGTTATACGAAAAGCGGGCATAATAAAATTGCCCGTAATTATAAAAAGCGGCCTCCCGACGGAGCCGTTTTTTTGCTTTTTGAGCCTCGGGGACCCCGCGCTGAGCGGGTAGTTTCGAGAAGGCTCCTGTCGCCGTTTAACAAAATCACCCTGTTGCATTTCAAGCGGAGAAAAAACGCATTGCCTTTTGCCGTCGGACTGCCGTCTTTTCGGCCTCGCACTTTTTACACATTATTCACCTTAGGTACTTTTACTGTTCAATTTTGGATTGTATAATAATGAACAATCGAAAAAACGAACAACAAGGAGACGGGACAGATGATTACAATTCAGGAGATGAACGGATACGCCAGAAAAGTAGGCCTTGCTTATGAGCAGGCGTTGCTTCCGCTGAGCAAGGAGCTCGGTATCCCGCACACCGCGATCGGTATTCTCTTGTTCTTTGCCAACAACCCCGATTTTTCGACCGCGAGAGATGTTTGTGAATTCAGAGGCCTTAAGCGGGCAAATGTCTCCGCACATGTGGAGCGCTTGGTCAATGAGGGATTGCTGGAGCGCAAGGCATATCCCGGCGACAGGCGCAAGGACATACTTGTATGCACCGAAAAGGCCCGGCCGATCGTCGATACCGGCAGGAAGGCTCAGGAGCAATTTACGAGATCGGTCATATGCGGATTGAGCGAAGAAGAATTCACCGTCATGGAGCACTGCTTTAAGGTCATGAACGGAAACATCGATAAGCTGCTCAGATCCTGCTTACAGGAAAAGGAGGAAGCAAAGAAATGATAAAATTACTTAAGAACATGCAAAAAAGAGAGCGGATCATGATCCTCATCGCGATCGTGCTTATCGTCGGTCAGGTATATTTCGAGCTGACAATGCCCGATTATATGAGCGAGCTGACATTGCTCATCAACACCGAAGGGCAAATGTCGGACATCCTCACCATCGGGGCGAAAATGCTGGGGTGCACCGTTGCGAGTGCAATACTTGCCGTCGCCTGCGGATTTTTAACCTCGAAAATAGCCTCGGGATACAGCTTTACGGTCCGCGACAAGCTGTTTACCCATGTTATGAAATTGGGAAAGTCGGAGACCGGAAGCTTTTCCGTTCCGAGTCTGATTACCCGTACCACCAACGATATAACACAGCTTCAGATGATCGTTTCCATGGGACTGCAATCCTTGGTCAAGGCACCCATCATGGCGGTATGGGCGATCATCAAGATCCTCGGCAAAAGCTGGGAGCTCTCTGCCGTTACCGCATCTGCGGTCGTTGTCATCTGTGCCACCGTCCTGTCTATCATGGGCGTTTGTATGCCCCGCTTCCGCAAGGTGCAAAAGCTCACCGATACCCAAAACCGAATCGCGAGAGAAAATCTTACGGGCATTAATGTGGTCCATGCGTTCAATGCGGAGGACTATCAGACCGAGAAGTTCGATGTTCCGAACGGCGAGATGATGAACATACAGCTTAAAAACCAGCGCCTGTTCTCACTGATGATGCCCGTTATGAGCACTTGCATGAACGGGCTCTCCCTCGCGATCTACTGGCTCGGCGCGGCACTGATCGACAAAATCGCATTTACCGACGTTGCGGCGAGGATCACCATGTTCAGCGATGTGGTAGTTTTCAGCACCTATGCGACCTATGTGATCATGTCATTTATGATGCTTATAATGGTATTTATGATGATGCCCGCCGCGCAGGTCTCCGCGGAGCGCATAAACGAGGTGCTTGATAAGACCGCAACGGTAAAAGAGGGCACGGTGCTTTCCGGCAAGGAGATCGGCACCGTTGAATTTAAGAACGTCTCCTTCTCCTACCCCGAGGCAGGCGAGGAAGCACTGAGCAACCTTTCCTTCCGCGTGGAGCAGGGTCAGACCCTTGCGATCATCGGCGCAACGGGCTGCGGCAAAACGACCCTCGTATCATTAATGGCGAGATTTTACGACGCCACCGAGGGAGAGGTGCTGATCGACGGCATCAATATCAAGGACTATTCCTTTGAGGGACTTTATAACAAGCTCGGCTATATCACGCAGAAGGCGGTTCTGTTTGCCGGCAGCATTAGAGAGAACGTCACCTTCGGACAGTCGCAAAACGGATTTGACGGGGAGACCGTGGATATGGCTCTTGCCGTTTCGCAATCCGAGGAATTCGTGAATAAGGCGGAGGGAGGAAAGGAGCACAAAATCTTGCAGCTCGGCAAAAATGTGTCCGGCGGTCAAAAGCAGCGCCTCTCCATCGCCCGTGCGCTTGCCAGAAAGCCGGAGATCCTCATTTTCGACGACTCATTCTCCGCTCTGGACTACAAAACCGATGCGATGCTGCGCCGGGGACTGGAAAAGCAATTAAAGAGCACGACGAAGGTCATCGTCGCGCAAAGGATCAGCACGATCAAGGATGCGGATCGGATCATCGTTCTCGATCGCGGTGAGGCAGTCGGAATCGGCACTCACGCCGAATTGATGGAGGGCTGCTCCGTTTACCGCGAGATCGCTCAGTCCCAGCTTACCGCGTCGGAACTGACATAAGGAGGCAGTAAAATGAAAAAGACTCTATCCAAGATATTTAAATATATGGGTAATTTTCCGCTTGTAATCGTCGCCCTTGTTCTTGCGGCGGCATCGGCGGTCATGACCATCGTCGCACCGGACAAGATCGGTGAAATTACCGATATTATAGCCGACGGACTCGTCGGCGGAATAGACATGCCCGCGATCGCCAAACTCGGAATCATGCTGATCGCATTTTACCTGATCGGCGCCCTAGCGAGCTTCATCCAGCATTACATTATGGCAACGGTCACGCTGAGGGCGTCCAAAAGGATGCGCCACGACCTTTCCGTAAAAATAAATAAGGTTCCGCAAAAGCAATTCGGCGAAACCTCTACGGGCGATATTCTCAGCCGCATTACCAACGATGTCTCCACCCTGCAGCAGGGCATGACAAACAGCTTGCCCACCATCATCAGCGCTGCCACTCAGTTTGTCGGCTGTCTGATCATGATGTTCGTCACCGAGTGGCATCTGGCCTTGACCTCCGTTCTGATCACCGCGGTCGGAATGGCACTGCTTATGCTCATTATGAGCCGCTCGCAGAAATATTTCACGGCAAGACAGACTTCTCTCGGCGAGCTGAACGGTTACATTGAGGAAATGTACTCCGGTCACGATGTGGTCCGCATCTCCCGCGCGGAGGAAAAGGTGCTGTCCCGTTTCGGAGGCCTGAACAAAAACGTCTATGAGGCCAACTGGAAATCCCAATTTCTTTCCGGCATGATGCAGCCGCTGA
>CAZQII010000096.1:0-3430 GCA_964593825.1 uncultured Ruminococcus sp.
ATGACACGGCGGGGGCACATTCGACGCCGGCGGGCACTTATTACACAATATAAAAGAGCACCCCTTTCATATTTTTCTTTACACGGGGTGCTCTTTTACTATATCAAACGTACTTTTTCTCAACATGGGCATGACGTATGTGTCATCCTGAGCAAGAGGCAAAGCCTCGCGCCGAACCCTTTAGGGCATTATGCCGCCCCGCGGCATAATGGGATCTCGTTCCCCTTTTGTTATGTCAGCCACGCCCACCAAACATCAAGGCTGTGTTAAAAACACGCTTTTTACACAGAAAAAGAGCGCCCCGTGTTAAAAATCACAAAAGAGGCGCCCTTTTTTCATTATGTAATTAAAGACCTATCTCTTCCAATACTTTCTGTCAAGCGAGCGATACATTATCGCCTCGGCGATATGGTCCGCATTTATCTGCTCGCATCCGTCAAGATCGGCGATGGTACGTGCCACGCGCAGGACTCTGTCATGTCCGCGAGCGGAGAGTCCGAGCGTTTCAAACGCGTCGCGCATGAGTGCCGCCCCCTCATCGTCCGGGGTGCAATACCTGTGAAGCATCTCGGGGCTCATCTTCGCGTTGAGTGTGCCCTTCTTCTCCCCGTTCTTCTCAAGTCGGGAATTTGCAAACTCCCGCGCCGCATTTACTCGCTCTCTTATAACGGCGGATGGCTCACCCGGCGCCGTCCGGCCGGAGATCTCATCGTACGAAACAGACGGGAGCTCGATCTCTATGTCTATTCTGTCGAGGAGCGGTCCGCTGACCTTCTCGAGATATTTCGCGATGGACGCCGGTGTGCAGGTGCAGCGTCGGTTCTCGTCACCGAAATAGCCGCATCTGCACGGATTCATCGCGCAGACGAGCATGAACGACGCAGGGAAAATAACCTTGGCGACGGCGCGCGTGACCGTGACGCGTCCGTCCTCGAGCGGCTGGCGCAGGGCCTCCGTCACTGTCCTCGAAAACTCCGGGAGCTCATCGAGGAAGAGGATTCCGTTGTGCGCCATCGATATCTCGCCGGGGCGCGGGTATGCTCCTCCGCCGACGAGGCCCGGCATGCTGACCGTATGGTGCGGCGAGCGGAACGGACGCTCGGTTATAAGATTCGTCTTAAGCGTTCCCGATACGGAGTGGATCTTCGTTATCTCTATCGCCTCGTCGAACGTCATGTCCGGCAGGATCGAGGGGAGCCGCTTCGCCAGCATGGATTTTCCCGCGCCGGGCGGACCTATCATGAGCACATTGTGGCCGCCCGCGGCGGCGATCTCAAGGGCGCGCTTCGCTTTGAGCTGACCGCGCACATCGGCGAAATCCGGGCACCCCGAGCGCGAGGAGAGATCAAACGCGCCTCTGTCGCTCTTGTAGGGCGGGATAAGCTCCGTCCCCTTTATATGATTGATGAGCTGGCGCAGACTTTTCACCGCATAAACAGTAATGCCGTCGACGACCGCCGCCTCTCCCGCGTTTTCCGCGGGGACGAACATCTCCTTCTTTCCCGAATCGCGCGCACCGACGGTCATCGGAAGTATTCCGTTGATGCCGCGCACCTCGCCCGACAGCGAAAGCTCGCCGACCAGACACTTGTCGCCGAAATCATATGTCCTCGGAATCAAACCGTCGCCCTGCAGGATCGAGCAGAGTATGGCAAGGTCAAACGCACTGCCCTCTTTTTTGATGTCCGCGGGCGCGAGGTTGACCATTATGTCGAGCGGCGGAAAAGTAAATCCGCTGTTCTCGCACGCGGACTGCACGCGGTTCTTCGCCTCCTTGACGGCGGCATCCGGCAGACCGACAAGATCGAATTTCGGAATCCTGTCCCACGCACTGCACTCGACTATGACCTCAAAGCCCTCTATGCCTATCACCCCGGAGGTATAAACTCTTGATAACATAAAAAACTCATCCCTTAAATTGTTTATTTAAAGTGCCTATATATAAATTATACATATTTTTCTTGTATAAATCAATAGCTTTATTGACAAACGTCAAAAGAAAGTTTATAATTATTAAAAAGAAAGCTCAAGGAGAAACAAAAATGCAATACATAAAAAACGTGAGCCTTTGGGGCGAGATCACCGACATCGGCCTTGAAGACGGTAAAATAGCCTTCATCGGCAAGACGGACGAGCCCGGCAGGGACTTTGGCGGAGCGAAGATATTCCCCGGCCTGATAGACATACACAGCCACGGTGCGATCGGCATCGACACAATGTACGCCGACCTCGAGCGTCTCTCGCGCTTTTATCTCGAGAGCGGAACGACCACATGGTATCCGACGACGATGACCATGTCATTTGACGACATATCCCGCGCGGCGGGCGCAAGGACAGAATACGAGGGTGGCGCCAACATCCCCGGCTTCCACCTCGAGGGTCCGTTCATCAACGTAAAATACAAGGGCGCGCAGAACGAAAAATACATTTGCAACCCCGACACCGCGCTTCTTGATGCCTGCCCGACGGCAAGGCTCATAACCGTCGCCCCCGAGCTCGACGGAGCATGCGAATTTATCAAAAAGGCGCGTGCGCGCGGCGTTGTCGTCTGCCTCGGGCATACCGATGCGGACTATGACACCGCGGTAAAGGCATTCGATGCCGGCGCCTCGTGCCTGACGCACACCTTCAACGCCATGCCCGGCATCCACCACAGAAAGCCCGGCCCCATCGCCGCGGGCGCAGACTGCGGCGCGTACGCCCAGCTCATCTCCGACGGAAAGCACATTCACCCCTCTGCAGTCAGACTGCTCGTAAAGCTATACGGCAAGGACAAGGTCATCCTCATCAGCGACTCGATAGAGGCGGCAAAAATGCCCGACGGCAATTATACCCTCGGCGGCCTCGACATTACCGTTAAGGACGGAACCGCCAGAACCGTCGCAGACGGGGCACTCGCCGGCTCGACCTCCACGCTCCTCGACTGCGTGCGCTATGCGATATCGTTCGGCATCCCCGAGCGCGACGCGTTTGAAATGGCCGGCAAGACGCCCGCCCGCCTCATGGGTCTTAACAAGGGAGAGATCAAGGTCGGCCTCGATGCGGACTTCATCATAACCGATAACGACTATAATTTGATAACCGCCGCGGCAATGGGCAGATTTTGTAAATAACAGTTTACATAATTCGATTTTTCGCCGCACCCGTGTGAAGAAAAATTTGATATCATGATTTTGTTCAAGCCGAATAACACGTTTGACAAGCATAACAAAAAGCCGTGTCGCCCGAGTGGAGACGGAATGCCCTCAACCTAATCCGGTAGAGGCGATGCGTTAAAGATAGTGTCATCCTGAGCAAGAGGTGGAACACCTCGCGCCGAACCATGCAGGGGGACGATGCCTTAAAGACAGTGTCATCCTGAGCGAGAGGCAGAATGCCTCGCGCCGAACCCCGCAAGGGGCGATATGCGGCGAAGCCCATATCGGGATCT
>CAZQII010000097.1:0-3077 GCA_964593825.1 uncultured Ruminococcus sp.
GCCGAACCCGAAGGGCGGCATGCGCTCTGCGCCTTGCCGGGATCTCGTACCCACTTCGGTACGTCGGTCACACTCTCCGTTCTATTTTTAAACTAAAATAAATAAAAAAAGGACCGAACCGAAAAAACGGCTCGGTCCTTTTATCCCCTGTGCGGAACTCGCGCGGGGGATTTTTATGTTTTCCTTTTTAAGCTTACGCCGAATATCCGTGCGAGAATGCGGCGCAATCCCTTCGGTGAATGTATGACCACTATTTTCATACTCTTTGACTCCATGCTGTTAATTGGGCATTGCCTATAACAGTATATGCGCCCGCACGACAAAGGTATACTCACATTACGAGGCAAGGATCCTCTTGAAAACCTCGACCGCCTCGTCTCGCTTTTCCCTGTCGGCATCCGAGGCAAACGCGCCCGTGAGCTTTATGCAAACGACGGTGTCGGCCGGCAGATCTCTCATGCCCTCAAGCGCATAAAGACCCGTGTCCTTGAGATAAACTCCGGAGGAGTTGTTCACCGTGACGACCTCTCCCTTAAAGTCGCCCAAATACGCCTGCACCGAGCCGAGCATGTCCGTCATCTCCGCGTATTCCTTGAACACCGCGTAATCGAGGAGCAATAAATAATAATCGCTCTGCGCAATAAGCGACGACAGCGTCTCCCTGTCCTCCCGTATCAGGCTGTCCGGGATCTCAAGCCCCTCCTCCTCACGCCGCGCGAGCTCGTCCGCATCCGGAGTGTAAAGCGACTTGAACGCGATGCTCGTCTTTCCGTCACCGTTAAGATCAGGGCACACCGTGCCGAGGGCATTGATAAACTTCGTCCTCTCGGAGATATCCCCGTTCTCTGCACTGTTCGAGATCGATTTGTCACCCGCGTAAAGTATATAAATATCGTATTTCTCCCTTGAGCAGCACTGCACGACGAGCACGACCGCCACGATGACGGCAAACACCGCGACAAGCGTATGCCATTTGTAATAGTACCAGAAATTTGAGAGCTTCTCCGACACGGGCACCTTTATCTTCACGTCCCCGCTCGGGATTTCGCCGGAGTCCCTTTCTTCTGCTCTTTTATCTCTCTTACCGTCTTCCATTTTTCCCTCTTCTTCCGTTTTTTGCGTTTTACCGCCGATCAAAAGCTTCGCTATTTATTTTATCACAAAAACATGTGCTTTTCAAGTCCTCATCATAAAGTATCTATAAACACTTGTTGAACATCGCATCCGCAGAGCGCGGTCGACGGCGGCATACGGAGGAGCAAAAAGCCCACAAATGTGAAGCAAATAAGCAAAAAAATTCACACCTTCCCGGTAGAAAAGCTTTTTTCTTTTATGCTATACTAAAAAAGCAAACTCGGCCAAATGTATAATTAGCATCGGTTATTGAGCATTTCAAAGCAAAATACGATCGTCCCGTGAGGAGAAAAACATGATTGAAATAAAAAATATCACAAAAGAGCAAAAAGCGGATGTCAACATTCCAAACGAAGCATTTTCGCTCTTCGGAAAGCTTATTCCGTCATATAACGACGGCAAGTGGACATACGAGGTCCTTCGGTTCTCTTCGGAGGCAGTGACGGAAATGTGCTTCCCCGACGAAAATTACGACTACGGCACGATGAATGACAGCATTTTCATCGGTGCTTATGACGGAGATACCTGCATCGGCCTTGCGATCCTGCAACCCGGCTTTTTTAAGTACATGTACCTTTACGATCTCAAGGTAAATAAAGCTTACCGACGGAAAAATGTCGGCTCGATGCTCATAAGCAAGGCAAAGGAAATTGCCGCTCAAAAAGGATATCGCGGGCTTTACACTCAGGGGCAGGACAACAATCTCGGTGCCTGCCTGTTCTATTTAAATACCGGCTTTTATATCGGCGGCTTGGATACCAATGTTTATCGGCATACAAAGCAGGAAGGAAAATCGGATATTCTTTTCTATTGTGAATCCGACGGCACCGTCTGAGATCTCACATTAAATCATACCGTGCCTATATTACAAAATCAAAACGAACAAAAGGAATAAAATATAATGATATCAATTAAGAAAAAAGCGCACGGCGCTTTGATGAGGTGATCCTGTGAAGGTTGCGATAATGACAGACACCAACAGCTCCGTCTCCGTCGAGGAGGGCGCGGGGCTCGGTGTCTATGTTCTGCCGATGCCCGTGGCGATCGACGGAAAAATATTTGCGGAGGGCATCGATATCACGGCGGACGAATTATTCTCCGCAATGAAGCAGGGCAAAAGCATTTCCACATCTCAGCCCTCGCCCGGCGACGTGACCGGCCTGTGGGACAAAATTTTCAGCGACGGGTATGACGAGATCGTCTACATCCCCATGGACAGCGGCCTGTCCGGGAGTTGCCAAATGGCAAAGCTGTACGCGCAGGAATACGGCGGCCGCGTTCACGTTGCGGACACAAACCGCGTGTCCGTTACACAGCGCTATGCCGTAAACGATGCAATAATGATGGCTCGGCACGGAATGTGCGCCGCGGAAATTTGCGAGCGTCTGGAGAAAAACGGCAGGAACTCCGGCATCTATATCATGCTCGACACCCTGGATTTCTTAAAGCGCGGCGGACGCATTCATCCCGCGGCGGCAAAGATCGCCGCCATCATAAACATCAAGCCCGTCATCAGCATTCGGGACGGAGCTTTGACCGTCCACGAAAAGGTCCGCGGAATAAAAAGAGCCCGCCAGCACATGATCTCCGTTATCAAGGAAGAGCTGCAGACTCGGTATTCGCAATTCGCAAAGAAGCGCCTCATTATCGGAACGGCAGGCAGTCTGACGGATCCCTCGGACGCCGACGCATGGCGGACAATGGTCCGAGAGGCATTTCCCGATCACCGCGTGGAATACCATCCCCTGTCCTGCAGTCTCAGCAGCCACATCGGACCGAACGGCTGCGGCATCGGCATCGCACTCGCAGAATCGCTTGATTAAAGCAAAGCCTGTTAAAATCGGCCGATGCAATAATAAATAACAGAAGAAACCGCAAGTGCGACATATAAAAGAAATCCGTGAAAAGTATGAAAATCAGGAGGAAAACTCAAGTGAATAAAA
>CAZQII010000098.1:0-3072 GCA_964593825.1 uncultured Ruminococcus sp.
AGGTCTGCAACACCTCTACCCCCAGTTCAAATCTGGGTGGCACCTCCAAATGAAAAAGCACTGCATTAGCAGTGCTTTTTTTATTTCACACGCCCCGCCGAGCATCAAAGACATGTCATCCTAAGCGGAAAGCAAAACGCTTGTAGCCAAACCCCGCAAGGGCGATGCCCCAAAGAGTGTCATCCTGAGCGAAAGGCGAAGCCTGTAGCCGAACCCGGAGGGTGGCATGCGCTCTGCGCCTTGCCGGGATCTCGTTCCCCCTTCGTTATGCCCGTCAAACGCACCAAAAGCCGAGCAAAAGAGCCGTGTCATCCTGAGCGGAAAGCGGAACGCTTGTAGCCGAACCCCACAGGGGCGATGCGGAGCGAACGTCCGCATCGGGATCTCGTGACCCTTTTTGTTATGTCGGTCAAAACAACGCTTGACAAAAAGTGCTCTTTAGTGTATCATATAATCAAAAAATACGAAGGTGTTTTATGAAAAGGATATCTCTTTCAAACAACTGGTTTTTTCAGGCTTGCAGACGATGACACCTATACCCGTGTCGACCTTCCGCACGATTATGCAGTCACCCTCCCGAGAGACAAGAATGCCGCGGGCGGCAGAGGCAACGGCTTCTTTCCGACCGATACGGGCGTTTACGTAAAATACTTCATCCCCGACGCGGGCGCCTCGCATTTCATTTTGGACATTGACGGCGCATACATGTGCACCACCGTAATCTTCAACGAGGAGATCATGGCCATGCATCCGAACGGCTACGCTCCTTTTACCGTCGATCTGTCCGAATTCATACTTAAGGGGCAAAGCAACAAGCTGACCGTTGAGACCGCGGCGCTCCAGCCGTCAACGCGCTGGTACTCGGGCGCGGGGCTCTACAGAGACGTCTTCTTATGGCTCGGCGGAGCGATACGCATCGAGCCGAGAGACGTTTTCATAACAACAAAAGCGGCATCGGAAAAAGAAGCGACGGTATGCGCCTCTTACAAAATAAGCGCGGATCACTCGGATAGCATCCTTCTCCGTGCGAGCGTGCTCGCCGCCGACGGCAGACGTGTTGCCGAGGAATGCACGCATATCTCCGTCCGCCCCGACGAGAAGACCGCGGCAAGCTTAGATATAAATCTGAAGTCCCCCATGCTGTGGGACACAGAGACACCCAACCTCTATACCCTGCGCACCGAGCTCGTTCTGAACGGGAAAATCATTGACACGGATGAAAGCCCGTTCGGAATAAGAACCGTTTCGGCAGATGCGAAAAACGGATTGCTTTTAAACGGCAAACCGCTGAAGCTGCGCGGCGGATGCATACATCATGACCACGGAGTCCTTGGTGCGGCAGATTATCCCGCCGCCGTCCGCCGCAAGATCTCGCTTTTAAAGAAGGCGGGCTTCAACGCCCTGCGCAGTGCGCACAATCCCCCGTCTCTTCAGCTGCTCAAGGCCTGCGATGAGATCGGCATGCTTCTGATGGACGAGGCATTCGACTCATGGGACAGACCGAAGACCGCGCTCGACTACCACCTCTGGTTCTCCGATTGGTGCGCGCGGGATATCGCCGCCATGGTTCTGCGCGACAGAAATCACCCATGCGTGATAAGTTATTCCGTCGGCAACGAGATTCCCGAATCTCATTCCGGCACACAAAGCAGTACACGCCGCATAGAAATGCTCGCGCGCGAGGTGCGGCGCCATGACCCGACCCGCCTTGTTACCGCCGCATTCTTCGGCAAATCGGTCGCCCCGGAGGATATTGACCCGGACGACTACAAGGCCTTTTTTAAGGAAAGGTTCATGAACGGAGATGAGGACGCGGACGAGGGCGGCGACGGCTGGGGCACAAGAACGCAAAAAATGGCACAGCCGCTCGACATCGTCGGTTACAATTATCTTTATACAAGATATGAAAAAGATCATGAAAGATATCCCGAGCGCGTAATATGGGGCTCGGAGACCAAGGCTCTGTATTTCTACGACTCATGGCATGCGGCACTGAGAAACAGCTGTGTTCTCGGCGATTTCACATGGACTGCATATGACAACATGGGCGAGGTCGGAACGGGGCGCTTTCTTTGGGAGAGCGAGGGCAGCCTTGCCGGATTTTCATATGCGGATTATCCGTGGCGCACCTGCTTTCAGGGTGACCTCGACCTGTGCGGCAACAGACGGCCGCAATCATATTTCAGAGAGGCCGTGTGGATAGGAGGCGCAGAGCCGCATATCTTCACGACACATCCGCGGCACAACGGCGAGTCCTTTACCGGAACGACATGGCACTGGTACGATGTTCATGACACGTGGACATTCGGCGACGAATATTTCGGCGTTCCCGTCAAATGCGAGGTATATACCGACGCCGACGAAATAGAGTGGTCTCTGAACGGCAGGATCCTCGGACGGAGCACACCCGAAAAAGCGATCGCCCGCTTCGACATCCCCTACGAAAGCGGCGTGATCTCCGCGACCGCCTATAAAAACGGAATAAAGTGCGGGTCCGGTACCCTGAGGACAGTCGGCGCACCCGCGGCAATTTCCGTCGCAGCGGAATCAGAGTCGCTAATCGCGGACAGCCGCGACCTTTGCTACCTTGATATTACAGTTACGGACGAGAACGGCGACAGAATCCCCGACTCGGAATGCGAGCTCACCTGCACAGTCTCGGGCGGCGAGCTGCTGGGCATCTTCGGCAGTAACCCCGCAAACTGCGATCGCTACGGCTCGAACGCATGCCACGCCTTTGAGGGCAGAGCCCTCGCAATAGTGAAGACCTCCCACCCCGGCACTCTTACCCTCACCGTCACGGGCGACGGCCTTCGTGAAGGAAAGACAACCGTCAAAGCAACCCCCGATAATTAAAAAGCTTTGCTTTAATTGCCGAAAAGTGCGTTTGACCTACGTATCAAAGATGAGTTACGTTCGTCAAACGTACTTTTTTCTTAACACGGGTACCATTTCCGTATCATCATGAGCGGAAGGCGAGCCCAAGAGGCATGTCTCCCGAGCAAGAAGCGCAACCCGTAGCCGAATTCTTTACAGGCGATGCCTCAAAGACAGTGTCATCCTGAGCAAGAG
>CAZQII010000099.1:0-3047 GCA_964593825.1 uncultured Ruminococcus sp.
CTCCTATACAGGTTGCCGCACCGCCGAACGGCTCGATCTCGGTCGGGTGGTTATGCGTTTCGTTCTTGAAGAGCAAGAGCCAAGGCTCCGCAACGCCGTCCACATCTACCGTGATCTTAACGGTGCAGGCGTTGATCTCCTCGGACTCGTCAAGGCCGTCAAGCTTGCCGCACTTTTTAAGGCACTTTGCGGCAATGGTGCCTATGTCCATCAGATTGATGGGCTTTTTTCTGTCAATGAACCTTCTCGCCGCAACATAATCATGGAACGCATCCTCAAGGAGCTTGTCCTCGAATCTTACAGCGTCGACCGTCGTCAGAAACGTCGTGTGTCGGCAATGATCGGACCAATATGTGTCGATCATGCGTATTTCCGTGATCGTGGGGCATCTGTTCTCCGACTTGAAATAGCGCTGACAGAATTTGATGTCGTCAAGATCCATGGCAAGACCGTACGTTGCGATAAATTCCGCGAGTCCCGCCTCATTAAGGCTTGTAAAGCCGTCGAGCACACGCACCTCTGTCGGAACGGAATACTCCATTTTTATGGTCTCCTTGTTCTCGAGGCTCGCTTCCCTCGCCTCGACGGGGTTGATGACATGCTTTTTTATCCTTGCAAGATCGGTCTCGGAAATGTTTCCGTAAAGCATATAGACCTTCGAGCTTGCGACATTCGGCTTCTCTCCGTGGGAGATGAGCTGAATGCACTGTGCCGCGGAGTCCGCGCGCTGGTCGAACTGACCGGGCAGGAACTCAGTAGCAAACACGGTCGCACCGTCGGTGTCAAGCTCCGTGTATACGCTGTCGAGCTGGGGCTCGGAAAAAACCGCACCGACCGCATAATCAAAAAGCTCCTTTGTTATATTCTCCGCATCGTAGCGATTGATAACTCTTACGCGCTCAACGCTGTTTATGCCGAGAAACGTGGAAATTTCGGAGAGAAGCGCGCGCGCCTCGTTGTCAAGTCCGGGCTTCTTCTCCACGTAAATGCGATAAACCATTATAATAATCCTTTCTCTCCCGCCGCTTTATTAATCGGACGGCGGGACCTCGGTTTTTATTTTACTGCTCGGCAAGAAGAGCGCGAGCACCTATGTCCTTACGGTAAAATGCATTTGCAAAGCTTATCTTTTCGACCTTCCCGTATGCGGCGCTTACGGCATCCTTAAGATTTCCGGCCGTCGCACCGACGCCGAGAACTCTGCCGCCCGCGGTAAGAAGCTTGCCGTTTTCGAGTCTTGCACCGGCAACATACACGGAGTCGGCAACGGAATCGGGTATCGTTATCTCAAAGCCGCTCTCGTACTTTTCCGGATATCCCGCCGATGCCATAATGACACAGGCGGCGGCGCCGTCGGAGAATCTGACCTCGCAGTCTGCGAGCGTGCCGCTCGAAACCGCACGCATTATCTTAAACAGATCACTCTCCAAAAGAGGCAGAACGACCTGCGTTTCGGGATCGCCGAAGCGGCAATTGTACTCTATCACCTTCGGCCCCGTCGGAGTGAGCATCAAGCCGAAATAAAGACAGCCGCGGAACTCGCGTCCCTCCGCCTTCATCGCGCGTACGGTGGGGAGGAAGATCCTCTCCATGCACTCCTTCGCGATCTCTGGTGTGTAATACGGATTCGGAGCGACGGTGCCCATTCCGCCGGTGTTGAGTCCCTTGTCTCCGTCGGCCGCGCGCTTATGATCCATTGACGAGACCATGGGCACGACGGTGGTGCCGTCGGTGAACGAGAGGACCGAAACCTCGGGACCCGTGAGAAATTCCTCTACCACTATTTTATTTCCGCTGTCGCCGAATTTTCTGTAGGACATTATCGACTTGACCGCATCGAGCGCCTCTTCGCGCGTTGTCGCGATGATGACACCCTTTCCGAGGGCAAGGCCGTCGGCCTTTATAACAGTCGGAATAGGCGCGCTCTTCAGATATTCGCACGCCGCCTCGGCACTTTCAAACACCTCGTATGCCGCGGTGGGAATGCCGTATTTTTTCATAAGATTTTTGGAAAAGACCTTGCTTCCTTCTATTATAGCCGCATTTGCACGCGGACCGAAGCAAGGAATGCCGAGCGCCTCCAGCCTGTCGACGCATCCGAGCACGAGCGGGTCATCCGGTGCGACGACCGCAAAATCAATGCCGTTTTTTTCGGCAAAGTCGGCGATGGCGTCGATGTCCTTCGCGCCGATCGGCACAAGCGTCGCATCCTTTGCCATTCCGCCGTTTCCGGGCAAGGCGAAGATCTCATCCACACCGTCACAGCCCTTAAGCTTTTTTATGATGGCGTGCTCTCTTCCGCCGCCACCTACTACCATTACTCTCATTGCCGCTCCTCCGAAATCAGTGATGGAACAGGCGCATGCCCGTGAACGCCATCGCTATGCCGTATTTATTGCAGCAGTCGATGACCGCGTCGTCACGGATCGATCCGCCGGGCTCGGCTATGTATCTTACGCCGGACTTCTTCGCACGCTCGATATTGTCATCGAACGGGAAAAACGCGTCGGAGCCGAGTGCAACGCCGTCGACCGTGTCAAGATATGCCCTCTGCTCTTCCTTTGTGAAGGGCTGCGGCCTCTTTGTGAAATATTTCTGCCATACGCCCTCCGCGCAGACATCCTCTTCGTTTTGATTTATATATCCGTCTATTACATTGTCTCTGTCCGGTCTGCCGAGCGTGGGCTTGAACGGCAGATCAAGCACCTTGTCACACTGACGGAGGAACCACGTGTCTGCCTTTCCGCCGGCGAGCCTCGTGCAGTGCACCCTCGACTGCTGTCCCGCGCCGACGCCGATCGCCTGCCCGTCAACGGCAAAGCAAACGGAATTGGACTGCGTATATTTCAGTGTGATAAGCGCGATTATAAGATCACGCACGGCGGTCTCGGGGATATCCTTATTTTCCGTGACCGTATTCTTAAGCAGCTGTGCGTCTATTTTGAAATTGTTTCTGCCCTGCTCGAAGGTTATGCCGAAGACCTGCTTCGTTTCCTGCTCTGCCGGCACATAATCGGGATCGATCTCGACGATGTTGTAGGCGCCCT
>CAZQII010000100.1:0-2883 GCA_964593825.1 uncultured Ruminococcus sp.
TTTTCGAAACTTTTTTGCTCTTTTTCGCTTTTTCGACCTTTTGTACGGTTTTTGAGGGAAAAGCGGGAGCCTTTCTGTGCATTTATATCATTCAAGGCCCCCGGCTTACCTATTTTATTACTTCACCGTAAGGTATCCTTCTCTGTAAAGGAGCTCCGCGATGAGCACCGCTCCGCCCGCCGCGCCTCTGAGCGTGTTATGCGACAGACCGACAAACTTATAATCGTATACGGTATCCTCGCGCAGGCGTCCGACAGAAATGCCCATTCCGCCGTAAAGATCACGATCCACGCCGGTCTGAGGTCTGTTATCCTCCTCGAAATAGGTTATGAACTGCTTCGGCGCCGAGGGGAGTCCGAGCTCCTGCGGTCTTCCGGCATATGCCTTCCAGTCTGCGAGGATCTGCTCCTTTGTGGGCTTGTTCTCGAATTTTACGAACACCGCCGCCATATGTCCGTCCGTGACGGGAACTCTCAGGCACTGTGTCGTGATCACGGGAGCCTTTGCGGGAACGATCTCGCCGTTTTCAACGGTTCCCCACACTCTGAGCGGCTCCTTCTCGCTCTTTTCCTCTTCTCCGCCGATATAAGGAATAAGATTGTCGACCATCTCGGGCCACTCGTTAAACGTCTTGCCCGCGCCGCTTATAGCCTGATAAGTCGTGGCAACGACCTCCTTTATACCGTACTTCAAAAGTGCGGAGAGCGGTGGCACGTACGACTGGATCGAGCAATTCGGCTTTACCGCGATAAAGCCGCGCTTGGTTCCGAGTCTCTTTCTCTGCGCCTCTATGACCTCGAGGTGCGCGTTGTTGATCTCGGGGATCACCATCGGGACATCCGGGGTCCATCTGTTCGCCGAGTTATTCGAGACAACGGGGATCTCCGCCTTTGCGTATCTCTCCTCGAGCTCCTTCGTCTCCGCCTTCGTCATATTGACCGCACAGAATACAAAATCGACAAGCTCGCCGACCTTCTCCACATCGTCGGACGAAATAACATTCATATTCAAAATATTCTCGGGGCAGGCGCTCTTCATCTTCCATCTTCCGTCAACGGCATCGGAATACTTCTTCCCCGCGGATCTCGGACCCGCGACAAGCGCGCTGATCTCAAAATAAGGGTGCTCGTTCAGAAGCATGATAAATCTCTGACCGACCATTCCCGTCGCGCCGATTATGCCAACCTTCAACTTCTGCATTTTAAATTTCCTCCATTTATATTATATAGGTATTTTATTCGCACTCAAAAAACCGGTTACTTCAGATACTTTTCAAGGAATCTCTCGCCGCAGCCGTACTTCTCGTAGACGTAATCCACATCCTTGTCGCCTCTTCCGGAAAGAGAGACGAGGATTGAGCCACCCTTTTGGTGCTCCTTCGCATACTTTATGGCAAATGCGAGTGCATGCGAGCTCTCTATTGCCGGTATGATGCCCTCGAAGTGAGAAAGCAGGAAGAATGCCTCCATCGCCTCCTCGTCGCTCGCGGTCTCGTACTTAACTCTGCCGAGATCACGGAGCAGTGCATGCTCGGGGCCGACACCCGGGTAATCAAGCCCCGAGGCGATCGAATAAACGGGGAGCGGCTCGCCCGCATCATCCTGGAGCAAATAGCTCTTGAAGCCGTGGAGCTGTCCCTTTGTACCGTATTTTATGGTTGCCGCGTTGTTGCCTATTCCCTCTCCTCTTCCGAGCGGCTCAACGCCGTAGATCTCAACGGGATCGGCGAGGAACGGGGTAAACAGACCGAGCGAGTTCGAGCCGCCGCCGACACACGCGCATATCGCGTCCGGCATGATGCCCGTCATTTCGAGAAACTGCTCCCTCGCCTCTATTCCTATAACGGACTGGAAATCGCGCACCACCTTCGGGAACGGATGCGGGCCGAGAGTCGAGCCTATGCAATAAATAGCCGTCTTGTATTCTCTGAGATATGCGTCAAACGCCGCGTCGACAGCCTCCTTCAGTGTCTTGAGTCCGTGCGTTACGGGGATGACATTCGCGCCGAGCATCTTCATTCTCACGACGTTCGGATGCTGCTTCTCTATATCCACCTCGCCCATGTAAACGTCGCACTCCATTCCGAAATACGCCGCCGCCGTCGCGATCGCAACACCGTGCTGACCCGCACCTGTTTCGGCGATAAGCTTCTTTTTGCCCATGTATTTCGCGAGCAGTCCCTCGCCCATGCAGTGGTTGAGCTTGTGCGCGCCGGTGTGGTTGAGGTCCTCTCTCTTCAGATATATCTGACAGTTACCGAAAAGCTGCGAAAGGCGCTCGCAGTGATAGACCGGCGTCGGGCGACCCTGAAATTCCTTCCTGATCCTGCGCAGCTCGCTTATAAACTTCGCGGAGTGGCAGATCGCCTCGTAAGCATCGTCCGCCTCCTTGAACACCTTTTCGAGCTCCGGCGGCAGAAACGCTCCGCCGTACTCGCCGAAATATCCGTCCTTTGAAGGATATTCCTTCAGATAGTTTTCAAATTCACTGTACTTGTTCATGATTTTTTCCTTTCCTTCAAGGAGGGTAAATTTTTCAGCCGAAGGGCGGTAAAAACAAAAAAAACCGAACATAGGATATAACCCATGTCCGGGGCGAAAATACAACTTCCGCGGTGCCACCCGTTTCGAGGCTGAGCCTCCTTAATGTACAAACTATACATTTGCAATATAACGGTTGCCCCCGTCGCAGCATACACAGCGGATCCGTCCGCCTTCTGCCCGCCCTCGAAAGACCATTCGGCGCAAGCTCACGTACCGCACTCACACCGGCCGGCGGCTCTCTTGAACGGGAAAAATGCACTTACTTACTCTTTCTCTTCGGTTTATGGATAAATTATACTACTTATATTTTCATTTGTCAAGGGCTTTTATTAATTTTTTT
>CAZQII010000101.1:0-2661 GCA_964593825.1 uncultured Ruminococcus sp.
TAAACGAGTCGCCGACCAGTGCCTTAAGCTCCTCTACCGTCATCGTTCCGCCCTCGATCTTGGAGTCGGACATCGGAAGAGTAAACTCGGTCTTCTTGCCGCACCAAGAGCAGGTGTAGGTGATGTTGTTCTCGCCGTTTTCGAGGTCGTGCGTATGCGATACGATGCCCTCGTGATAATGCTCGAAGAAATCGTCGGTGTAATATACCTTATAATTATCGAGCGAGATCGCATCGCGATCGGGTGCCGCGGTGCCCGTTATCTGAGGAGTTCTTATGATGCTCGGTATCCAGCAATCCGCACCCGTGCCCGTTATCGTATAAGACTTTCCGTTCACGTTTTCGAGCGTCTTTTCGCCGAAATTGAATCTGTCCTGACCCGCCTTGGCGATCGCCGTTGCACCCTTTACGATGCACCTGCCGTCAACAAATACGCTGAATGTGTTGTCCGCGGGTGTGTGATATACAGCAACTGTGTGGAACTCATCAAGCGTGAGCTTATATTCCGTCGCAACGTAATCGCCCCCTTCTCCCAGGCTTCCGTCACAGTAATACACCGTTCCGTCCGCGCCGATCATTATGGGATTCCATGCCACAACGTCGCCCGTCGCTAAATGGGTTGCATACGACATGGTTCTAAAGATAGTTCCGAGATCCGCGAAGTCCGCGATCGCCGAATTCTTCGGGATCATGACATCCGCCGACATAACGTAGGACTTGCCCTTAAGCTCATCCCAGTGCTCAACGGGGTAAGGCTTAAGCTCGCCATACGTGCCGTTTCCGCTGAGGTTTATCTGAAGGTACTCATCATACTTATCCTTCGCCGTGGTGGGCTTGCCTATCGTGATATAGCTGTTGTCCACGCGTCTGAACGCACCGGCTCCGTTGTTGAAAACTCCGCCGAAGCCCCAGTTGTTCGCCAGCGTTCCGTTGAGATCGTTCATGTAGAGCACGTCATCCGCCTCGAGCATGCTCTTGAGCTCCTCGATCGAGAGCGGGCCGTCGCCCAAATCAAGGTCAAGCTCCGCAACGCAAAGGTCGCAGATCCTGTCGCCGTTCGCATCGAGCGTCTCCGCAACGGTCTTCGTTCCGCCGCAGGTCGTGCAAGTGTAGGTGACCTCGGTCGTCGCCTTCGAGAAGTCGTGAGTGTGCGAGCTCTTAACGAGCGTGTGACCCGAAACGTTTACATATGCAGTATCCGCATCGGTATAGTAGAGCATTATGTTGTCCATCGTGTATGCCGCCGTCTCGCCGTTCTTGGCGGGCATATCCGCACCGTCCTGTACCCCACGGACAAAGCCGAGCACAAGCGACTGAACACCGTTGAACTCTCTGCCCGTTGCCTCCGCCTTTATCTTCGTGCCGATGTCATCCGCGGTGAGCGTCTCGGCATAAAGGCCGTTTGCATTGATATAAGCTGCTATCGTCTCGTTGGAGGGGAGTTCCTCGGCATAGTAATAAACTGTCGAGCCCTCCTTGAGCTTTCCGTCAGAAGTCCACGGATTTGTGTCTGCGCTCCATGTTTGGATCGCATAAGGAACGGTCGGATCGATGATGAGGCATTCGTGGCATTCCTTTTCGAGCAGGCTGTATTTGCCCTTGTCCTCGCCGTTTACGTAAATCGTCGCCGTACCGTAGATGCCCTCGTCCGCGTTGAGCACGGAGGGATCCGCCTTCACCGCGATGGTGTACTCGGTATTGCGCTCAAGCGTGCATACCACCGTGCCGTTGTGCTTGAGGTTCATGTCCGCGTCGACCTCTATCAAAAACGGCATCATTCCGTCTGTTGTAAGTATGTGCTTATTTCCGTTATAACCGGCGCCCTTGTTGTTTCCGTAATAGTCGGTCAGCTGGAAGTACCGAGCACCCGTAAACGATTCACCGAAATAAAAGTCGGACTGAAAAACAAACGACGCACCGATCAGGCTGCCGAGTGCTTTAACGTTTGCCGCCGTAAGCGCATTTCTGCCACTGGCACCTGCATTTATGGTGAACTGGATCTTAGCGTCCGTTGCCTTTCCGGTCGTTCTGACGATCTTGCCGTTCTCCCATTTAAGCACGTTGCCGGTGTCACTTATGGCGCCGCTCGAGCCGTAATAAAAGGCTGTCGTACCCGATGTCTTAACGGAGTTGATCTTTTCCTGGATGAAGCTCTCGGAATGAGATTCGAGCGTACTCGACACCACCGTACCGGGTGCAACCTCCGCTTCTCCCTCGCCGTCGCCGGTCTTCTCGGCCGCAAAAATGTTCAGTGACATGCACGAGAACAGCATCACAACCGCAAGGAAGAGAGAAATTATTCTCTTTTTCATTTTCTTTTTCCTTTCTTTAATAAAGTTTTCGACGCTTACACATCAAATTTTACTTTGACGTTTGTCATCGCTTTAATTATACCATTCTAATTTAGAAAAATCAATAAATTATAGCAAAAACGGCAATTTACACAAAAAGATTTGTTAATATTGCCATATGAATTTCCCCTCGCATCAAAGACATGTCATCCTGATACGAAGCATGGAGCAAAACTCCAAGCGTAGCCGAACCCAAAAGGCGATGCCTTAAAGACATGTCATCCTGAGCGGAAAGTGACGCGCCGCGGCACTTGTAGCCGAACCCCGCAGGGGCGATGCGGAGCGAACGCCCGCATCGGGATCTCGTACCC
>CAZQII010000102.1:0-2614 GCA_964593825.1 uncultured Ruminococcus sp.
TGAACGACATTATCTGCTGCGGAGCAAGGCCCCTCTTCTTCCTGGATTACATTGCATGCGGCAAAAACATTCCGGAAAAGATAGCTTCCATCGTCAGCGGCGTTGCCGAGGGCTGTGTTCAGTCCGGCGCGGCTCTGATAGGCGGTGAGACCGCGGAGCACCCCGGTCTTATGCCGGTCGATGATTATGACCTTGCGGGATTTGCGGTCGGAATCGTTGACAAAAAGAAGATGATCGACAACAAGAGAATGAAGGAGGGGGATGTAATAATCGCGCTTCCTTCCACCGGTATCCATTCGAACGGCTTCTCGCTCTGCAGAAAGGTTTTTGATATAGACAGCAACAATCCCGAGCTTTATGTCCCCCGCGACGAGCTCGGCGGCAAAACGATAGGCGAAACTCTTCTCACCCCCACGAGAATATATGTAAAATCGATACTCGCGCTGCTTGAAAGGGTCGCCGTTAAGGGTATCTCCCACATCACCGGCGGCGGATTTTACGAGAACATTCCGCGCTCCATCCCCGACGGCTTCGGCGCGAGGATCAAAAAGGATTCCGTGCGTGTTCTCCCCATATTCGATCTGATACAAAGGTTCGGAAATATCCCCGAGCGCGATATGTTCAACACGTATAATATGGGTGTCGGCATGAGCGTTGTCGTTGCTCCGGAGGATGTTGACACGGCTCTTGAGATCCTGAGGGCGCACGGCGACGACGCCTACGTAATAGGCGAGATCGTTAAGGGCGACGACGGCGTGGTGCTTTACTGATGGGAGAAAAAAGCACGAAAATATCCGTCCTTGTCTCCGGCGGTGGCACGAATCTTCAGGCGCTCATCGACGCGGAGGCGAGAGGCGAGCTCGGATGCGGGAAAATAGGTCTTGTGGTTTCGTCAAATCCCGAGGCATATGCGCTCGAGCGTGCGGCAAGGCACGGGATTCCCGCACGGGTTCTGTCGCGCAAGGACTATCCGTCTATCGCTGACTACTCCCGCGCACTTTCCGACCTGCTTGTGTCGGAGGGGACCGAGCTTGTGGTCCTTGCGGGCTTTTTGACGATCATAGACGAGCAGGTATACAACAGCTTTCCGAACAGAATACTTAATGTTCACCCCGCGCTCATTCCCTCGTTCTGCGGCAAGGGGTTTTACGGTCTGCACGTGCATGAGGCGGCTCTCGCAAAGGGTGTAAAGGTATCGGGCGCGACGGTCCATATCGTAACTCCGGAATGCGACGCCGGACCGATAGTTCTTCAGCGCGCGGTCGAGGTCCTCGAGGATGACACTCCCGAGACGCTCCAGCAAAGGATCATGCGCGAGGCGGAATGGAAGATCCTGCCCGAGGCGGTAAGGCTGTTTTGCGACGGACGCATCACGGTCAGGGAAAACAAAGTATATATCAGAAGGAGAACAGAGACATGAGGGTTTCTACAATAAAGGACGAGCTTAATTCTCTTGCTTACCACGGCAGGGGCATAATCATAGGTAAAAGTGCCGACGGCAAAAAAGCGGTGAGTGCGTATTTTATCATGGGCAGAAGCGAGAACAGCCGTAACCGCGTCTTCGTCCGAGAGGGCGATGCCGTAAGGACCAAGGCGTATGACGAGTCCAAGATGACCGATCCGCATCTTATAATCTACTATCCCGTCCGCGTGCTTGGAAACAAAACGATAATCACGAACGGAGATCAGACCGACACGGTATACGATCTCATGGATAAGCAGCTGACCTTTGAGCAGGCGCTCCGCACACGCGAGTTTGAGGACGATGCCCCCAACTTCACGCCGAGGATCTCCGGAATAATACGCCGCGAGCCCGGCGGAATGAATTTTGCAATGTCAATTCTCAAGAGCGCGGAGGGCGACGGCTCATCGTGTGAGAGATTTACTTACGCTTATTCGAATCCGATCGCAGGCAGAGCGAAGTTTATACATACGTACAACGGTGCTGGCGATCCTCTTCCTTCATTCGAAGGAGAGCCCAAAACGCTTGAGCTCCCCGATGCGGATATCGACAGCCTGACGGATATGATCTGGGAGAATCTCAATGCAGACAACAAGGTCTCGCTGTTCGTCAGATATATCGATATCGCAAGCGGTGAATCAGAAACAAGAATCGTAAATAAAAATGCGTGAGGTGTGCGATGAAGGAATTCGAACTTAAATACGGCTGCAACCCGAATCAGAAGCCGGCAAAAATATACATGAACGACGGATCGGAGCTTCCGATAAAGATCCTCAACGGCAGACCCGGATACATCAATTTCCTCGATGCCTTCAATTCGTGGCAGCTCGTTAAGGAGCTTAAGACCGCGCTCGGTCTCCCCGCCGTGACATCATTCAAGCACGTGAGCCCTACATCGGCCGCAGTGGGCATCCCCCTGTCGGACAGGCTTAAGCGTGCGTGCTTTGTCGACGACATAGATGGGCTTGACGCGTCCCCGCTCGCCTGCGCTTACGCAAGAGCGAGAGGCACGGACAGAATGTGCTCCTTCGGCGATTGGGTCGCACTCTCCGACGTATGCGACGTAACGACCGCGAAAATGATCGCGCGCGAGGTGTCCGACGGTATAATCGCCCCGGGATATGAGCCCGCCGCGCTTGAGATACTCAAGGG
>CAZQII010000103.1:0-2506 GCA_964593825.1 uncultured Ruminococcus sp.
ATCCTTTACCACTATTGCATCGTAGGTGTCGGAGAGATACGGCTCAAGCGAGATATCTTCAAGTGAAAAACGCATAGGTAATCCGCCGTAGCGCAAATAATCCGTAAAAAGAGCCTCATCAGTTGTGTATTTACCGTTCTGCTTCTGTATTGCCTTTGCTTCCGACAGCGTGAACGGATAAATGTGGATTTGGATATACCGACCGGCAATCAGAGTTGCAAGCTCGCCCGATAGCAGCTTTGAGTTAGAGCCGGTAATATAGATATCGCAGTCTACGTCGACAAGCAGTGAGGAAACAACCTCCTCCCACTTGCTGACAACCTGTATTTCATCAAGAAAAATATAGGTCTTTTCCTCGGTAGCTTCACAGACGGAAAGCAGATGGTCGTACAGTACATCGCCATCCTTATACTTTTTGTTTTTCTTGGATTCAAGACTTATATTGATTATATTGTTCTCCGAAACGCCTCTCTCCAAAAGATGATCTTGAATTTGCGAAAGAAGAACGGTCTTGCCCGAGCGGCGAACGCCCGTTAAAACCTTAATTAAATTTTTATCAATAAGCGGAATTATTTGGTCAAGATAAGCTTGTCTTAAGATCATAAAAGCGCCTCCGTTTAATATTCTATGCATATTATAGCATACAAAAAGAACTTTGTCAACAAAAATGTCAGTCCTAAAACTGACAAAATTCGATTTATAAAGATTTTGTACGTTAAAAAGCTATAATGTATATAAATCTCGCCGAAGCAACCATCTTCGAGTATGCCTTCAAGATAGAAATATATAAGAAAGCTCCGTGCCGAGCGGCACGGAGCAAAAGGGCGGATAAGATAAATTAACGCAATATAGGCGCGCTTGTATGCCTTTTAAAGAATCGGCGGTACATTACGAAGCCGACGGCGGATGTGATGCCGTCCGTTATCGGGTAGGTGAGCCAGAAATAATCGAGCCCGATGAGTGAGAACAGATATCCGAGCGGAACGAACAGCACGACGGTCCTAATGACGGTCAGCACAGCGCTTCTCAGGCTCTCGCCGACAGCCTGGAACAAAACGGGGTAGGTCAGGGAGGTGACAAGAGGAATGAAGCTCCAGCCTATTATGCGGAAAGCGACGATGCCTATTTTTATGACCTCCTCGTCCGAGGAAAAGAAGCGCAGCATGGGCTCGGGAATTATGTTGAAGCACAGCGTGCCCAAAAACATCAGAACAAAGCCGAAAAGAATGGATTCGTTGACCGTCCTTTTACACCGGGCAAGATTGCCCGCGGAATAATTGAAGCTTATCACCGGAACGATGCATGTCTGCATTGCGCCGATGGGAATGAAGAAGAATGTCTGCCATTTATAATAAAGGCCGAGGGTGGTCACCGCTGCGTCTGAAAAGCCGGAAAGAATGACATTCAGCCCGAAGATGTAAAACGTATATGCCGATTGCATTAAAATGTTCGGCAGTCCGAAATGAAATATTTTTCTTATGTACGGCGGATATTTTTTAATCGGGGGAGATCTGTGCAGTCCGCGCTTCATTACCGTCAGCGCGGCAACGACCTGACCCGCGACCGTTGCAACCGCCGCACCGGCGATGCCCATGCGCGGCAGACCGAGGAGGCCGAATATCAGGAGCGGATCGAGAACGATGTTTGTAACGGCGCCGAGGATCTGCGCCAGCATCGGCGTTTTCATATCACCCTTTGCCTGTATGACCTTTGACCACGCGCTTTCGAGAAAGATACCGAGGCTGAAGACGCAGACGATCCTTCCGTAGACCGTTACGTCCGCGATTATATCGGCGTCACTGGTCGAAACCCTCGCGAAAAACGGCATTATCGCATAGCATACGGCGGCGAAGATTGCCCACATCGCGACCGCGAGCGGTGCCGCGATTCCCGCGTATTCCTGCGCGGCTTTTTCCTCGCCGATGCCGAGCTTGGACGCCATGACGGTGTTTATGCCGACTCCGGCACCGACCGCGAAGGCTATCATCAGAAGCTGCAGGGGATAGACTATAGAAAGGGCGGTAAGTCCCGAATCCGAGAGGCGACCGACAAAAACGCTGTCTACAATATTATAAAGTGCCTGAATAAGCTGGGCCAGCATGACGGGCGGAGCCGTCTTGATTAGGATCCGCGAGATCTTTTCCGTCCCGAAATAATTGCTTTGTTCTCTTATCTTTTCCATAGCTAACGTAAGCTTTCTTTGATCCTTGAATTTGTGATCCGTGTCACATCGGCTACGAGTGACGGCGATTAAAATAAACGATCCCCAAAGGCATGCGCCCTCGGGGATCTTGGCAGGGGTAGCAAGATTCGAACTTACGAATAAAGGAGTCAAAGTCCTTTGCCTTACCGCTTGGCGATACCCCTATACTTGACCGTTTGCCGACTGCAGTGGTTATTATAGCATATTTTTTTACCTTTGTCAATCTCTTTCGGGGAATTAAATTGTGGAAAACGTAAATTCTCAAAGTAAAAGCAACAGTAGCAGAAGGGGTTGCATTTAGTA
>CAZQII010000104.1:0-2433 GCA_964593825.1 uncultured Ruminococcus sp.
TGCGATAAGCTGAGCCAGCGTTTTTTCATCGGCGAGGAATTTTCCCTCTCCGTGCGAGATCGGAACATTGTATATCTCACCGACCTCGGTCAGCGCGAGCCACGGCGACATGTTCGACGCAATACGCGTACGCACGATCTTCGACTGGTGGCGTGCGATATTGTTAAACGTGAGCGTCGGGCAATTCTCGTCCGTGTCGATGATCTTGCCGTAAGGCAGGAGTCCGAGCTTTATGAGAGCCTGGAAGCCGTTGCAAATTCCGCACATAAGTCCGTCGCGACGGTCGAGCAGCTCGCCGACCGCGTTCTTTACTATCTCTCCGCGGAAGAATGCGGTGATGAATTTACCAGATCCGTCGGGCTCGTCTCCGCCGGAGAATCCGCCGGGAACGAAGATGACCTGCGACTCGCCTATTTTCTTTGCGAATTTCTCCGCGCTTCTCTTAATGCCGTCGGCCGTCAGATTGTTGATTACGAAGATCTCAGCATCCGCGCCCGCATCCGTAACTGCCTTTGCCGAATCGTACTCGCAGTTGGTGCCGGGGAATACGGGGATAAGAACTTTGGGCTTTGTGACCTTGACCGCCGGTGCCACCCTCTTTTCCGCCTTGAAGCTTACAGTTTCCGGCGCCATCTTGGGATATCCGATGTTGCAGGAATAAACGCTCTCGAGCTTGCTTTCGTAATCGGAATTGATGTCCGCGGTCTTGACGGTCTCGCCCTTATAGGTGAACATTCCGTCATCGGTTACATGACCGAGCGTGCGTCCGACCGACACATCGGAGGTCTCGATTATGAACGAACCGTACTTGTATGCAAATATATCGGAGAGCTCAAGGGCGGGATCGAATTCAAATCCGAATCCGTTGCCCATTGCCATCTTCATGACGGCCTCTGCCGCGCCGCCGATAGTGGGAGTATATGCGGCAAGAACCTTGCCTTCCCTCATGAGGGCAGTAACCTGCGCAAAAAGTGCGGTGAGCGACTCTGTTCTCGGAAGGCCGTTTTCATCGTATTCGGGCTCCAATATTGCAACACGGGTGCCCGCCTTCTTAAATTCGGGGGAGATTACATTGTCAACACGGTCCGTGGTTACGGCAAACGAGATCAAGGTCGGAGGGACATCGAGCTTCTCAAAGCTGCCGCTCATCGAGTCCTTTCCTCCTATTGCCGCAACACCCAGCTCCATCTGAGCCT
Source organism: uncultured Ruminococcus sp. (assembly GCA_964593825.1). Taxonomy (GTDB): domain Bacteria; phylum Bacillota; class Clostridia; order Oscillospirales; family CAG-272; genus UBA1740. Next base: position 1,197 of record CAZQII010000104.1, read on the forward strand.
TGAACGCACCGAGCAGGGCGGCAAGCGGCTTGCCCCATCTCTTGGAATCCTTCATCGGCTTTTCGAAATATTCCTGGAACGTAAGATAAACGTCCTTGAACTCCGCGCCGGTGGCAACAAGCTTTGCAACGGATTCGACAACCGCAAGATAAGCGCCGTGATACGGGCTTGCGGACGAGATGTCGGGGTTGTAGCCCCAGGACATAAATGATGCGAGATCGGTGTGCTTCTTTTCTACGGATATCTTTTGAACCATCGCCTGAATGGGGGTGCGCTGATATTTACCGCCGAAAGGCATCAGCACGGTTCCCGCGCCGATGGTAGAGTCGAAGCGCTCGGAGAGTCCGCGCTTCGAGCAGGTGTTGAGTCCGGTGGCAACATCGGTCATTCCCGCCGTGAAGCTTTCACAGGTTTTTTTATCAATGCTCTTGATCTTGGGAGCTTCGATGCTTATATGCTTTTCCGCGCCGTTGGAGTTCAAGAATTCACGGGAAATGTCAACTATCGTCTTTCCGTTCCAGGTCATCGTCAGGCGCTTCTCGGATTTTACCTTAGCGACAACGGTCGCCTCGAGGTTCTCCGCGTCCGCGAGAGCAAGAAACAGCTCGCAGTCCTTCGGATCTATTACTACCGCCATTCTCTCCTGCGATTCCGAGATCGCAAGCTCGGTGCCGTCAAGTCCGTCATACTTCTTGGGCACCGCATTCAGGTCTATTTCAAGTCCGTCGGCCAGCTCGCCGATCGCAACGGAGACGCCGCCTGCGCCGAAGTCGTTGCAGCGCTTTATCATTCTCGAGACATCCTTGTTTCTGAACAGACGCTGGATCTTTCTTTCCTCGGGGGCATTTCCCTTCTGCACCTCGGCGCCGCAGCTCTCGAGCGACTTAAGGTTATGAGATTTGGAGGAGCCGGTCGCACCGCCGCATCCGTCTCTTCCCGTACGTCCGCCGAGGAGGATGACGATGTCGCCGTCCTGCGGCACCTCACGCCTTACATTTTCCGCGGGAGCCGCCGCGATGACCGCACCGACCTCCATATGCTTTGCGGCATAGCCGTCGTGATAGATCTCATCGACGATGCCGGTGGCAAGTCCGATCTGGTTTCCGTAAGAGGAATATCCCGCTGCCGCGGTGGTAACTATTTTTCTCTGCGGAAGCTTTCCCTCAAGAGTTTCCGAGATCGGCTTCAGCGGATCTGCCGCACCGGTAAGACGCATTGCGCCGTAAACGTATGCGCG
>CAZQII010000105.1:0-2359 GCA_964593825.1 uncultured Ruminococcus sp.
GACATCTGGGGTTTTCGTGTTGGCATCTATTTCGTCAACACAACATGGTTGCGGGAGTGGGATTTGAACCTCACGACCTTCGGGTTATGAGCCCGACGAGCTACCAAGCTGCTCCATCCCGCGATACTGTATGGTGCCGGAAGCCGGGGTCGAACCGGTACGAGAATAAATCTCACGGGATTTTAAGTCCCGAGCGTCTGCCAATTCCGCCATTCCGGCATGAGCGGCCACATGTCTTCCGCATTGTGCTTATCAATTATAACACCTTTTTCGGTAATTGTCAAGCCCATTTTGCAAGTTTTCTTTAAAATGAACAAAAAAATTCCGAATTTTCCGGGGAAGGGCAGGCGATTTTTTGCCTTCCCGTTCTTTTCATTCCGTTTTATTATATGCCGCAAAGGATGGGATCATACCTGTTTTTTACTCCGTTTTTAAAGTTTTTTGCAACAAATAAAAATATTTTCTTAAAAGCTCTTTACAAACAGAGAAAAATATGATATAATACTTTAGCCTTTGGTTTGGTTTTGTGTATGGCCTGTGCTCCGTTTGGGAAGATATCCTTTGCGTGGCTTTGTGCTTTTCACCCGCACGCTACTGAGCTTAAGGAGAAAAAAATAAAGAAAGGTGAAGAAAAATGATTTCTAAGGAAACAAAAACCGCCATCATTGAAGAGTACAAGATCAATGAGAGAGACACCGGCTCGCCCGAGGTTCAGGTCGCTATCCTCACGGACAGGATCAACACCCTCACAGAGCATATGAAGAAGAATCCTAAGGATTTCCACTCTCAGAGAGGTCTTTCCAAGATGGTCGGCCACAGAAAGCAGCTCCTTAATTATCTTGCAAAGAAGGATATCGAGAGATACAGAGCAGTAATTAAGAGACTCGGTCTCAGAAAGTAATTCCGTTTTCGCGCGTTACTTTCCCGGACTTTTTCGATAAGAAAACGGGAACGGCTTTTTCGTTCCCGTTTCTTGCAAAATGCATTACTTTTATTAAAAAGCGAGAAATTTAGCGAAAGTAGCAGTTAAATATGCCGCCGACCCGCATGTCGGGGGGGTATTTAAGTGCTATGTTCGCCGCGTTTTTCGCAAAAAAACGGAGGAAAAATAAAATGGTAGAACGCTACAAAACATTTGACTCTTACAGAGTCTACAATTACGAGCTCGCCGGCAGACCGCTTGTTATAGAGACGGGCAAGGTCGCCGGACTTGCAAACGGATCGGTAATGATCCGTTACGGTGAGACGACCGTTCTCGCATGTGCAACGGCATCCGCTTCGCCGAGAGAGGGAATAGATTTCCTTCCGCTCTCTGTCGATTATGACGAAAAGATGTATGCTGTCGGAAAGATTCCCGGCGGATTTTTGAAGCGCGAGGGTAAGCCCACCGAGAAGGCAGTGCTTGCCGGCCGCGTTATCGACCGTCCCATAAGACCTCTTTTCCCTAAGGATCTGCGCAACGACGTTTCGCTCCTCCTTACGATAATGTCTGTGGATCCCGATTGCTCGCCCGAGATCACCGCGATGATCGGTGCGTCCGTTGCTCTCTCCATTTCCGACATTCCGTGGAACGGCCCGATTGGCGGCGTGTTCATGGGACTCGTTGACGGAAAAATCGTCGTAAACCCGACGGCGGAGCAGAGAAAGCACAGCGACCTTGAGCTTACCGTTGCCGCATCCGCAGAAAAGGTCGTTATGATAGAGGCTGGCGCAAATGAGGTCTCCGACGAAACGATGTACGATGCGATCATGATCGCACATGAGGAAATAAAGAAGCTTGTTGAATTTATCAACGGCATCGTTGCCGAGATCGGAAAGCCGAAGTTCTCGTATGCATCCGGAGAGCTTGACCACGATATGTTCGACGAAATATTCGCATATTGCGAGAAGGATGTCATGGAGGCTCTTGACACCGATGACAAGAATGTCCGCGACGCAAAGATGCAGCCCATAATCGACGATATCGCGGCTCGCTTCGAGGAGAAGTATCCCGACATCAAGGTCGTTCTCCCCGAGCTCATATACAAGATCCAGAAGAAGATCGTCCGCCGCTGGCTCCTCGTTGACAAGAAGCGCGTAGACGGAAGAAGAATGGATGAGATCCGTCCTCTCGCGGCAGAGGTAGGAGTTATTCCGCGCGTCCACGGCTCGGGTCTTTTCACCAGAGGACAGACACAGGTGCTTACAATCGCCACGCTCGGAACGCTTTCCGACGCACAGAAGCTCGAGGGACTCGATGACGAGGAGACCAAGAGATATATGCACCATTACAACATGCCCGGCTACTCGACCGGTGAGGCAAAGGCACAGAGAAGCCCCGGACGCCGTGAGATCGGTCACGGTGCGCTTGCAGAGCGTT
>CAZQII010000106.1:0-2311 GCA_964593825.1 uncultured Ruminococcus sp.
GGCGTGGACGGTGGAATAGTCGAACTCAACGCCCTGACCGATGCGGATGGGGCCGGAGCCAAGGACGATGACCTTCTTTCTGTCGGTGAGGACGGATTTGTTCTCGCCGGTGTAGGAGGAGTAGAAATACGGGATATATGCGCCGACATGCGCGGTGTCGACCATCTTGAACACGGGGGTAATGCCGGCCGCTTTTCTGAAATCGGAGACGGCGAGCTCGCTCGTGCCCCAAAGGCGGGCGATGTACTTATCGGAGAAGCCCATCTTCTTCGCCTCGGCGAGGAGCTTTTTGTCCTCTTTATGATCGGAGAGGGCCTTTTCCATGTCGGTTATCTTCTTGAACGACTCGAGGAAGAAGGGAGTGATCATCGTGATCGCATGGAGCTCATCGACGCTGTGACCGCGGCGGAGCAGCTCGGTGATGACGAATGCGTTGTCGTCGTGGAACTCCTTGAGGTACTCGAGCATTTCCGCATCCGACTTTTTGTCGAATTTCGGCATGTGAAGGTGGCAGACGCCGATCTCGAGGGATCTCACGGACTTAAGCACGCACTCCTCGAGGTTGGAGCCTATGCCCATGCACTCGCCCGTTGCCTTCATCTGCGTGCCGAGCTTGTTCGGAACGGAGGTGAATTTGTCAAACGGGAAGCGCGGGAACTTCGCAACGATGTAGTCGAGGCTCGGCTCAAATGAAGCCTTCGTGCCCGCGACCTCTATCTCGTCGAGGGTCATGCCGACGGCAATCTTCGCGGTAACGCGCGCGATCGGGTAGCCCGACGCCTTGGAGGCGAGGGCGGAGCTCCTCGAAACTCTGGGGTTGACCTCGATGAGGTAATACTCGGACGAGTTGGGGTTGAGGGCGAATTGCACGTTGCAGCCGCCTTCTATCTTAAGCTCCTTGATGAGCTTGATCGCGGAGTCGTTGAGCATCTTGAGGTCGTGATCGGAGAGGGTCATGATGGGGGCAACGACCATGCTGTCGCCCGTGTGGACGCCGACGGGGTCGATGTTCTCCATGCCGCAGATGGTGATCGCGTTGTCCGCGCTGTCGCGCATGACCTCGAATTCGATCTCCTTGAAGCCGCGTACGCTCTTCTCGACGAGGACCTGATGCACGGGCGATGCGGAGAGGGCGTCACCCGCGAGCTCCTTTAATTCATCGACATTATATGCGAATCCTCCGCCCGTGCCGCCGAGGGTGAATGCGGGGCGAAGAACGACGGGGTAGCCGATCTTTTCCGCAACGGCGACCGCCTGATCGACGGTGTTTGCTATATCGGAGGGGATGACCGGCTCGCCTATCGACATGCAGAGCTCCTTAAAGAGCTCTCTGTCCTCCGCGCGCTCGATGCTCTCCGAGGAGGTTCCGAGCAAAGCAACTCCGCTCTCCTTGAGGATGCCCTTCTTTTCGAGGAGCATCGCCATGTTAAGACCAGTCTGACCGCCGATGCCGGGAACGATGGCGTCGGGGCGCTCATATCTTATGATCTTTGCAATGTATTCAAGTGTCAGAGGCTCCATATAGACCTTGTCCGCGATGGCGGTGTCGGTCATGATCGTTGCGGGGTTTGAGTTTACGAGTATGACCTCGTAGCCCTCCTCCTTGAGCGCCAGGCATGCCTGTGTGCCGGCGTAATCGAATTCCGCCGCCTGTCCGATGACGATCGGTCCGGAACCGATGATCATAATTCTTTTTAAATCCTTGCGTTTGCTCATACTTTTTTCCTCCGTTTTTTATATTTATTTTAAAATTTTTTCATCGAGATAAACCGCTTTTCCGCCCGTCACGGTCGCGAGGCATTTGCCGAACAGGCGCATGCCGGTGAAGGGCGAGCTCTTTCCCTTAGAGAGAAATCTGTCGGGATCCACCGTATATTCCTCGCCGACGTCGAAGACCGTGAAGCCGACGTCCGAGGTGATCTTGAATCGCTCCCTCGGTCGCTTTGACATGAGGTCCGCGAGCTGCTCGAGGGTGAGCATGCCGGGCTTTACGAGCTTGGTGTAGAGCACGGGGAACGCGGTCTCCAGTCCGACGACGCCCATGAGGCTCTTTTCGAGTCCGCGCGATTTTTCCTCTGCCGAGTGGGGGGCGTGGTCGGTGGCGATCATATCCACCGTTCCGTCGAGGAGTCCCTCGATCAGGGCACGGCGGTCATCCGCTCCTCGGAGCGGGGGATTCATCTTGAATCTTCCGTCCTCCCCGAGGCATGAGTCGTCGAGGGTGAGGTAATGCGGTCCCGTTTCGCAGGTTATGTCCACGCCGGCTTGCTTTGCGCGTCTTATTATGTCAACGCTCTCCTTGGTGGAGATG
>CAZQII010000107.1:0-2275 GCA_964593825.1 uncultured Ruminococcus sp.
GGTCTTACCGTAAAGCGGCTCTCGAGAGTCTCGATCGGGAATTTGAAGCTTGACGGCCTGCCCGTCGGAAAATGGCGCTATCTCACTGCGGAAGAGACAGAATATCTGAGAAAATCGACAAAGAGGGCGTAAAATGTTTAAGATCTCGGCCGTTCAGGACTTCGAGGAGCAAAAAAGGATCGCCGCGCTCTGCGGCTCACATGCACGCGAGGGCTTTTTCGCATACGTTATGCGCGACTGTGACAGCGGCGATGTCATAGGCTTCTCGCAATTTGAAATAAGCACTGAGGGATACATAAGCGACCTCCGATCCGCCGCGGGCAAAAGCGACTTTGAGGCAATGTTCATCCTCGGGCGCTCCACCATGAATTTCATCGACGGATGCGGCGCACATATTTGCCGTGCCCCGGCCGATGCGTCCGACGACGGCTCGCTCATGCGTTCCGTCGGATTCCGTGAGGAAAACGGAGAATACACCGCGGACATGACCGGTATGTTCGACGGCAGCCGATGCTCTGGCGAGGCTGTTAAGCTTTGATAAAAGCAAATACAAAAGAACGGACCCGCTTCGGTGCGAAGCGAAGGAGACAATTGCCTCTTTCGTCATCCCTACCGTCAGCGTGTCCGTTCTTTTTTGTTTTTCTTTATACGGGCAGGCCGTCCTCCTCCTCGACGAGCGAGCGTATATCTCCGTCGATCTCGCACTCATCGGTCTCATCCTCTATCGGAATCCACGAGTCGCCGAATCTGATATCCTTGAACAGCGCCGCAAGTCCCGTGATCTGCTTAAGCCTCAAGAGCTCGTCCCTGTCCATTCCGAGATGCTTTGAGATCCATGCGTCCGAGCGACCGAGCTCGTGTAGCTCCTTTACGATATTGCTCATCAGATCCACGTTGTGCGAGCCTCTGGCGCGGTTATGCCTGATGGTGCTCGCCATTCTGTTTTCGAGGCTCTTGTCTATGACGGAAACGGGCAATCTGCCCTCTTCCCTTTCCATTATGTCGGGATATTCAAGCATGACACGGTAGCGATGGAATCCGTCCACTATTATATACTTGTCCTCCGCTTTATCGTAATAGCACACTATCGGCATGGTATATCCGTCCTGCTTGATGCTGTCATAAAGCAGCTTCATCTCCGGCGGTGCCACCGAATTGGGGTTGTATGTATTGGGACATATCTTTTCTATCGGTACCGAAATTACATTATAAACGGGACTCTTAAATGCCATAATCGTCGTCAACCTTTCTGTACTTTTCCTTCAGGATATCGATGCTTCTCTGCTGCTCCCGCGTAAGGCCGAAGCCCATGAATCTGCACGTGTGGTCGTTTTTAAGGATACAATAGCACATTCTCTTCCAGCTCGGAAGATCGCGCGACGACTTAATGTCATCGGTGTTGTCGGGTATCCTCCCGATAAAGATCACGCGCCTCAGCCTTTGGATCGTATAGTTTGAAACTCCGTTGATGCGTATCTTGTATCCGCGCTCGATGAGCTCGTTTATGACCTCTTCGCTGAGGCCGCCGCCCGTATTATGCCAAAATCGCATCGATGTTCTGAATTTTTCGATATAGCTCTTCTTCAGCTTTTGCGGCAGGGTCTGCAAAAGAAACATGGTGTACGACTCCCATGTGTGCCCGTCGGGCAACGAGAGAGAGCGGTAGCCGAGCGCCTTCGTCCTTCCGTAGATCGAGGCAAAATTCGCCCCCTGCACCCGCCCGAGGAGCCTCGCCCACATTTCGGGATCGAGGACCCTGTATAAATGCAAGCTGTCCTTTGCATAGTCGTTGAACGGCGAGGCAACGCGCATCTGATCGGGCTTGAGTCCCGCCATATAATAAAGATCGTAGATCTTATTGTAGTCGTATCCGTACACGGCATATGCATGCCAGACATCGCAGTACGTCCAGTCATACATGGGCGATGCCGCCCAGACGTCCTTGAACTGATTGCTTATCCAGCACTCGTCCTTATATCCGTACCGTTTATTGATTATTCCGCTGTAACGCTGGAGCGATTCGGTCGCCCGCATTCCGAGCAGGCAGACGGTCTTTTTATTGCCGTGAGACATTTTGTACCATCTGCTGAACTGCCGTGCGAGATCCTCCTGATGCATTTTGTACTTATACGTCGTCATCGGATTGTTGGAAAGATTTATAACGAAGTCATGCTTCGGCATAGGTCGGCACCAAGCCGCCTGCTGTGTGTCGTCCCAAGGATACCAGAACATCTGATAGCTGCTGAGCGCCGTCCGGGTCGCCATGGGGAGGCAC
>CAZQII010000108.1:0-1770 GCA_964593825.1 uncultured Ruminococcus sp.
CGCTGACATGAACCAGACGCTGAAGGCGATTTCCGAGGCTGAGGCATATCACGGCCCCTCGCTTATCATCGGTTATGCTCCGTGCGAGATGCACTCCATCAAGGGCGGAATGGCTAACTGCCAGGCCGAGATGAAGAAGGCTGTCGAGGCAGGATACTGGCAGATGTTCAGATTCAATCCCGCGCTTAAGGCAGAGGGCAAGAATCCCTTCTCGCTCGATTCCAAGGAGCCGACCGCTTCTTATCAGGACTTCATCGGCGGAGAGGCAAGATATACAAGACTTGTCCAGGCATTCCCCGAGCGCGCGAAGGAGCTCTTCGCCAAGGCTGAGAATGTGGCCAAGGCTAAGTATGAGCGCCTTAAGAAGCTCGTAGAGTTTTACAACGATTAATTTATAAAAACGATCGCGGTCGAGAAATCGGCCGCGATCGCCATTATGTCCGAGAGAGAACGGGAGGTTGCTTATGAGTATTGAAAAATGGCTCGACGTAAATACGGAAAGCCTGCGCGGGCGGCTCGTTGCCGTCACGGGCTCGACGGGCGGGCTCGGCTCGGAGCTTTGCCGTTATCTTGCGCGACTGGGAGCCGATCTCATTTTGATGAACAGGAGTGAGGGAAGGACCGAGCGGCAGATCGCGGAATTGAAAGACGAGTTTTGCGGGATCGACATAAGCTTCATCCGCCTCGACCTCGAGGATATGTCCGATGTGCGTGCGGCGGTCGAGGCTCTAAAGGTGCGTGCGCCGGATATCATTATACATAATGCGGGCGCTTACGCCATTGAGCGGCGCAAATGCGAGGGAGCGCTTGACAATGTCTTTCAGATCAATTTTGTCGCTCCGTATTACATTACACGCGAGCTTTTGCCGACGCTTTTACAAAAAGGCGGCCGCGCCGTGTTCGTCGGAAGTGTGGCGTATAATTATTCGAAGATCGATGCGGAGGATATGGATTTTTCCTCGCGCAGGCGCGCGTCGTTGGTTTACGGAAATGCAAAAAGGCATCTTATGTATGCCGCGGCGGAGCTCTCCGAAAGGTATAGGGGCACCGTTGCGATAACGCACCCGGGAATCAGCTTCACGAATATTACGGCGCATTATCCGAAGCTCGTCTTTGCCCTCATCCGCCACCCGATGAAAATTATATTTCCTTGCCCGAGCAAGGCGTGCCTTTCGATATTGAAGGGCGTGTTCGAGCCGACGGACGGGAACGAGTGGATAGGCCCGAGGCTCTTTAATGTGTGGGGAAGGCCGAGCAAAAAGCCCTTCACCGCCGCCGACGGCGCGGAGAGAAGCGCCATATGCGAGCGCGCCGAAAAGGTGTATTCTGCCTTAAAGAAAATATGAAAAAACGGCACCCGTGTCAAGAAAACGCGTGCCCGATAAACAAAAAAGCAGCACTCCGTGTGAAGAAAATGCTCGCGGAGTGCTGTTTTTATGAAAAAGTGCGTTTGACTGACATAACAAAGAGGGTACGAGATCCCGATGCGGACGTTCGCTCCGCATCGCCCCTGCGGGGTTCGGCTCCAATCGGCACGGTCGCCGATTTTCGCTCAGGATGACACGGTCTTTTGGGCTCGGCATTTGTTGCGTTTGACTGACATAACAAAGAGGGTACGAGATCCCGATGCGGACATTCGCTCCGCATCGCCCCTTACGGGGTTCGGCGCGAGACTTCGTCTCCCCCTCAGGATGACACGCCTCTTTTGCCCGCGTCGGAAAGGATGACTCTTCTTCGGATGACACGCCTTTGAGGCATCGCCCCTCTGGG